>NZ_JBPXMD010000033.1:0-82760 GCF_051918855.1 Streptosporangium sp. H16
AGTGTTTGTGTGTTTCATAGGGTTACGGCGGTTATGGCGAAGGGGAAACACCCGGTTACATTCCGAACCCGGAAGTTAAGCTCTTCAGCGCCGATGGTACTGCACCGGGGACGGTGTGGGAGAGTAGGTCACCGCCGGACAATCTTTTGAAGGCCCCCACCGTTGGTGGGGGCCCTCAGTCATGTCCCGGCCCTTTTTTCCGGGGCTGTTCCGGGACCCTGCCCGCGACCCTTCCCGAACCTTTTCCGGGACCTGCCCGACACCCGTTCCAGGACCGTTCCGGGGCCTGCCCGCGACCCGTTTTGGGGTCTGCTGGGGGGCTCTCTTCAGGGCCCTTTCCGGAGCTTTCCTAACAGGAAACTCCAACGGGAGACTCCCGAGATCCCATCATTCCCCGGACCGGAGAAGTCCCTGGAGGGCGTTCGGCCGTCAGGCGGCTCATCGGCACATGAGCCTTCCCGCCGTCGCGATCGCCTGCCCGGCCGCCGGGGAGTTGAGCTGCACCACCACCTGGCGCCGGCCGTCCTCGCTGCTCATGGCGACCCCCGAGTATCCGTAGATCATCCCGGAGTGGTTCCACACCCGGGTGCCGCACGGCAGCCTGTCGGCGAAGACGCCCAGACCGTCCGCGCGCTTCAGCGCGGCCCCGGACCCCTCGAGTAATCGCCTCGGCGCCGATCCCTCGGCGGGTTCACCACCGGACACGGCCTGTTTCCCGCCGAACAGTGCCTCGTAGAAGGCGCCCACATCCCCCGCGGTCGACACCAGCCCGCCCGCGGACCAGAAGATCGAGGAGTTCACGACCGTCGCCCCGGGACCGTCGCCCTGCCTGCCCGTGGCGAGCCCGGGTGGCCGTAGATCCCGCGGCAGTTCGGTGTCGCGCAGTTTCAGGGGCTCGGTGACGCGCTCGCGGAGCACCTCGGCGTAACTCTGACCGGTGACCTTCTCGATGATGAGGCCGAGAAGGATGAAGTTGCCGTTGGAGTAGCGGTTCACCCCGCTTCTGCCCGGTTTGCCGCCGTAGCCGAGCAGTTCCCGCGGCGGCCAGTCGCGTGTGTACATGCCGCCGTCGACGATGGCGTCCATGAAGCGGGAGTCGGTGAGATAGTCCGGTATCCCGCTGGTGTGGTTGAGCAGTTGCTCCACGGTCACCCGGCCGGCACCGGGAAGGACCCCGGGAAGCAGCTCGCCGAGCGTGTCGCGGAGGGCCAGCCGCCGCTCGCGTACCAGCTGGAGCGTGATCGCCGCGGTGAACGTCTTGGTGATGCTCGCGATCCGGAAGCGGTGGTCGACCCGCATCGGGGTGCGCGTCGCCGGGTCGGCGAACCCCGCGGCGGCCTCCTGGACCTTTCCGTCGTCACGGACGTGCACGACGGCCCCCGGGGAACCTGCCGCCGCCACCAGGTCCTCCGCGATCGCCTGGAGGGCGGAGGCCGAGCCGGCCGGGCCCGGTTTCGTGGGGGGATCCGGCCGCTCGGAGGAGGGCGAAGGGGACACGGGCGCGGGGCTCGTCGCCGAGGGAGAGGCCGGTGGGGCGGCGCCGGGCGCCGGGGCGCAGGAGGTCAGCGCGATCACCAGTGAGATGGCTCCGAGTCCGGCCGCGCGCATCCGGCGTTTCCCTTCTCGTTCCTCGTGTTCCTCGCCGGGACCATCACTTCTCCTCGAGCGCGGGAACCTCGAGCGCGGAAACCTCCGCCTCCGGGCGGGAAGGACGTCAAGACGCTACAAGCGGCGCGGCGAATGGGAAAGCCCGCCTGGTGGGGCCAGGTCTTCGGATGAAGGTCCGGTGCCGGCCGGTTCCGGTCTCGCCCGTCGGCGAGACGCCCGGCGGTCCGTGCTACCCGAGGTGCCACCTGGTGTGTCACTTGATGTCTTCTGGTACGCCACCTGGTGTGTCACCCGAGGTCCTGCTCGATGCCGCTCGACGTGTCGCCCGATGGGTGAACCAACGGTTCTGCCGATTATGAGCGAAACTTTTCGCCTTCTCAACCAAAGTATCCGCTGAACAGGCCCCGTGACCGTTCGTGGCGAGGCGGCCCACTCGTTGATCGGCGAGCCCGCAGGTCCGGCCGAGTACGGGCGTCGAGGCGGGCCGTCCGAGAGTGTTATCTGCTCATATCGTTACAAACCAAGTCTATTGCGGCGCCCTGGGAGGCGGCCACCCCGATCCATCAGGGAAGATCCACCATTCGGCGGTCTCTCGGGGTCCGGTGGACGGGGTCGCGCACCGGGGTGACTTCGGTCGTCGATCGTAGAAAGTTAAATTGATCATGACAAAACTTCTTCCAAAAACGTCAGAAGGCGCGTAACTTCCACGCCAAGTTCTCCGCACAACATCAAGAGAGCGCAGTGAGTCGGCCGGCGGCGTTCGCGGGCGGATCTCCTCGGAGAGGTGATCCGCCGGGCGGGGCCCCGACCTGCGGCGGAAAGGAGTCGGCGGTCACTCGGCTGAGGCATCGGGGATCACGGGGCTCCATCCACCCAGACGGAGGTAGGAAACCATGAGTGCACACGAAGAAGAGATCGACGAGGTCGCGGGCGCGCTGCGCCGCAGGCTCGGACTGAACCGCCGCCAGTTCCTCGCGGCCACGACGGGAGTCACCGCGGTGGCCGCCGTCTCGGCGGTGGGCCCGCTCGCGTCGGCCGCGTACGCCTCCCCCGGTGGCGACCAGGAGCGCGGACACGGTCACGCCCACGGTCACGGCGACCGGAACGCCCTGGTGCCCGAGGCCAAGCGGGGCATCATCCTCTACACGGTTCGTGACGTGATCTCCCGCGACCCGGCGGCGAACACGAGCCTGCCGGCCGGCTTCCGGCGCGTGTTCGAGGAGCTCTCGCGGATCGGCTACAAGCAGGTGGAGTTCGCCGGCTACCGCCAGCACGCGAACGCCGAGGGCGGGGCCGACCTGGAGACCGTCGAGGGTGCCAAGCTGCTGCGCCGGTGGCTCGACGACAACGGGCTCAAGGCCCAGGGCAACCACGGCTTCATCCCCGGCTCGTGGCCGCTCACCGAGGCCGACCTCGACCGCTTCAAGCGGACCCTGGAGATCGCCAACATCCTCGGCATGGAGCACGTGGGCACCGGCGGCGACCCGACCAACAGCGCCTACAAGGCGGACTGGGACCTCGCCGCCCAGAAGTGGAACGGTCTCGGCTCGATCGCCTCGGCCGCCGGGCTCAAGCTGTACACGCACAACCACGACGCGGCGTACGGCTTCCTCCTCGACGAGGGCCCGCTCGACGAACTCGGCCGGCCCACCCGCTCGTCGGGCATCAGGAAGCTGGAGTACTTCCTGCGGATCACCAGCCGCAGGCACGTCTATCTCGAGATGGACATCTTCTGGGCGCACGTGGCGCAGTACAAGCACCGCTCGTACGTCGCGCGCGACGGCTCCACCCGGGCCGACATCTTCGACCCGCTGAAACTCGTACGACAGAACGAGAAGCGCTTCCCGCTGTTCCACGCCAAGGACGGGAAGGCCAACACGGCGACCGGCAACGGCTACGACATGGTGCCGTTCGGCACCGGTGACATCGACTACCGCGCCTTCTTCTCCAAGCTGGACATCGAGCGGCGCCACAACCCGATGTACGAGCAGGACAACGCGCCCGGAGGGGCCGAGGAGCCGGGCCGCTCGCTCCAGTACTCCGAGCTCAGCTACAAGAACCTGGCCGCCCTGCGCCGCCGCCGCTGAGAGCCCGGCGGACGACCGGGCGAACTCCTCAGAAGCCCCTCGAAGAGCACCTCGGAAAAGAACCCGGAGACGGGTTCGGCGGACCGCCACGTGATCGAAGCCGTTGCCGCGGCACGCGTGGCGGCCCGCCCTGTCCTGACACCCCCCTGAAGAAGAGGCTCAGGAAGTTGAAGCGTACCCGCGCCATGCTCGGTGGAGCACTGGCCGCCCTGCTGTTCCCCCTGGCGGTGCCCGGCACCGCCCCCGTACAGGCCCATGCCGGCGTCCTGGCCGCGCCCACGGACTGGTCGAACTACGAGAAGATCACGCTGACCAAGAACGTCGGCGAGCCGATCGACCTGGCGGTCCTGCCCGACAAGCGGGTCCTGCACACCGCCCGCAACGGCGACATCCGCCTGACCGACGGCAGCACCGGCGTCACCAAGGTCATCAACACGATCCCCGTCTACGCGAACTCCGAGGACGGTCTCCAGACGATCGCGATCGACCCGGAGTTCGCCGAGAACAAGTGGGTCTACGTCTACTACGCGCCCAAGACGATGACGGCGCCGTACCCGGAGACGACTCCCACCGGGTCGGCGCCCAACTCGCTGCCCGCGGGCGCGGACGAGTCGTACTGGAATCAGTGGAAGGGCTACAACCAGTTGTCGCGGTTCAAGTGGACCGGTGACGCGCTGGACCTGTCCACCGAGCAGGTCATCATCAAGGTCGAGGCGCAGCGCGGGCAGTGCTGCCACGTCGCGGGCGACGTGGACTGGGACGCCGCGGGCAACCTCTACCTCGTCACCGGTGACAACACCCCCGCGGGCACGCCCGGGGCCAACGGCATGGCGCCCAACAACGACGCCCCCGGGATGAACCCCGGGCTCGACGCGCGGCGCGGCGCGGGCAACAGCAACGACCTGCGCGGCAAGATCCTGCGGATCACGGTGAAGGAGGACGGCACCTACACCGTCCCGGCCGGCAACCTGTTCCCGCCGGGAACGGCCAAGACGCGTCCTGAGATCTTCGTGACGGGCGTGCGGAACGCCTTCCGGATGGACGTCGACGACGTGACCGGTACGGTCTCCTGGGGCGACTACGGCCCCGACGCCGGGGCGGCCGACCCCGCCCGCGGGCCCCTGGGCTACGTCGAGTGGAACGTCACCCCCATCGACAAGCCGATGAACAGCGGCTGGCCCTACTGCACCGGGAACAACTTCAACTACAACGACTGGAACTTCGCGACCTCGACGCCGCGCGAGTGGTTCGACTGCGCGGGAGGGCCGACGAACACCTCCCGCTGGAACACCGGCGTCGACAAGCTGCCGGCCGCGACCCCGGCGGACCTCTACTACGGCGACAACAACACCCACCAGCCCGCGGAGTGGGCCGGGCTCACCGACTTCGAGCCGGCGGGCGGCCAGGGGCCGATGGGCGGCCCCGTCTACCACTACGACGCGGCGAACCCGTCGACGACGAAGTTCCCGGCGTACTGGGACAAGAAGTTCTTCTTCGGCGAGTTCTCCCAGGACTACCTCGCGGCGTTCACCGTGACGGGGTCGGACGGGCCGGTGACCAAGCTCGAACACTTCCTGCCCAACAGCGCGCTGACCACGGCGGCGATGCCGATCACCGACAGCCCGATGGACATCGAGTTCGGTCCCGACGGGTCGCTGTACGTGCTCGACTACGGCGACGGCTTCTTCCGCGCGAACCCCGACGCGGGCCTCTACCGCATCGACTACGCCGAGGGGAACAAGACGCCGCAGGCGAGGATCGTCGCCAAGCCGACGTCGAGCAGCGCCGCGCCGCTGACCGTCGCGTTCAGCGCGGAGACGTCCACCGACGCCGAGCCGGGCGCGCTGCGCCACGAGTGGGACTTCGACGGCGACGGGACCTTCGACGCCACCGGCGTGACGGCCTCGCACACCTACCCCGCGCTCGGGCAGTACGCCGCCAGGCTCCGCGTGACCGACGCGCAGGGCAGGTTCGGGCTCACCTCGACCGAGATCACCGTGGGCAACACCGCGCCCGAGGTGACCATCCAGACGCCGGGCAACGGCTCCTTCTTCAACTGGGGCGACGCGGTGCCGTTCCAGATCAAGGTCTCCGACAAGGAGGACGGCGACACCCCGGTGTGCGGCCGGGTGCAGTGGACCTTCGGCCTCGGCCACGACGCGCACGCGCATCCGGAGACCCTCGGTTCCGGATGCTCGGGAGCCTGGCCGACACCCGCCGACGCCCCCGAGCACGGCGAGACCGAGAACATCTTCGGCGTCGTCGTCGTGAGCTACCGGGACAACGGCGCCGGTGACATCCCCGGAGCGCTCGGCGACGCCACGCTCATCCTCAACCCCAAGGAACTGCAGGCCGAGCACGCGGACGCGAGCAGCGGCGTCACCAGGGTGGAGGACGAGAGCGCGTCCGGCCTGGCGAAGATCACGTCGTTCGACGCCGGGGACTGGATCGCGTACGACCCGGTGAACTTCGCCGGCGTCACCGGCGTGAGGACCCGCGCCTCCGGTGCGGGAACGCTGTCCCTGCGCTGGGACTCGGCGACCGCGGAGCCGTTCGCCACCGTCACCGTGCCCGCCGGATCGGGCTGGCAGAGCGTGGACACCTCGCTCACCGGCGCCCCGACGGGCAGCGGGAAGCTCTACGTCACCTCGACCGGCGGCGTGGAGGTCGACGGGTTCACCTTCCAGGGCGGCGGGGTCTCCGACGAGACGCCTCCGACCGTGTCGGCCACGCTCGCCCCGGCCGAGCCGGGCGGGGAGAACGGCTGGTACACCGGCAACGTCACGCTGACGGTCACCGCGACCGACAACGGCACGGTGGCGAGCCGCCAGTACTCGCTCAACGGCGGCACGACGTGGCTGAACGCCAACAACCCGGTCACCCTGACCGCCGACGGCACGGCCACCGTGCGCTACCGGGCGACCGACAACGCGGGCAACGTCTCGCAGGTCGGCACCGTCACGGCGAAGATCGACAAGACCGTCCCGGTCCTGACCGTGAGCGGGGTGGAGCCCGGCAAGTACGGCGACTCCGCGTTCGTCACGCCCGTCTTCTCGGCGGCCGACGCGACGTCGGGGGTGGCGAGCGTGACGGCGGCCGTCGGCGACCTGCAGGTGGTCTCCGGCAAGCCGCTCGCCCTGTCCAAGCTGGCGCTCGGCGCGCACACGCTGACCGTCACCGCGAAGGACGAGGCGGGTCACGTCACGAAGCAGACCGTCGCGTTCGAGGTCACGACCTCCTTCGCCGACGTGCGGAATCTCCTCGACCGCTTCAAGGCGGAGGGCTCGGTGCGGGGCGTCCTGCTCGGCGTCCAGCTCGACCAGGCCAGGAAGCACGCGGAGGCGGGAAGGAAGCAGCTCGCGATCGCCTCGCTGGAGGTCTTCGTGACGCTCGCCCGCCTCAAGCTCTGGGTGCCCGACACCGCGGCGCGTGACGTGCTCGTCCGGGACGGGAAGGCGCTGATCGCGCAGTTGCGCGCCCCGGCCGGCGGATAACGCGACAAAGCGGCGCGGGGGGAGAGCCGGGCAGGCTCTCCCCCCGCGCTCGGTTCCGGACCCCGGTGGGTGATCCTCCGGGGTCCCGGTCCTTGCTGAGGTTCTGGCCGCCAGGAACGGGCGGCGCGTCCGGTGGGTCAGTGGGGGGCGAGGTCGAGATCCTTGATCCTGGGGTCGCCCTCGTCGGCGAAGTAGTGGTCGGGCTGGGTGGCGTCGACGCCGTCGGAGGACTTCATGGCGCGCGCGATGACCGTGCCGAGCGCGGCGACGGCCAGGTTGACCGCGAGCGCGAGGATGCCCGCGTAGATCGTCATCTTGGTGTCCAGGCCCAGCTTCTCCAGCGGGAACGCCGACCCGGCGAAGTGCAGCTTGCCGGTGGCCGGGTTGCCGATGTTGTAGAGCAGGAGCATCCCGGCCCCCATGCCGGCGACCCATCCGGCGATCAGGCCGCTGCGGTGGAACCAGCGGGTGTAGAGGCCGAGCGCCACCGACGGGAGCGTCTGCAGGATGATGACGCCGCCGATGAGCTGCAGGTCGATGGAGAAGCCGGTGTCCAGGAACAGGATGCACAGCACCGCGCCGACCTTGACGAGCAGCGAGGTGATCTTCGAGACACGGGCCTCGTCGGCGTCGCTCGCGTCCGGCTTCAGGTACTCCTTGTAGATGTTGCGGGTGAACAGGTTCGCCGCGGCGATGGACATGATGGCCGCCGGGACCAGCGCGCCGATGCCGATCGCGGCGTACGCGACGCCGGCGAACCAGTCGGGGAACATCTTGTCGAACAGCTGCGGCACGATCGTGTTGTTGTCCTTGCCGATGGGCTGGATGCCGGCCGCGATGGCCATGAAGCCGAGCAGCGCGATCAGGCCGAGCAGCAGGCTGTAGGCGGGCAGCGCCGACATGTTCCGCTTGATCACGTCGCGGTTCTTGGAGGCGAGGATGCCGGTGATGCTGTGCGGGTACAGGAAGAGCGCGAGCGCCGACCCCAGGGCCAGCGTGACGTACTGCAGCTGGTTGTTGGCGTTGAGCAGGATGCCGTCGCCGGGCGCGGGACTGGCGGCGAACTTCTCCTGGGCGGCGTCGAAGATCCCCGACCAGCCGCCCTCGATCTGGGCGGGGATCGCGAAGATCGCGACCAGGATCACGATGTAGATCAGCGTGTCCTTGACGAACGCGATCAGCGCGGGGGCGCGCAGGCCCGACTGGTAGGTGTACGCGGCCAGGATCGCGAACGCGATGATGATCGGCAGGTGGCCGGTGATGCCCATCGACTTCAGCACGGCCTCGATGCCGACGAGCTGGAGGGCGATGTAGGGCATCGTCGCGACGATGCCGGTGATCGCGACCAGCAGCGCGAGCGTGGGGGAGCCGAAGCGGGCCCGGACGAAGTCGGCCGGGGTCACGAAGCCGTGCACGTGCGAGATGGACCAGAGGCGGAGCAGTACCAGGAAGACGATCGGATAGACCACGATCGTGTACGGGACCGCGAAGAAGCCCATCGCGCCCGCGCCCCAGAGCAGGGCGGGCACCGCCACGAAGGTGTAGGCGGTGTAGAGGTCGCCGCCGACCAGGAACCAGGTGACCCAAGGACCGAAGTTGCGGCCGCCGAGCCCCCACTCGTCGAGGCTTGCCAGGTTCTCCGGGCGGCGCCAGCGCGCGGCCACGAATCCCATGCCGCTGACCAGCAGGAACAGTGCGGAGAAGATGATGATTTCTGTCAGGTGAGCTTCCATCGGGTCACCGCCGCCGCTTCGTCATCTGGTACACGATCGTGGTGCATGTGACACCGACCGCGATGAAGGCGAGCTGGAGCCAGTAGAACATCGGAAAGCCGAAAAGCCGTGGCTCATCGGAATTGAAGAGAAACGGGAGCAAAGGTAGGATGATCGGCACGATGAGCAGCCAGTTCCATGGGCTGTGATCGCTCCGGTTCCCGTTTGGAGTGGTCAACGCGGTCTCCTTGAGCTGGAGAAAGGGTGTCCGGGCAGGACCGTCCCCTTCGGCTGACCGGCAGCGTAATTACACGGCCGTTTCATTCAGGTCACCGAGCGCCGAGCGGCACCGGCGGCGCGACGAACGGTAGCCCGGCTCCTTCGGCGAGGCCGTCGGCGAGGTCGCGGGGGTCATTCCTCCCGGGTGGGCCCACTTCGCCGACGGAATACCACCGGTCACCGAATTCCCGGCGCGGCTTCCTTGACATGATCGAGCAAGTCCTCGTAAAGGCGTGACGGGTGAAGGCGTGTCACACAGCGCACGACGTGTTGCCCGGCGCGAGACATGTCACACAGCGTCCCGAGCCGCCGGTCGCGGTCTCGCGCGGCGCTGCCGGCGCCGGCAGGGCCTCACGCGGTCCGCCGGAGCGCGGGCTCAGACGGTCCTGTCGGCGGCGGTCCTCGGCTCGTGCCGTACGTCCTCCGGCAGGCCGAGGTCCCTGGTCCAGGCGGCGAACTCCACCAGGATGCCGTCGGGGTCCTTGAAATAGATCGACCGGACGAACACGCCCTCTCCCATGGCGGGCGCTATGCCGAACTCGCTGTCGTCGTGGTTGAGGATCACCCCGACGTCCACGCCCTTGGCGATGAGCTTGTCGCGGTACTCCTCGATCCGGTCCGGGGCGATGTCGAGGGCGATGTGGTTCATCGAGCCGACCGCGGAGAGCAGCTCACCCCGGTCGGGCAGGTTCTTGGGCGCCGAGACGCCGGGAACGCCCTCGGGCGCGTCGGGGAACCAGAAGAACGCCAGCGCGTTGCCGCCGCCACAGTCGAAGAAGAAGTGCTGCCCCCAGCCCATCGGCAGCTCGATCGTCTTGATCAGGGGCATGCCCAGAACGCCGGAGTAGAAGTCGACCGTCTGCTTCATGTCCGAGCACACCAGTGCGAGGTGGTTGATCCCGCGCAGCTCGAACTCGGTGTTGTCCGCCATGTTCTCCTCGCTCCCTCGGGTAATGAACTGCTTATCACAGGAGATGGGAAGGCCGGGCGGGCGGCCGCCGGGGAGGCGGCGGCGCGACCTGCCCGTACCGCTCACGGCCGCTCGGACACTTCGGGCAGCCGATGGCTCTCGCCCCTGGCCAGGTAGACGACCCGGTCTCCGTGACCGCTCCGCTCGACGTGGTCGCGGAAGTCGGAGAGCGGTGAGCTGAAGGCGCCGTAGTCGTCGTAGTGCACCGGCAGCACGTGGCGCGGCTTGATCAGACGCACCCACTCGGCCCCCTGCCGGCCGTCCATCGTCACCAGCAGGAGGCCCAGCAGCTTCGTGCCGCCCAGGTGGACGACGCCCACGTCGACGTCGGGGAAACGCCGCGGTATGGCGTCCAGTTCCCTCGCCATGAGCGTGTCGCCGCTGATGTGCAGGCGCAGGCGCACGCGGCCGTCCGTGCCGGAGAACTCCAGCATGCTTCCCATGACGGGCGGCAGGAGGAGATCCACCAGGCCGGGGCCGTGGCGCGCGGGCAACGAGGTGATCTTCACCGAGCCGGCCGGGTTCCGGAGCTCGTGGTCATGCCAGGTGGCCACGCCGACCGCCCCGCCGAAGCCCTGCCGCTTCAGCTTCCGCGCCGCGTGCGGCGTGGTGACGATCGGTGTGCTGTGGTCCAGCCCCTTGCGGGCCACCCGGTCCCAGTGGTCGCCGTGCATGTGCGAGAGGAGAACGGCGTCGAGGGGCGGGAGCCGGTCAACGTTCAGCGCCGGTTCGGTCAGTCGCCTGGTGAACAACCCGTAGCCCAGATAGGCGTGCTGGCCGCGGTGCAGGAAGTTGGGGTCGGTGAGGATGGTGAACCCGTTGTAGCGGATGAGCGTCGTGGCGTTCCCGATGAACAGCACACTCGCCGCCTCCTGGTCGGACATGCCGCGGTCCCCCGTGTCGGATCGGTGGAATGGTCGTCGTGCTCGAACCCGGCAGGCCGCGCATCCGGCCGTCCCGGGACCGTCACGCCTGCCGGCGTTCTCCGCCGGTGGCCGGACCCCCGTCCGGCGGGCCGGCGTACGGTCCTACCGTGGCGTCACCAGGCGACCTTCAGGGACGACAGGCCGTACACGAAGCTGAAGGAGCGGAAGTGCGCGTCGGGTTCGATCGCGCGCAGCTCGGGAAAGCGCCTGAGCAGCGCGGGGAAGGCGATGTGCATCTCCATCCGCGCCAGCGGCGCACCCAGGCAGTGATGCACGCCGTGGCCGAAGGCCAGGTGGCCGGGCGCCCCCCGGGTGATGTCCAGCACCCCCGGATCGGACAGGAACGCGGGATCGCGGTTGGCGGCGAGCAGCGCGCACATCACCAGCTCGCCGGGCCCGATCCTGCGGCCGGCGATCTCGACCTCCGTGGTGGTCGTCCTGAAGGTGCTGGAGTGGACGATGCTGAGCCAGCGCAGCAGCTCCTCCACCGCGGCGTCGACGAGCTCGGGTTCCTTCCTGAGCAGTTCCAGCTGGTCGGGGTGGCGCAGCAGGGCCAACGTGCCCAGCCCGAGCATGTTGGCGGTGGTCTCGTGACCGGCCACCAGCAGTAGGCCGCCGATGCCGATGAGCTCGTCCGTCGTCAGGTCGTCGTGCTCGCGCACCAGCGTGCCGAGCAGCTCCTCCCCGGGATCGGCCTGGGCGCGGGCGACCAGCTCGGCCATGTAGGCGCGCGATTCCCGCTGCGCCGCCCTGCGCTCCTCGAGGGGCGCCGACACGTCGAGCAACAGGCCGGTCCTGCGCTGGAAGCCCGCCCGGTCGGTGTACGGCACGCCCAGCAGCTCGCAGATCACCAGGGAGGGGATCGGCAGCGCGAACGACGACACCAGGTCGGCGGGGGAGCCCGCGCTCTCCATCGCGTCCAGATGGTCTTCGACGATGCGGGTGATCCGCGGTTCCAGCCGGCGTATCCGGCGGAGCGTGAACTCCGGCGTCAGTATCCGGCGCAGCCGGGTGTGCTCGGGGGGATCGAAGGCGAGCAGGTTGCCCGCGCGGAGCACGGCGAGCTCATCCTCGCTGCTCCGGTCGCCGGGCAGCTGGAACGTGGCCGTCCGGGCGTTGCTGAACCGCTCCGTGTCGCTCAGCACCGCGCGCACGTCCTCGTGGCGGGTCACCAGCCAGGCGTCGATGCCGGGCGGCGTCCTGACGAGCCTGACTCCCTCCCCGTCCCGCATCGCCTCCAGCTCCGGATCGGGATCGAACTCGGCTCGCCGCATGTGCAGCGGTGGCGTCGGAGACTCGCTCATGGGACCCCCTGGATGACTCGCCGTTCTGGCCACTCCGAAAAAACGCTAGCAACCCATCGATTGCGCACAAAGGACCCCGAGGGCCGTCCGAGGTCCGTGTTGTGTCACTGACCAGCAACTACTTGCTCCGGCGGCGCCGTGCGCCGTGAGGTCCCCGACCTGGAACCGGGACCCCGCCGCCGGTTTCCCGGCGGGGTCGCCGGACACCGCGGTGCTCTTCTCGTCCTTCCCGCCGGCCGTTCCGCGCCGCGCCGCGCCGCGGCCTTCCGGCCCGGTCCGTGTCCCTCGGCCGGTGTGACGCGAAAACATGACAGTAGATGTCCTGTTTTCGCGTCACGCTGGCCTCATGACAAGAACGCTGGAAGGAAAGGTCGCCCTGGTCGCGGGGGCGACGAGGGGGACCGGCCGGGGAATCGCGGTGGAGCTGGGCGCGGCCGGCGCCACGGTCTACTGCACCGGGAGGAGCACGCGGGAGCGGCGCTCGGAGATGGACCGGCCGGAGACCATCGAGGAGACGGCCGAACTGGTGACCCGCGGGGGCGGTCACGGCATCGCGGTCCAGGTCGACCACCTGGACCCGGAGCGGGTGCGCGCCCTGGTGGAACGGATCAGGAACGAGCAGGGCAGGCTCGACATCCTCGTCAACGACGTCTGGGGCGCCGACCCGCTCACCGAGTGGCACGTCCCCGTCTGGAAGCACTCCCTCGACGACGGCCTGCGCATCCTCCGGCTGGCGGTGGACACCCACCTGATCACCAGTCACCACGCCCTGCCCCTGCTGATCGAGAATCCCGGGGGCATGGTGATCGAGGTGACCGACGGCACCCTTGAGTACAACACCGTCAACTACCGGCTCTCGGCCTTCTACGACCTGGCCAAGATCTCGGTGAACCGCCTCGCGTTCAGCCAGGCCCACGAGCTGCGCCCGCACGGCTGCGCGGCGATCTCACTGACCCCCGGCTGGCTCAGGTCGGAGAGCATGCTGGAGCTCTTCGGCGTCACCGAGGAGAACTGGCGGGACGCCACCGCCAAGCAGCCGCACTTCGTGATCTCCGAGACGCCCGCCTACACCGGCCGCGCGGTCGTCGCCCTCGCCGCCGACGAGGACCGGATGCGCTGGTCGGGCCAGTCGGTGTCCAGCGGGCAGCTCGCCCAGGTGTACGGCTTCACCGACGTCGACGGCAGCAGGCCCGACGCCTGGCGCTACATCGAGGAGGTCGAGAGCAAGGGCAAACCCGCCGACGCCACCGGCTACCGCTGACCACCACCGGTACCGGCACCGCGACCCCGGGCCGGGGCCACCGGCAGGGAAAACCGGCTGAGATCCCGGCTGGGCCCTCGGCCGGGCCCCCGGCCGGGATCAGCGGCCTGGCGCGCCGGTGTCGCCGGTGTCGTCGGGGTCGGAGGTGTCGCCGGTGTCGGAGGTGCCAAGAGGGCCGGCGGGGTCGGCGGGGGAGCGGGGGGAGGCGTACAGGTCACGCAGGCGGGAGGCCGCTTCGGCGAGGCGGGCCCGGAGGCCGGGCGGGTCGACGACCTCGGCCTCCGGGCCGAAGCGAAGGATCTGGCTGTAGGCGACCTCCGGTGACTCGACCGGCAGGCGGAACGTGACCCACCCCTGCCCGTCGGGCTCGCCGGCGGAGGCCAGGGCGGAGCCGAGAGCGGCGGGGTCGGCGACGGCGGGGAGCGCGCGGCGCCCGGCGGGGCTGAGCCGTACGGTGACGTGCGCGGTGAGCAGGGACCCGGCGAACCCCGCGGCCCTCTCGCCCCAGAACGCGGCCAGGTCGAAGGTCTCGTCCCGCTCGAAGCGCAGGCCGGAGTGGATCTCGACCTCGTCGAAGCGGTCGACCCGGTAGATGGCGAACCGGGTCGCCAGGTACCAGACTCCCGCCTTCAGCACGAGCCCGTACGGCTCCAGGCGCCGCCGGGCGGCCCCGGCCTGCTCGCTCTCCCCGGCACGTCCGTCACGCTCGGTCCGACGGCCGCGTTCAGCCTGTCCGGTTCCTTCGGTCCGCCCGGTTTCCCGGATTTCGCCGGATTGTCCGGGTTGTCCGGGCTGGTTGGTCTGTTCACCCGGCCGGGTGCGCGTGGCACGCCGGTAGAGGGCGGTGACCGGGTGGTCACCCCACACCGCCCTGGCCAGGGGCGCCAGCGCCGCCGGTGGGGGTCGCTCGCTCGCGAACCAGCCGGGGGCGTCCAGGTGGAAGCGCTGAGCCGCGGTCGCGGGGGCGTCGCGGAGGCCGGGGGAGAGCGCGGCGGAGGCCTTCAGCCGCGCCGTGGCCGCCACCTCGCCCAGTCCCATCTCCCGCAGCGCCTCCGGCACGCCCGACAGGAAAAGCGCCTCCGCCTCGGCGCGGTCCAGTCCGGTGAGGCGGGTGCGGTACCCGTCCAGCAGCCGGTAGCCCCCGCCTCGCCCGCGATCGGCGTACACCGGCACGCCGGCCTCCGACAGGGCCAGCACGTCGCGGTGGACGGTCCGCTCGGAGACCTCCAGCTCCCTGGAGAGCTCCGCCGCGGTCATCCCGCCCCGGGCCTGGAGCAGCAGGACCAACGACATCAACCTGGCCGCGCGCACCCTCCGACCCTAGTCCCGGCGCACCCGTGCCCGCGGCCGGGCGGGGCACGGGCGGGACCGGGGTGAGGCCGCCCGGGACGGCCGGAGGCGGCCGGGCGAGGGCGGAACGGGGCCGCCAGGGCGGGAGACCCGGTCCGGTCAGGAGGGGACGAGGGGCAGCACGACCGCGGACGGGTGGGACGGGTCGTGGAAGATCTCGTGGTCGGTCGTGACCATCGCGCTGCCCGTGCCCAGCGGCTCACCGGTGCCGAGGTTGCGGGCGATCCGGGGGTACGCGCCTCCGGCGACGTGCACGCGGATCCGGTGGCCGCGCCGGAAACGGTGCCCGATCGGCCACAGATCCACCCGGACCCGGCGGATCCCGTCGTCCCCGGCGGGCGGGTCGCCGGGGACCAGGCGGCGCACGCCCTCGCACACGTTGTAGGAGGCGCCGTCCGGGTGCACGTCGCAGACCCGGACCACCACGTCGGCGTGCCCGGTGCCCGTGCGCACGTACAGGTCGGCGAAGACCGGGCCGATCATCTCCGTGTCCCGCCGCAGCTCTGGGCCGGTGTAGACGAGCACGTCGCGCCGGGCCTCCAGCCTGCGGTTGTCGCGCGGTTCCGAGTTGCCCAGCAGGACCGGGCCGCCCAGCGCGGGCGTCGGGTGCGCGGGGTCGTAGCGGAAGCGGTCGGGCTCGGCGCCGTGCGGGCCGCCGGTGCCGCCAGGGCCTTCGACGGCGTCAGGGGCGTCAGGGGCGTCGGGGGAGAGGGCGAAGCCGGGACGCAGGTGCCAGCGCTGCTCCCGCCCGCCGGGCACCGGCCAGTCGGAGTAGTCGCGCCACTCGTCCGCGCCCGTCACGTACAGCCTGACCGGCTGCTCGCGCAGCCCCGACGGGTCGCCGAGCAGGTGCGCGCGGAACCAGGCGAGGGCCTCGGCGTTGGCCACCCGGCCGTGCCGCACGTCCGCGTGGTACCAGGGGCCGATCGTCAGGTACGGGCGCCGCCCCGCGGCCCGCATCGCCGCGTAGTCCTTGATCTGCCAGGGCAGGAAGACGTCGTACCAGCCGCCGACCATGGTGACCGCGGCCTCCACCTCGCCCACGGAGGCGGAGAAGTCGCGCCTGCCCCAGTAGGCGGCGGGATCGGCGTGGTGGGTCAGCAGATCCTGGAAGAACGGCATGCCCCTGCCCGCCGACAGCGTGTCCAGCTCCCCGAGCGGGCGCCCCGACAGGGCCGCGCGACGCGTTCTGCGCGGGACGAACAGGGCGCTCGCCCCGCCGAACGGCCGCTCCATGGAGGCGGTCAGCGTGGTCCACATCAGCGACGACTCCAGCGCGAACGCCCCGCCCACGTAGGCGGCGTCCCGGAACTGGGAGGCGGTCACCGAGGTGGACATGGCCTTGAGGTCAGGCCCGGCGAACGGGGCGATCGCCCACTGCGCGTACCCCAGGTAGGAGGGGCCGTGCATGGCCAGGCTCCCGCCGTACCAGTCCTGGGCGCGCAGCCAGGCCAGCGTGGCCAGCCCGTCGTCGTGCTCGTCGCCGAGCGGGTCGAGCAGGCCGCCCGAGCCGAAGCCGCCCCGGCAGCTCTGTATCACGACCTGGAACCCGTGCTTGGCGAACCCGCGCCCGAAGGTCCGCCCGAACACGCCGCGCCTTCCGTACGGGGAGCGGATCAGGATCGTGGGCGGGCGCACGGCGCCGGCCGGCGCGTAGCGGTCGGCCAGCAGGGTGACCCCGTCGGGCATCGGTACCGGCAGGTCGCGCTCGACCGTGACCCGGTGGACGGCCATCCGCGGCCAAGTGATCGTCCCCATGTGCTCTCCTCGCGCAGCCCCGTGATTACCCACTGGTAACAGAACAAGGCTCGCGATGGCCAGGGCTCGCCGGTGTGAGGCTCGTCATCCTCCGGTCCCGCCGGCTCCGTACCGGCGCCTGCCCCCTGGAGATCTTCGCGGATTCCCCGTCGGTACGGGGCCGGCGTGGTGTCACGTTGCATGATCGCGGTCACCGCCGGTACTCTGGCCACATGCGAGACCCGATTACCCTTCAGTGGTGGCGCCGCTTCTAGGCGGCGCAGGTTTCGCATTCGCGAGCAGACAGGCGGCCGCCCAGGGAGGCGGCCTTTTCTGCGTCCGCTCCCTCTGGGCATCAGGGACATCAAAAGGGGCGATACCGCAGTGGAGACGAGCCGATATACCACCGCAGGCGGCATAGGGGTCGAGGTCACCGCGTCCGACGTGCCCGAGACGGTGCTTGAGGACGTCGTCACGACGCTCGGCGAGCGCCGTGGCGGAGTGCTCTCCTCCGGGATGGAGTATCCCGGCCGCTACAGCCGATGGCACCTCGCCTACGTCGACCCCTGCCTGGAGATCGTCGCCAGGGGGCGCAGGATCTCCGCCCGCGCGCTGAACGCCCGGGGCAGGGTGGTCCTGCCCGCCGTCGTGTCCTGCCTGCTGGCGGCGGGCAAGCCCGTCGAGGAGCCGACGGCCGACCTCGTCGAGGTCTACGTGGCGGAGTCGGAGGACATCCTCCCCGAGGAGATGCGCAGCCGCCGTCCCACGGTCTTCACCGCGATCCGCGAGGTCATCGCCGCGTTCAAGGGCGAGAACGAGCACCTGGGCCTGTACGGCTCCTTCGGCTACGACCTGGCCTTCCAGTTCGAGCCGATCAGGCAGGTCCTGACGCGGGCCGCGGACCAGCGCGACCTCGTGCTGCACCTGCCCGACCGGGTGATGGTGATCGACCGCAAGAGGGAGACCAGCAAGGAGTTCCGCTACGAGTTCACCGTGGACGGCGTCTCCACCCACGGGCTCGCCCGCGAGGGGGAGGTCGTGCCGCTGACCCTGCCGCCGTCCGAGCTCCCGGCCGACCCCGAGAGGGGCTCCTACGCCAAGGTGGTGGCGGCGGCCAAGGAGAAGTTCGTCCGCGGCGACCTGTTCGAGGTCGTTCCCGGCCAGGTATTCCACGCGCCCTGCACCGACCCGGCCGCCTTCTACCGGGGGCTGCGCAAGGTCAATCCGGCGCCGTACGAGTTCCTGTTCAACCTCGGCGAGGGCGAGCACCTGGTCGGCGCCTCCCCGGAGATGTACGTCCGGGTCAGCGGCGACCGCGTCGAGACCTGTCCCATCTCCGGCACCATCGCCCGCGGCGGCAACCCCATCGAGGACGCCGACGCGATCCGGACCCTCCTGTCCAGCGTCAAGGAGGAGTCGGAGCTGACCATGTGCACCGACGTGGACCGCAACGACAAGTCCCGCATCTGCGTGCCGGGGACGGTCCAGGTGATCGGCCGCCGCCAGATCGAGATGTACTCCCGGCTCATCCACACCGTCGACCACATCGAGGGCCGGCTGCGTCCGGGGTTCGACGCCCTCGACGCCTTCCTCACCCACATGTGGGCCGTCACCGTCACCGGTGCCCCCAAGACCTGGGCGATGCAGTTCATCGAGGACCACGAGGCCACCACGCGGCGCTGGTACGGCGGGGCGGTCGGCTACATCGGCTTCGACGGCTCGATGAACACCGGCCTGACCCTGCGCACCGCGCAGATCCGCGGCGGGGTCGCCACCGTCAGGGCCGGGGCCACGCTGCTGTTCGACTCCGACCCCGAGGCCGAGGAGCGGGAGACCGAGCTCAAGGCCAGCGCCCTGCTGGGCGCCCTGGCCGCGGTCGGCGCGGCCTCGCAGGAGCGGGCCGAGGCCGAGGTGGCCGCCACGCCGCCGGGAGAGGGGATGAAGGTGCTGCTCGTCGACCACGAGGACTCCTTCGTCAACACGCTCGCCGACTACTTCCGCCAGCAGGGCGCCGAGGTCGTCACGCTCAGGCACGGCTTCCCCGTCACGATGATCGATGAGATCGCGCCCTCCCTGGTGGTCCTGTCGCCCGGCCCCGGCTGGCCGTCCGACTTCGGGCTGCCCGCCCTGGTCGGCGCCCTCTACGAGCGCGACCTGCCGGTGTTCGGCGTCTGTCTCGGCCTGCAGGGCATGGTGGAGCAGGCGGGCGGCACCCTCGAACTGCTGTCCTATCCCGAGCACGGCAAGCGCGGCCAGGTGCGGCGGCTGGGCCCCAGCGCCCTGCTCGACGGGCTCCCCGAGGAGTTCACCGCCGCGCGCTACCACTCGCTCCACGCCAAGCGGCCGGGCGTCGCCGGGTTCACCGCCACCGCGCTCACCCCGGACGGCGCGGTGATGGCCATCGAGGACGTGGAGCGACGCCGTTTCGCGGTGCAGTTCCACCCCGAGTCGATCCTCACCGCCGAGGGGGGCTCGGGAGCGAAGATCATCGCCAACGTTCTTCGCCTCTGCCGCAAGAACGGGTAAAGAACCCGTACTTCGCGCCCGGCGGTCACGCCGGGTGACCCTAGAGTTCTCCCCGTCGTGGAGACCGCTGGGCGTAACGGGCCAGGACCGGCCGGTACGCCCGGCGGCGGGGGAGGAGCGGGCATGAGGTCGGACGGCGTGCTGCCCGTCGAGTTGCCCGACGCCGTACGGGAGGCGCTGCTGGCGCCGCTGGTCGACCACAACTGCCGCGGCGTGCGCCGCGACGAGCTGACCCGGGCCCGGTTCGAGACACTGCTCACCGACGCGGAAACCCCCGCGCCGCCGGGCACCACCCACTTCGACACCCCCGCGGGCGCCGCGGTCCGCCGCTGGTGCGCCCCCGTTCTCGGCCTCGCCCCGCACGTGCCGCCCGCCGTCTACCTGGCCCGCAGGGCGGAACTCGGCGCGGCGGAGGTGAACCGGCGGCTGCTGGGCGCCGCGGGGATCTCCACCTTCCTGCTCGACGGGTCCGGCGACCCCGGCGATTCCGACGACTCCGGCGGGGAGGGCTTCGGCGGCTTCGAGAAGGGCCCCGGCGGTGCCGAGGTGCTGCCATCGGCCGGGATGGGGCACGCGGGCGGCGCGGACACCGCGCGGGTCGTCCACATCGAGCGGGCCGAGGAGGAGGTCGCCGGCACCGCCGTCTCGGGCGCCTCCTACATCTCCGCCCTCGCCCAGGAACTCGCCGAGCGGGCCGTCCGCGCCGTCGCGCTGAAGTCGGTCACCGCCCACCGCTCCGGCCGGCCCCTCGAGCCGGCCAGGCCGAGCCGGGGAGCGGTGATCGCGGCGGCCACCCGGCGGCTGGCCTGCCCGGGGGAGGGGCTCACCGACCAGGTGCTCCTGCGCCACCTGCTCTGGACGGCGATCGACGTGGCCAGGGAGTGCGGGCGGCCGCTGCAGTTCCACACCGGCCTCGCCCGCCATGCCGGCGGTACGCGCCACGGCGTCCACCCGGGGCGCGCCGGCCGTGCCACCTCCGGCGGTCGCGGCGCGTACGGCGGCCACGAGAGCTACCGGGGCGGCGGTCACGGCGGCTTCGGCGCCGCCGGGGGCGCCGGAGGTCTCGGCCCCTCCGGAGGTCTAGCCGGTTCGGGCTGGGGTCCCGGCTCCGGTCCGTACGGCGCGGGTCCGGCGCCGCTGGCCGGCTTCATCACGGCGACGCAGCCGATGGGCGTCCCCGTCGTCCTGCTGCACTGCCACCCGTTCCATCGCCAGGCGGCCTATCTGGCGGGTACCCTCCCGCACGTCTACGTCGACGTGGGAGCGGCCCTGACCCGCAGCGCCACGGGGTCGGCCGCGGTCATGGCGGAACTGCTGGAACTCGTGCCGTTCCACAAGCAGCTGTTCGGTTCCGGCGGCCGCGGCGTGGCCGAGACCTGCCACCTCGGGGCCCTGCACTACCGGCGCGGCCTGGCCGGGGCACTCGCCGCGCGCCTGGCCGACGGCGAGTGGAGCGCCGCGGACGCCGCCCGGGTGGCGCAGATGATCGGCTCGGGAAACGCCCGCCGGATATACCGATTGTGACGGGTGCCCATCTCCGGGACGGCTGAGCCCCTGGAATACGATGAGGCGACTGTTGGTGCGACGAGGGGGAGCCAGTTGACGGGCGATGGGGCAGAGGCACGTTTTCTTGACGACGTGACCGTGGAGTTGGTCAAGCACAGTGCCTCCGACACCGACGTGCTCTGGGCCGCGCGGGTGTCGACCGCGGGGGAGCAGTCCCTGGAGGAGATCGGCAAGGACCCCGAGCGCTCCAGGGGGCTGATCAACTTCCTGATGCGCGACCGGCACGGCAGCCCCTTCGAGCACAACTCGATGACGTTCCTCGTGTCCGCGCCGATCTTCGTCTTCCGCGAATTCCACCGCCACAGGGTCGGGTGGTGCCTCGCCGGTGATTCCGAGATCACGCTGGTGAGCGAGAAGGGGCACCTTCGCCGGCGGACGATCGAGGAGCTGTATCGGCTCTGGCACCACGGCGTCGAGGACACCCTGCCCCGCGCCGGTGGAGGAGTGTCATGGAACAAAAGAGCGGGAAAGTGGAACGCCCAGGTCAAGCACATGAATCGGCTGCACTACCTGGGGTTGTACGACACGCGCGAAGCCGCTGAGCAGGCGGTGGCCGCCTTCAGGGCGGAGCATCCCTCCAAGCGGTTGCGAAAGCTCGATTCAGTCCGCCGTAATCACGTCCGCTGCTATGACGAGACGACCTTGCAGGCGTCACGAGCCAGGATCCTGGACGTCATGGAGTCCGGAGTCAAAGAGCTCATTCGCTTGACCACCGCGAGCGGGCGGGAGCTCAGGTGCTCGGTGGACCACGCGGTGCTCACTCCCGACGGATGGCGGAAAGCCGGGGAGCTGGGGGTCGGGGACGCGCTGATGGCCGGGACCGCCGTTTCCCGCCCCTCCCAGGCGTTGATCCCTCCGAGCCTGCGTACCGGAATCGGCGTCTGGACCTCCATGCAGCGATTGCGGCTCATCGGGGAGACCGACACGTGTCATATCTGTTCCGGTGAGTTCGCGAGAGAGGACCTGGCGCTCGATCATGTCGTTCCTGTCGCCGCCGACCTGCTGAAGGCACTCGACGAGAGCAATCTCGCGCCCGCCTGCCTGCCCTGTCACCGCAAGAAGAGCAACGCGGAGCAGGCGCTGGCCAGGCGCGGGGGAAAGATCTCCGTGGCCACACCGGATGTGATCACTTCGATCGAGGACGGTGGCGAGGAAATGACCTACGACCTTTCCGTTGAAGGTCCCTGGCACAATTTCCTGGCCAACGGGATCGTCGTTCACAACTCATACAACGAGGAAAGTGGGCGTTACCGGGAGCTTCAGCCTAATTTCTACGTTCCGGGGGCGGAGCGGAAGCTGGTCCAGGAGGGCCGGCCGGGCAAGTACGTCTTCGCCGAGGGCAGTGCCGAGCAGCACAAGATCGTCACTGAGGCGATGGAGTCGTCGTACCGGCAGTCCTACGCCGCCTACCAGGAGATGCTGGAGGCCGGGATCGCCAGGGAGGTGGCCAGGGCGGTGCTGCCCGTCGGTCTCTTCTCCTCGATGTACGCCACCTGCAACGCCCGCTCGCTCATGCACTTCCTCTCCCTGCGCACCAAGAACGAGCAGGCCAGGGTGCCCTCGTTCCCGCAGCGCGAGATCGAGATGGTGGCGGAGAAGATGGAGGCGGCCTGGGCGGAGCTGATGCCCCTCACTCACGCGGCCTTCGTGGCCGCCGGCAGGGTCGCGCCCTGAGGAGCCGCCGGGCGCGCGGGCCGGAGAGCTTCCCGCCCGCCGCCCCCTCGGTCCCCGTCTCCTGCCCGGCGCCGCTCGGCCCGGTGTTTCTCGGGGGCGGTCAGCTCGTGGTCTCCTGGCGGCGGGAGAGGGCGGGCAGGACGAAGATCTCGGCGCCCGGGGGCAGAGCGCAGTCGAGGCCGCCGAGGTGCCGGGCGTTCTCGCCGCAGACGAACATGCTGATGTGGCGCCGGATGCACCCGTAGTCGTCGCGGAGCCGCTGCTCCAGAGACGGGTGGGTGCGGCGAAGCATGTCGAGGGCGGAGCCCAGCGTGGGGTGGCCGTCGTCGTGGTCGGCGATGGCGAAGACGCGGATCTCGGTGGTCTCGCCCGCCCAGTGCCGGAGCGTGGCGGGAAGCATGAAGGTCACGAGCGTGACGGGTCTGGCCATCGGCTCAGCGCACCGTGTCGTGGGGGGAGGGCACGGCCGGGCGGCCCGGACCGGCCGGGGGCAGGGGACGGGTGTCGTCCTGACCTCGGCGGGGCCGCCGCCGGTGGAGGGGACCGGGGACGGGCGCGTGCGGGCGGACGGCTCCGGCCGGAGAGCCGGACGGATGACGATGGTGGCGGACGGGTCCGCGCGGGTGGCGGTCGAGAGGTGGGCACGGGCTGGGAGGGGGGCCGTCGTGCATGACCATCTCCTTTCGGATTGGGCCTCATGCTGCCATGCCACGCCGTGTCTCGCCGTGCTCTATGAAATTTGCGTGATCAGTTCGGGGCGTTAGTCCCGATTGTCGTTCAGAGCTCACCCTGCACGATGTCCCGGTGGATGTGCGGCAGCGGCATTCCGCCCCGCTGGAGCCTGCGGACCGTCTCGTTGACCATGGCGGTCGGGCCGCAGACGTAGGCCTCGTGGCCGGCCCACGAGTGGAACCGCTCCATCACCTCGGCCACCTGACCCCGCATGCCGTCGTACCCCGGTTCGCCGGAGACCACGGGCAGTACCCGCAGCCACGGGAAGGCGGACTCCATCCGTACCAGGTCGGTCAGGTCGTAGAGTTCGGCGGCGGTGCGGGCCCCGTAGAGCAGGTGGACGTTGGGGCGGCGTCCGGAGCCGATCACGTGCTCCAGGATCGCCTTGATGGGGGCCAGGCCGGTGCCGCCCGCCACGCACAGGATGTCGCGCCCCGAGTCGGCGGGCACCATGGTGCCCATCGGAGGGCCCAGCATCAGGGTGTCGCCGATCCGGGTGTGCTGAACCAGCGTGGTGGAGACCCAGCCGCCGGTGATCGCGCGGACGTGCAGGCGGACGGTGTTGTCGTCCCTGGGCGCGTTCGCGATGGAGAACGTGCGCCAGACGCGCGGCCAGCGTGCGGTCTGCACGTTGACGTACTGGCCGGGCGTGTAGGGCAGCTCCTGGTCGAGCCGCAGGGTGATCACCGCGATGTCCGGCGTGCGGAGCTCGTGGTCGATCACCTCGGCCAGCCACCAGGCGGGCGACACGCCCGCGTCCGACTCGGCTGATTCGATCATGAGATTGGCGGCGGCCGTGTACGCGGCCACCCACGCCGCCTCTATCTCGTTGTTCCAGATCTCGGCGGCGAAGCGCCTGATCGTGGCGAGGAGCGCGTTGCCGACCGCGGTGTAGTGCTCGGCGAGGACCCCGTACTTGCGGTGGTCGCGACCGAGCTGGCCGAGGAACGACGCCAGGCTGCCGGGGCTGTCCAGGCTCCAGACGATCCTGGTCAGCGCGCTGAACAGGCGGTCGCGCTGGACGTCCATCGCCGGGGGGAACATCGCCCGCAGGTGCGGGCTCTCGGCGAACAGGCGCCCGTAGAAGTACGCCGCGGCCTTGTCCGCGACGGGTTCGACGAGGGCGAAACTTTCCTTGACGAGATGCGGATTCAACGACATTTAACGAACCCACCCTAATTGATCGGATCAAAGTCCGATCATGCAGATCCACCTCCCTGACGGCTCCGGGTGACGAGCGACCGGGAGCCCCGGCTCACCTGGCCACTCGAATTTGAGTCTTCCATCACCATGTAGACGTCACAACCGTTTCTCAGCAATATGGTGGGAAATCTAACTATCCGTAATTGAAAAGTTATTTTGCGTGACCAACTAATTCCCGGCGATCGGCGTAAGCGAATAATAATCACGTTCAATTTGAATTGAGAGTTTACTGGTGGTAAGCCCTGTGGTCATGGCTGAGTTCCAGCTCGCCGGGGGTGTGAACCGTCCCCGAGGTGAGAGTTGGGGACTCCCGGCGAGACGACACTGATACCTCGAATGTGTGACATGACCGAAATGGAGTGCGCCATGATAGGGGAGCTGTTGGAGATGGGATCGGTGCTGTCCGAAACAGGTGGCGCCACCTCGCGCACGCCCCCTGGAGAAACGCATGCCCCGACCCTTGATCGGTATCACCACCTACCTCGAGGCCGCCCGCTGGGGCGACTGGGTCAGGGAGGCCGTCCTGTCGCCGCCCTCCTACGCGCGGGCCGTCGAGAAGGCGGGCGGCGCCCCGGTGCTGCTGCCCCCGCTCAACCTCGGCGGGATCGACGACTACGTCGGCGGCCTGTCGGGCGTGATCCTCGCCGGAGGGGGTGAGCTCGATCCCTCCCTCTACGGGGCCGCCCGCGAGGAGCGCGTCAGGGACCCCCAGCCGCACCGCGACCGCTTCGAGCTGGCGCTGGCCCGCGCCGCCGTCAAGGCCGACCTGCCGCTGCTCGCCTCGGGGCGGGGCATGCACGTCCTGAACGTCGCCCAGGGCGGGACCCTGATCCCCTGGCTCCCCGAGGTGGTCGACCACGACCGCCACGCCGCCGCCCAGGCGCACCGCATCCAGATCAGCGTCTCCAGCAAGCTCGGCAAGACGGTGGGCGACACGGCCGAGGTGACCGCGCCCCATCACCAGGCCGTCAAGCGGCTGGGCACCGGACTGCTCGCCGTGGCCTGGGCCGACGACCAGATCGTCGAGGGCGTCGAGCTGCAGGGGCACCGGTTCTGCGTCGGGGTGCAGTGGAATCCCGGACGCGCCGGGGACAACCGGCTCATCGAGGCCCTGGTCGAGGCGGCCCGGCGGTGACGTCCGGCGGGTAAAGTGCCGATCATGCCGTTGCACCCGCAGGCCGAGGCCTACCTGAAACTCTTCCAGACGGACCTCGGTGCCCCTCTCTCCACGCTCACCCCCGACATGATCGCCGAGTTGCGGACCCTGGACGCCTTCGCCGAGCAGCGTGGTCCGATCATTCCCCTCCCGACGGTCAGGGACGAGGTCGTCGAGGGCGTACCGGTCCGGGTCTACCGGCCCGAGGAGGGCGACGGTCCCCTCCCCGTGATCGTCTACTTCCACGGCGGGGGCTGGGTCTTCGGGAGCGTCGAGCGCAACGACGCCCTCGGCCGCGACCTCGCGGTGCGCAACGGGGCGGTCGTGGTCTCGGTCGACTACCGGCTCGCGCCCCACCACCCCTTTCCCGCGGCGGCCGACGACGCGTGGAGCGTCGTGCAGGACGTCTTCGCCCGTCCCGGCGCCTACGGGATCGACCCGGGGCGCGTCGCGGTATGCGGTGACAGCGCCGGGGGCAACCTCGCGGCCGTGGCCGCCTGGCAGGCCAGGGACGCCGGGCTCGAACTGGCCCATCAGCTGCTCGTCTACCCGGTGGCCGACGTCGCCATGGACACCGGGAGCTACCGTTCCTACGCCACCGGCTTCGGGCTCGGCGCCGACGAGATGGCCTGGTTCGTCGCGCAGTACGGCGGTGACCCGGCCGACCCCCGGCTGGCTCCGGCCCGGCTGGCCGACAAGTCCGGCCTGGCTCCGGCGACGGTGATCGTCGCCGAGTGCGACCCCCTCTGCGACGAGGGCGAACAGTACGCCGCCCAGCTCGCCGCGGCCGGGGTGCCGGTCGAGGTCAGGAGATACGAGGGGGCCATCCACGGTTTCTTCGGCCTGCCGGGCTTCTTCGACCAGGCGACCGAGGCACGCGAGTACGCCGCGGCCCGTCTCGCGGAGGCCTTCCGGTAGCCGGCTCTTTCCGGCCGGCCGATATCCGTCCGGCGAGCGGAGCCTTCGCGCGGGGTGTCTCCCGCGGGGCGGGGTCCGTGCCGGACATCCGCCGGAGACGCCGCCCGGACCCGTACGGCAGCGGCCGCCCCGAGGCGGTGGCGCCGTCAGAAGCGCCCGGTCAGAAGCGCCCGTGCAGGGCGGCCAGGCCGGGCTCGAAGACCTGGCCGACGACGAACCTCCGCACCTTCGCCGCGTCGCCGGTCTCGAAGGTGGCCGACCACTCGACGAACGCCCTCCCGCTGTCGGTGACGGGGGCGACCCGGTAGAGCGCCCGGTAGTCACGGACCGGCAGCGGGCTCTCCAGGATCTCGTACGTCGCCGAGCGCGAGGCGTCGTCGAGGGTGAGCAGCCGCTCCCTGAAGACTCCGCCGGGGCCCTCCAGTCTGCGCACCGCGCCCGGCCGGGAGCGCTCGCCGTCCTCGATCTCGCAGCCGGTGATCCCCGGCAGCCACTCCGCCAGGTTGCCGAAATCCCTCAGGTACTCCCACACCTCGTCGGCGGAGGCGTTGATCACCGTGCTGGCGTACGCGGACATCGGCTACTCCTCGTGCTGGCCTGTCGCCGAGGGTGATGCCCGCGCGCGCCGCCGGGTAATCAGGGCCAACGGGTGATCGGGTCAGAAGCTCCTGGGCAGCCCGAGCACCTGAGTGGCCAGGTAGTTGAGCAGGAGCTCCTCGGTGACGGGGGCGACCTTGCCGATGCGGGCGTCGGCCAGCAGGCGGGCCACCGGGTACTCCAGCGAGTAGGCCATGCCGCCGTGCGTCTGGAAGGCGTGGTCCGCCGCCTCCCACGCGGCCTGCGAGGCGGTCAGCTTGGCGATGTTGGCCTCGGTGCCGCAGGGCAGCTGCCTGTCGAACAGCCAGGCGGCCTTGTAGAGCATCAGCCTGGCCAGTTCGATCTTCGCCTTGACCTGGGCGAGGGGGAAGGCGATGGCCTGGTTGGCGCCGATCGGGCGGCCGAAGACCTCGCGCTCCTTGGCGTACTGCACGGCCACCCGCAGCGCCACCTCGGCGCCGCCGAGCGCGGAGGCGGCCAGCAGGACGCGCTCGGGGTTGAGGATGTCCCACAGCACCAGCGCGCCCTGGTCGACCTCGCCGACCACGTTCCTCTCCGGGACCCGGAGGTCGTCGAGGAAGACCATGTTGGACGGTGTGGTGTTGGCGCCCAGCTTCGGGATCGGCCGGAAGGACAGCTGCCCGGCGGCGACCGCCTCGGGGACGTTCACCAGCAGGACGGTCAGGCCGTTGGAGCGGGGTTTGGCCTCGGCGGCCGGGATGGTCCGGGTGACCAGGAGCATCCAGGTGGCGCGCTGCACGCCGGTGATCCAGATCTTCTGGCCGTTGACGACGAACTCCGCGCCGTCGCGGCGGGCGAAGGTGGAGATGCCCAGGGCGTTGGACCCGGCGTCGGGCTCGGTCAGCGCGAAGCAGGTCTCCAGCTCGCCGGTGGCCAGCTTGGGCAGCAGCTCGTCGCGCTGCCACCGGCTGCCGTGCCTGGACAGGGTCATCGCGCCGAACCCGGGGGTGAGCACGTAGGTGAACGCCGAGCCGCCGGCCGAGCCTGAGGCCGACAGGGTCTCGGTGGCCACGGCCAGCTCCAGCAGGCCCTGGCCGCCGCCGCCGTACTCCTCGGGCACGGCCAGGCCGAGCCAGCCGCCCTTGGCCAGGTCCTGCCAGACCTCCTCGGGCCAGCGTTTCTCGCTCTCGCACCGCTGCCAGTAGTCCAGGTCGTAGCGGGCGCAGATGTCGCCGATGCCGCGTTGCACGGCGAGGGCACTCTCGGGGAGGGTGAAGTCCACGATGATCAACTCCATTCTGGCTGCGGGCGCAATCGTAGAACGTAGTTCGGTATCTTCGTGGCGTCCCGGCCCCCGGCCCGCGGGATCAGGCCTCCCGGGCGGGATCCAGCCGCGGCCTGCGCGCGTGGTAGACGAAGGCCGGCGGCACGTTGCCCCACACCGTCCGGCCCGTGACGACCTCCTCGAATGTGTCGACCAGGCGCCTCCTGAAGCGCCGCGCCGGAGGAAGGCGCTTGGCGAAGCTGTAGGCGAAGGTGGTGAAGGCCGTGTGCGGGCCCATGATCCCGGTGACCGCGCCCAGCAGGCGGGCCTGGGTCTCCTCGGAGAAGGCGGCCCAGGGGAGCCCGCTCACGATCGCGTCGGCCTGGGGCAGGCCGCGCTCCTGGAGCAGCTGGGGCAGCCGTACCGCGTCGTCGACCACGACGTCCACGCCCGGGTTCCTGGCGGCGAGGAACTCGGCCAGCTTCGGGTTGATCTCGACGGCGATGTGGTGCCCCCGGCCGCCCAGCCGGCGCTGGATCTCCGCCGTGAACGCGCCCGTGCCGGGGCCGAGCTCGACGATCACCGGGTCGCCCCGGTGCGGGACCGGCGAGGCCACCGTCTCGGCGAGCCGCCGCGAGCTCGGCGCCACCGCTCCGACGGTGCCCGGCGAGCGGATCCACTGCCCCAGGAAGAGCGTGGTGTCATTGGTCATGGTTTGAAGGGTAGAGGGTACGGAAGCGCGGGCAGTACGCCCCCTGGTCGATCTTGGCGGCTCAGAGACCCTCCACGGGCAGGTAGACCCGGCCGCCCTCGCGGGAGAACTCCTCCGACTTCTCCCGCATCCCGGCCTCCAGGGCCTCGGCGCCGGTCAGGCCTCGCTCCTCGGCGAACCTGCGCACGTCATGGCTGATCCTCATCGAGCAGAACTTCGGACCGCACATCGAGCAGAAGTGCGCGGTCTTGGCCGGGGCGGCGGGCAGCGTCTCGTCGTGGAAGGACCTGGCGGTCTCGGGGTCCAGGGAGAGGGCGAACTGGTCCTCCCAGCGGAACTCGAACCGGGCGTCGGACAGCGCGTCGTCCCATGCCTGCGCGCCCGGGTGGCCCTTGGCGAGGTCGGCCGCGTGCGCCGCGATCTTGTAGGTGATCACGCCGGTCTTCACGTCGTCCCTGTCCGGCAGGCCCAGGTGCTCCTTGGGCGTGACGTAGCAGAGCATCGCCGTGCCGTACCAGCCGATCATCGCCGCGCCGATGGCCGAGGTGATGTGGTCGTAGCCGGGCGCGATGTCGGTCGTCAGCGGGCCGAGGGTGTAGAACGGGGCGTCGGCGCAGAGCTCGCGCTGCAGGTCGACGTTCTCCTTGATCTTGTGCATGGGGACGTGGCCGGGCCCCTCGACCATCACCTGGACGTCGTGCGCGTGCGCGATCCTCGTGAGCTCGCCCAGCGTCCTGAGCTCGGCGAACTGGGCCTCGTCGTTGGCGTCGGAGATCGATCCGGGGCGCAGGCCGTCGCCCAGCGAGAACGCCACGTCGTAGCGGGCCAGGATCTCGCAGATGTCGGCGAAGTGCTCGTAGAGGAAGCTCTCGCGGTGGTGCGCCAGGCACCAGGCCGCCATGATCGAGCCGCCCCGGGAGACGATCCCGGTCCTGCGCCGCGCGGTCAGCGGCACATGGGCCAGGCGCACCCCCGCGTGAACGGTGAAGTAGTCCACGCCCTGCTCGCACTGCTCGATCAGGGTGTCGCGGTAGATCTCCCACGACAGGCGGGCCGCGTCGCCGCCCGCCTTCTCCAGCGCCTGGTAGAGCGGGACGGTCCCGATCGGCACCGGGGAGTTGCGGATGATCCACTCGCGGGTGGTGTGGATGTTGCGCCCGGTGGACAGGTCCATCACCGTGTCGGCGCCCCACCGGATCGCCCACGTCATCTTGTCCACCTCCTCCTCGATGGTGGAGGTGACGGCCGAGTTGCCGATGTTGGCGTTGATCTTCACGAGGAAGTTGCGGCCGATGATCATCGGCTCGCTCTCGGGGTGGTTGACGTTGGCCGGGATGATCGCCCGCCCCGCGGCCACCTCGGCGCGGACGAACTCCGGCGTCACGCCCTCGCGGACCGCGACGAACTCCATCTCCCTGGTGACCAGGCCGCGGCGGGCGTAGGCGAGCTGGGTGACCGGCGCCCCCGCCGCGCGCAGCGGCCGGTCGCCGCCGCCGGTGAAGACCGCGTCGAGGGAGCGCAGGTCGCGGGCCCAGGCGTCGCGGTCGCGGTAGCCGTCGTCGCCGGGGGCGCCGGGCCGGCCGCCGTACCGGACCGTGTCGCCCCGCTCCAGGATCCACTCCTCGCGCGGGCGTGGCAGGCCGCGGGTGACGTCGGTGGTCACGGACGGGTCCGTGTAGGGGCCCGAGGTGTCGTACAGCGTGACCGCGGTCCCGTCGGTCAGGCGCACCTCGCGCATGGGGACGCGCAGGTCGCCCTGGTAGATCTTGGAGCTGGAAATACGCGCGTCGATCATCGCGCAAACTCCCTTCGCCGGCATTACCCGGAGCAGGTTCTGGCGGTCGGCGGCTGTCTCGGCCGTCCTCTCAGCCCGGTTCTCCGGGCTCCCGCGTTGGTCGAACGGAACGATAACGCGTATCCCCCGCGCCCACCATCCACCCGGCCGCATCCGACGCAGTAGTGTCACCATCAGGTACGGGGAGGGAGATCAGCCGGTGAATCCGGAAGCATCGGGGGCCGAGGACCGAATCTGGACGGTTCCCAACGCGTTGAGCCTGGCCAGGCTTCTGGGGGTACCGGTTTTCCTGTGGCTGGTGCTGGGCCCGAAGGCCGACGGCTGGGCCGTCGCCCTGCTGATGCTGGCGGGGTTCTCCGACTGGCTCGACGGCAAGATCGCCCGTGCCTGGAACCAGACCAGCAGGCTCGGCCGCCTGCTCGACCCGCTGGCCGACCGGCTCTACATCCTGGCCACCCTGTTCGGCCTCGCCATGCGCGAGATCATCCCCTGGTGGCTGGCGCTGGCCATCCCGCTGCGCGACGTGATGCTGCTGGGCATCCCGATCATCCTGCGCCGCCTCGGGTACGGTCCCGCGCTGCCCGTGCACTTCCTCGGCAAGGCCGCCACGGCCAACCTGCTCTACGCCTTCCCACTGCTCTTCCTGGCCCACCATCCCTCCTGGTACGGCGAGGTGGCGGGGATCGTCGGCTGGTCCCTGGCCATCTGGGGCACCGGCCTGTACTGGTGGTCCGGGGTGCTGTATTGGGTACAGGTGCGTCAGCTGACAAGCGAGGCCAAACGCCTTAAGAGGTGATCTGTGAAGGCCGTCGTCATGGCGGGCGGGGAGGGGACACGGCTCCGGCCGATGACCGCGAACCAGCCCAAACCTCTTCTACCCGTGATCAACCGGCCGATCATGGAGCATGTGCTTCGCCTGCTGAAACGGCACGGCTTCACCGAGACGGTGGTCACCGTGCAGTTCCTGGCCGCCCTGGTCCGCAACTACTTCGGCGACGGCGACGAGCTCGGCATGAGCCTGTACTACGCCACCGAGGACACGCCGCTCGGCACCGCGGGCAGCGTGAAGAACGCCGCCGACCGGCTCCGCGACGACCGCTTCCTGGTCATCTCCGGCGACGCGCTGACCGACATCGACCTGACCGACATGATCCGCTTCCACCGCGAGAACGGCGCGATGGTCACGATCGGGCTCAAGCGCGTCCCCAACCCGCTGGAGTTCGGCATCGTCATCGTCGACGACCAGGGCAGGGTGGAGCGCTTCCTGGAGAAGCCGACCTGGGGCCAGGTCTTCTCCGACACCGCCAACACCGGCATCTACGTGATGGAGCCCGAGGTCCTCGACGAGATCGCGGCAGGGGAGTCCGTCGACTGGTCGGGCGACGTGTTCCCCAGGCTGCTGGAGCGCGGCGCCCCGCTGTACGGCTACGTGGCCGACGGCTACTGGGAGGACGTCGGCACCCACGAGAGCTACCTCAAGGCCCAGGCCGACGTCCTGTCCGGCCGGGTCAAGGTCGACATCGACGCCTTCGAGGTCTCGCCGGGCGTCTGGGTCGCCGAGGGGGCCTCGGTCGACGCCGACGCAGTCCTCAAGGGCCCCCTCTACGTCGGCGACTACGCCAAGATCGAGGCGGGCGCCGAGCTGCGCGAGTACACCGTGCTGGGCAGCAACGCGGTGGTCAGGGAGGGGGCCTTCCTGCACCGCGCGGTCGTCCACGACAACGTCTACGTCGGGCCCAGCGCCCACCTGCGCGGCTGCGTGATCGGCAAGAACACCGACCTGATGACCGGCGCCAGGGTCGAGGAGGGCGCCGTCGTCGGCGACGAGTGCATCATCGAGGCCGAGGCGTACATCTCCTCCGGCGTCAAGATCTACCCGTTCAAGACCATCGAGGCCGGGGCGGTGATCAACAACAGCGTCATCTGGGAGCCGCGCGCCCAGCGCAACCTGTTCGGCCCCCGGGGGGTCTCGGGGCTGGTCAACGTCGAGATCACCCCCGAGCTGTGCGTACGGCTGGCCAGCGCCTACGCCACCACCCTGAAGAAGGGCGCCTCGGTCATCACCTCCCGCGACTCCTCCCGCGCCGCGCGGGCGCTGAAGCGGGCCGTGATCAGCGCCCTGAACGCCAGCGCGATCAACGTGCTCGACCTGGAGGCGTCCCCACTCCCGGTGGCCCGCTTCCACACCGCCAGGGAGAACGCCGTCGGCGGCATCGCGCTGCGCACCACCCCCGGCGACCCGCAGAGCGTCGACATCGTCTTCATGGACGAGCACGGCGCGGACCTGTCCCCGGCGGCCCAGCGCAAGCTGGACCGGGTCTTCTCCCGGCAGGAGTTCCGCCGCGCCTTCCCCGGGGAGATCGCCGAGCTGAGCTTCCCCGCCCGGGCGGTGGAGGACTACACGCACGAGCTGCTGCGCCTGGTCGACATCAGCGGGGTGCGCGACGCCGACATGAAGGTCGTGGTCGACTGCGCCGGAGGCACCTCCTCGCTGGTGCTGCCCAGCCTGCTGGGCCGCGTCGGGGTGGACGTGCTGACCGTCAACAACCGGCTGGACGACGCCTCGCCCACCGAGACCCTCGCCGAGCGCCGCCGCGACCTGCAGCGCCTGGCGGAGCTCGTCAGCTCCTCCAGGGCGGCCTTCGGGGTGCGTTTCGACCCGGTGGGGGAGCGGGTCGCGCTGGTGGACGAGAAGGGCCAGCTGATCAGCGAGGAGCGCGCCCTGCTGGTGGTGCTCGACCTGGTCGCCGCCGAGCGGCGCGGCGGCAGGGTGGCGCTGCCGGTCACCACCACCCGGGTGGCCGAGCAGGTCTGCAGGTTCCACGGCGTCCAGGCCGAGTGGACCTCCACCGCGATCGACGCGCTCACCGCCGCGGCCAGGGGGCCAGAGATGATCTTCGCGGCCGACGGGCGCGGCGGTTTCATCGTGCCCGAGTTCGGCCCCACGGTGGACGGCCTGGCGGTGTTCCTGCGCCTGCTGGGCCTGGTCGCCAGGACCCGGCTCTCGCTCAGCCAGATCGACGCCAGGATCCCCGAGGCCAAGCTGCTGCGCCGGACCGTGCCGACCCCGTGGGCCGCCAAGGGCGCGGTGATGCGCTCGGTCATCGAGGCCGCCGAGCACTACCGCATCGACACCACTGACGGGGTGCGGGTCGTCGCCGAGGACGGCAGCTGGACCCTGGTGCTGCCCGACCCGACGGAGGCGGTCACCCACCTGTGGGCCGAGGGGTTCGACGTCGACTCCGCGCAGACCCTGATCGAGCACTGGGCGCGGGTGGTCGAGGAGGCCGCGGGCGGCTGACGGGACCAGGCCCCGGCGGGCGCGCCGAAGGCGCGGGAGGGCGCCCGGACGGGGGCCGCGGGCCGAGCGGTTGCCACAAACACAGCGCGGCGCCATGGACCGGGGACAGTGCCCCACTGTAACTTTGTCACCGACCGTACCCGCGGTTCAGCGTCAACCTTGACCTTCGCGCCTCATCACTGTATGTTGCGGCATTCGCAGTCCGAGAAAACACTTGAGAAGCGAAGAAGCGAGGCGCGCATCACTGAGCACCGTTGCCGCGTCTTCGCGGTAGGAGGCCGAGCCGATCGATGCCGAGCGTCTACTGCACGCAGTGCGGTCATGCCAATCCTGAGGATGCCCGTTTCTGTTCACGATGCGGGTCGCCGCTTACCAAAGCCGAGACCCCCGGAGACAGCACATCGACGATCTCCCTCTCCGGGATCGAGGCATACGAGGCGGAGACAGGTGAGACGCTTCTCGCCGAACGGCAGGCCGTCGAGCAGTTGCCCCCGGGCACCGCGCTGCTGGTCGCGATGCGCGGCCCCAACGCCGGCAGCCGGTTCCTGCTCGACAGCGACCTGACCACCGTGGGCCGTCACCCCGAGAGCGACATCTTCCTCGACGACATCACGGTCTCGCGCCGCCACGTGGAGTTCTACCGGCGCGGCGGCGGGGTCTTCACCGTCCGTGACGTCGGCAGCCTGAACGGCACGTACGTGAACCGCGAGCGCATCGAGGAGGTCCCGCTGTACGGCGGGGACGAGGTGCAGATCGGCAAGTTCCGCCTCGTCTTCCTCACCCGCGGCGCCGCTGGAGGATGATGAGCTCGCAGGCCGCTCGTGCGCACATGAGCATCGGGGAGGTGCTCGCTCTCCTGCAGGGCGAGTTCCCCGATGTCAGCATCTCCAAGATTCGTTTCCTGGAGGGCGAGGGGCTGATCGAGCCGGAGCGCAGTCCCTCCGGATACCGCAAGTTCACCTACGCCGACGTCGAGCGGCTCCGTTACATCCTCAGCGAGCAGCGTGACCGCTACCTGCCGCTGCGCGTCATCAAGGATCATCTGGAGGCGGCCGACCGCGAGGAGCGCCCGGCCGCCAGGCCGCGCGCGGTCCCCGACGACGCGCCCCCCGAGATCCGGCTCACCCGCGAGGAGCTGCTCGCCGCCGCCGAGCTCGACGAGGAGACCCTCGCCGAGCTGGAGGACTACGGCCTGCTGGCCGCCGTGGCCCGCTACTACGACGCCGAGGCGCTGGCCGTGGCCCGCAGCGTCGGAGCCCTGGCCGCCTTCGGCCTGCGGGCCCGCCACCTGCGGGCCGTCAAGGCCGCCGCGGAGCGCGAGGCCGGCCTGGTGGAGCAGGCCGTCGCCCCGCTCCTGCGCCGCCGCGCCCCCGGGGCCATCGACCAGGCCGACGAGACGGCCAGGGAGATCTCCGGCCTGCTGCTGGAATTGCACGCCTCTCTGCTGCGTTCCGGCGTTCGTGGGGCCCTGGGCCGGTGAGAACCTGACCAGGCACTCGTACCCCCACGAGTGTTACGTTGAACAAACCGGTCGGAATCCAGCGAAGACGGAGCAGCCCGTGTTGCAGATGGAGGTCGTGGGCGTTCGAGTTGAGATGCCCTCCAACCAGCCGATCGTCTTGCTGAAAGAGACGCATGGGGAGCGTTACCTACCTATCTGGATCGGCATGACGGAGGCCACGGCGATCGCCATGGCCCAGGCCGAGGAACCACCACCCCGGCCGCTCACGCATGACCTGTTCCGTGACGTGCTCGAAGGGCTCGGCGTCCGGCTGAGCACGGTCAACATCGTCGCCCTGCGCGACGGCATCTTCTTCGCGGATCTCGTGTTCTCCAACGGGGTCGAGGTGAGCGCGCGTCCCTCGGACTCGATCGCCTTGGCACTTCGCACCGGCGCACGTATCTTCGCGAGTGAGGACGTGGTCCGGGAGGCAGGAGTGATCATCCCGGACGACCAGGAGGACGAGGTGGAGAAGTTCAGGGAGTTCCTTGACACGATCACGCCCGAGGACTTCGGCCGCGCGGGGTAGGAATTTCGGTGCATTTACGCTTCACGACGCGCCGGGTGGGGTCGTTGACTGGACTTGGCCCCAGTCCTACGGTGCAAGTGAAACCCGCGGTCGTGCGTAAACCCCCAGATCAGGCCGTGGGATGAGAGAAAGCCGGAGGTCCGCGTGGCGGTCAGCAGCGGCGAGGGTAGAAACGCCGATCAGGATGACCCGGAACGGCGCCAGTCGGCACGTCAGCGCGCGGGTGAAGAGGGTCTGCTGTTCGACGGGCAACCGGTGAAGGTGCCCGCCGACATCGGCTACCGGGGCCCCACGGCCTGTTCCGCGGCCGGCATCACCTACCGGCAACTCGACTACTGGGCGCGCACCGGCCTGGTCGAGCCCACCGTGCGAGCCGCCCACGGCTCCGGCTCCCAGCGGCTGTACGGCTTTCGCGACATCCTGGTCCTCAAGGTCGTCAAGCGGCTCCTCGACACCGGTGTCTCCCTCCAGCAGATCCGCATCGCCGTGCAGCACCTGCGCGACAGGGGCGTCAACGACCTGGCCGGGATCACCCTGATGAGCGACGGGGTGAGCGTCTACGAGTGCACCTCGCCCGACGAGGTCATCGACCTCCTCCAGGGCGGTCAGGGAGTCTTCGGCATAGCACTGGGACGGGTGTGGCAGGAGGTGGAGGGCTCCCTCGCGGATCTGCCCGGCGAACGCGCGGAGTCGAGCGAGGGCCCTTTAGGAGATCATCAGGCCGATGAGCTGGCCCGTCGTCGCAGAGCACGACGAACCGGGTAAACTCGGACCTGCCACTGACCCTGTGCGGGAGAGACCCCGACCAAGATCGGGGCGCCGAAGGAGCAACCTCCCCGGAATCTCTCAGGCACCCGGTACCGCACGGACGAGGCAACTCTGGAAAGCAGGCGCGCTCGCCAGGCGCGACTCACCGACGGTGCAAGCCTCCCGGCAACGGGCAGGTGAAGCTCTCAGGTCACGACCCCGCACGACGGTCGTGATGACAGAGGGGGAGACCAGGCATACGCCCGCGCCCAGCGCCGGTCTCCACCCCGTCCCGGGAGGCTTCACCAATGACCGACCTGTCATCGCTCAGCGAACTCGGCTCTCCCGCGTTCGCGACCCGTCACATAGGGCCGGACGACGCCGGCCAGACCCGCATGCTGGAGGCGGTCGGATTCGCCTCCGTCGCCGACCTGGTCGCGGTGGCCGTGCCCGAGGCGATCCGTTCCTCGGAGCGGCTGAGCCTGCCCCCGGCGGCCGGGGAGTCCGAGGCTCTCGCCGAGCTGCGGGTCCTCGCCGGGCGCAACACCGTGCTCACCTCGATGATCGGCCTGGGGTACCACGACACGATCACCCCGGGCGTCATCCGCCGCAACCTCCTGGAGAACCCGGGCTGGTACACCGCGTACACGCCCTACCAGCCGGAGATCTCCCAGGGCCGCCTGGAAGCTCTGATCAACTTCCAGACCGTCGTCTCCGACCTGACCGCCCTCGACGTCGCCGGGGCCTCCCTGCTGGACGAGGCCACCGCCGCCGCCGAGGCGATGACCCTGGCCCGCCGCGCGGGCCGCAGCCCCTCGAAGGTGTTCGTGGTGGACGCCGACGCGCTGCCGCAGACCAAGGCGGTGCTGCGCACCCGCGCCGAGCCGCTCGGCATCGAGCTGGTCGAGAGCGACTTCACCGCCGAACTCCCCGAGTGCTTCGGGGTGCTCGTGCAGTATCCCGGCGCCAGCGGCAGGATTCGCGACTTCCGCGCCATCGCCGACGCCGCCCACGCGCGCGGCGCCCAGGTGGTCGCCGCCGCCGACCTGCTGGCCCTCACCCTGCTGGCCGCGCCCGGCGAGCTCGGCGCCGACATCGCGGTCGGCTCCTCGCAGCGCTTCGGCGTCCCCCTCGGCTTCGGCGGCCCGCACGCCGCCTACATGGCGGTCCGCGACGGCCTCCAGCGCCAGCTGCCCGGCCGCCTGGTGGGCGTCTCCCAGGACGCCGACCGGCGCCCCGCGTACCGGCTCGCGCTCCAGACCCGAGAGCAGCACATCCGCCGCGAGAAGGCCACCAGCAACATCTGCACCGCGCAGGTGCTGCTCGCCGTGATCGCCGGCATGTACGCCGTCTACCACGGCCCCGAGGGCCTGCGCAGGATCGGCCGCCGCACCCACCGGCACGCCGTCGTGCTCGCCGAGGGCCTGCGCCAGGGCGGCGTCGAGGTCGTGCACGACACCTTCTTCGACACCGTGCTCGCCAAGGTGCCCGGCCGCGCCGAGGCGGTCGTCGCCGCGGCCCGCGACAACGGGGTGAACCTGCGCCTGGTCGACGCCGACCACGTGGGCGTCACCTGCGACGAGAGGACCGAGCTCCTCCACCTGGAGCAGGTCCTGGCCGCCTTCGGGATCAGCGGCGCCGTGCTCGCCGACCTCGACGCCGCCGCGCACGACGCGCTGCCCGCCGCGCTGGCCCGGGTCAGCGACTACCTGACCCACCCGGTCTTCCACAGCCACCGCTCCGAGACGGCCATGCTGCGCTACCTGCGCAGGCTCCAGGACAAGGACATCGCGCTCGACCGGTCGATGATCCCGCTGGGCTCCTGCACCATGAAGCTCAACGCGACCACCGAGATGGAGCCGATCACCTGGCCGGAGTTCGCCGGGCTGCACCCCTACGCGCCCGAGGACCAGGCCGCGGGTTACATCGAGCTGATCGGGCAGTTGGAGCGCTGGCTGGCCGAGGTCACCGGCTACGACGCCGTGTCGCTCCAGCCGAACGCCGGCTCCCAGGGCGAGTTCGCCGGGCTCCTGGCGATCCGCGCCTACCACACCGCCCGCGGCGAGTCGGGCCGCGACGTCTGCCTGATCCCCTCCTCCGCGCACGGCACCAACGCCGCGAGCGCGGTGATGGCGGGCATGCGCGTGGCCGTGGTCGCCTGTGACGACCAGGGCAACGTGGACGTCGACGACCTCGTCGCGAAGATCGACAAGCACCGCGAGCAGCTCGCCGCGATCATGGTGACCTACCCGTCCACGCACGGCGTGTACGAGGAGACGATCGTGCGGATCTGCGAGCTGGTGCACGAGGCGGGAGGGCAGGTCTACGTCGACGGCGCCAACCTCAACGCGCTGGTCGGCCTGGCCAGGCCCGGCGAATTCGGGGCGGACGTCTCCCACCTGAACCTGCACAAGACCTTCTGCATCCCGCACGGCGGCGGCGGTCCCGGCGTCGGCCCGGTCGCGGTCCGCGCCCACCTGGCCGACTACCTGCCCGGCCACCCGCTGCGCGAGGGCGGCGAAGGCACAGCGGTCGGCCCGGTCTCGGCGGCCCCGTACGGCTCCGCGGGCATCCTGCCCATCTCCTGGGCCTACATCCGGATGATGGGCGCCGACGGGCTGAAGGCGGCCACCGAGCAGGCCATCCTGTCGGCCAACTACCTGGCCCGCAGGCTCAGCCCCCACTACCCGGTCCTCTACACCGGCCGCGGCGGCCTGGTCGCCCACGAGTGCATCGTGGACCTGCGCCAGATCACCAAGGAGACCGGGGTGACGGTCGACGACGTGGCCAAGCGCCTCATCGACTACGGCTTCCACGCCCCGACCATGTCCTTCCCGGTGGCCGGCACGCTGATGATCGAGCCGACCGAGAGCGAGGACCTGGCCGAGCTCGACCGGTTCTGCGAGGCGATGATCGCGATTCGCGAGGAGATCGCGAAGGTCGCCTCCGGGGCGTACGACAAGACCGACAACCCGCTGCGCAACGCCCCGCACACGGCCGACAGCCTCGTCGCCGACGAGTGGGGCCACCCCTACAGCCGCACCGAGGCGGCCTACCCGCTGCCGTCGGTGCGCGAGGGCAAGTACTGGTCGCCGGTCCGCCGCATCGACCAGGCCTACGGTGACCGCAACCTGGTCTGCTCCTGCCCTCCCCTGGAGGCGTACGAGGACTGATCACCGCCGGGGAGCGGCCGGGATCGGAGGCCCGCGCGACCCTCGATATTCGCGGGGAATGCGACAGGACGGAGGGCGCCCCGAGTCGTTAGGCTCGGGGCGTCTCCGTATCCGGAAGGATCCTGCATGCCTGAGGTGGACACCCGTCCCTTGGACACCGCGCGAAGACTGGCCGAGGCGGGCGACCTCGACGGCGCCGCCGCGATCTTCGCCGAGCTGGTCGCCGATCCCGACGAGCCCGACCGGGCCCAGGCGGCGGTGGGTCTCGCGGTGGTGCTGGAGGAGAGCGGGGACGTGGCGGGTTCCCGCGCGGCCGCGCGCACCGCGCTGGCGACCGGGCATCCGGAGTTCGCCGCCCAGGCCGCCTGCCTGCTCGCGGGGAGCTTCGAGCGGGAGGACCTGGCCGACCAGGCCCGCGCTGCCTGGCAGGCCGCGCTGGGCGTCGGCCATCCCGCCTACGTCCCGCTGGCGCACATGGCCCTCGCCAGGCTCGCCACGGGCGCGGAGGAGGCCGAGCGGTCGTTGCGTGACGCGCTGGCCACCGCCGACCCGGAGATCGCTCCTCGTGCCGCCCAGCGGCTGGCGGAGGCACTCCTGGAGGAGGGCGAGCCGGGGGAGGCCGCCCAGGTGCTCCTGGAGGCGCTCTCGGTGCCCGACGCGGCCGAGGTGCCGAGGCTGCGGGTGATGCTCGGCATCGCTCACCTGGAGCTGGCGTGCGCGGAGTTCTCCGCCGCGATCGAGGAGGGCGGCGACGTCGAGACCGGCGCGCTGGCCATCGAGCTCCTGGCCCGCACGCTCCCGCTCAGGGGCCGCGACGAGGACGCCGAGCGCGTGTGGCGCTACGGCCTGGACAGCGCCGACGAGGATCTCGCCGGTGAGGTCCGCCTCCGCCTCGACCGGGACCTCTGAACCCGGGGCGCGCGGCGCGCCTGCCGGCCTCCCGGGTGAAGGCGCGATGCTCGTCGTGCCCGTGGGAGACCTCGCACGGGCACCGGCCTTCCCTGCGGCCTGGCCTCGCGGATTCCGGGCCGTCCGAGGCGGGACCGGGGAGCCGGAGAGGCCGGGTGGGACTTCTGGCGGGTGTCAGTCGCGCTCCCGCCAGCGGCTCAGGGCGTGGGCGAAGTTGATCGCCACGATTCCGCCCCAGGCCAGCAGCAGCCCGGCGGTGCCGGAGGTCTGCGCCGCGATGGCGGTCAGCGGGATCCCGATGCCCATCGAACCGAGGGCGAGCGGGATCGAGCTGTTCGAGTTCTTGCGCGACTTGGCCTTCGGCGCCCCGGAGGCGTGCATCTCGGCGCGCACCCGGTGGGCGATGGTCGCGTCCAGGCGTGACACGAACGACTCGATGAGGGCGGCCTCGTACTCGGGGCCGAGGTCGCGCCGGGCCTCGACGGTGGCACGCATGTCCTGGCGGATATCTTGATAGTCCTGCACGCTTCGATTGTTCCTTCACACCGGCCGCCAGGCATCAGTCAATAGGAGGAGATCCGTGTCCACCTCCGAGTCCACCCCTCCCGACGGCGCGTCCGCGCCGGGATCGGGGTTCCCGGCGCGCGCGGTCCCGCCCGTGGAGATCGCGACCCCGCACGGCCCGGCGCTGGTGGAGATCGACGAGGTGGCCGCCCCGCGTTTCCTGCTGGTGCTCACCCACGGCTCGGCCGGGGGAGTGGACGCCCCCGACCTGCTGGCCGTGCGGGACGCCGCGACGGCGATCGGCGGGACGGTCGCGCGGGTGCTCCAGCCGTTCCGGATGCGCGGAGCCCGCGCGCCGGGGTCGGCGGTCAAGCAGGACGAGGCGTGGGAGACGCTGGTGGCCGGGCTGCGCGGGCGCTATCCGGGGCTGCCGCTGGTGCAGGGCGGGCGGAGCAACGGGGCCAGGGTCGCGTGCCGTACGGCCGGGAGGGTCGGGGCCCGCGCGGTCGTCGCGCTGGCGTTCCCGCTGCACCCGCCGGGGAAGCCGGAGCGGTCACGTGCCGGGGAGCTGCGCGCGGCGGGTGTGGACGTGCTGGTGGTGAACGGAGACCGTGACCCGTTCGGCGTGCCCGAGGCGGCGGACGTCGCGCGCCTGGTGGTGCTGCCGGGAGAGGGTCACGACCTCGGGAGGAATCCCGCCGGGGTGGGCGAGGTGGTCGCCGGGTGGCTCGACGCGAGGATGCGGCCGGGCTCGGTGGACCCGCTCAGCGTGACCGGTCGGGTGTGACGGGCCTCAGACCACGCCGGCCAGTGGCCGATGCGGCTCGATGACGGCACCGTCCGGGAGGAGCTCGCCGGTGTCGTCGAACAGCACCACACCGTTGCAGAGCAGGCTCCAGCCCTGCTCGGGGTGGGCCGCCATGGTGCGGGCGGCTTCGCGGTCCAGCGCGTCGGCGGACGGACAGGACGGCTCGTGCGGGCACATCGGCGTGCCTCCGGATCTCTCGTGTCGGCTCGCCCGGGTCACACCGGGCACGGGTGGGCATCGGACATCCGGCGGCACCGTCACCGATGGGTCTCCGTTCCCACGTATGACGGGGACGAGCATCTGAATGTTGATATATGGCCATGCGGTCCCTAACAGAACGGGAGCCGCACATCAAGCAGATCAAGTGTGCGATCGATCGCACCTTGGCGACATAGCCCGTTAGGACTGTTTGAGAACTGGTAAGGGGTCAGTCCGTCAGGGCTTTATCAGGGGATGTGACCTATAACACAGCATGCCTCATATAAGGACATTCGACCAAGTGCGACACGCCGCCAGGCAGGTAAACGATCGGTTACAAGTTGCTGACGTGCGCCGACGCGGGTTTTCACACCCCTGACCGTCCCTTACCGGGTCCGATGCGCTCACCGCGCGCCCAGGCCGGCCAGGAGCGCGTCCAGCCCGTGCTCGAAGTCGGCGTCCGCCCCCGGGCTGCCGCCTCCCCTGGACGGGGGACGCCAGGGCTCGTCCTCGTCGCCCGAGGGCTCGGCCCAGCCCGACTGCTGCACCTCCACCGCCACCGCGCCGAAGACGTAGGCCCGAAGGGCCCGTACCGCGCCCGCTGCGTCGGCCAGTCCCGCGTCGGTCAGCTGGTCGATCTGCTCCCTGATGGCGATCGCCGCCCTGCCCCTCGGCGGCTTGGTCAGGGCCAGGGCCAGCACCCCGGGATGCTCCCTCAGCGCGGCCCGGCTCGCCCGGCACCAGGCCCTCGCGCTGTCCTGCCAGCTCCCGCCGGGCTCGGCGTGGACGGTGGTGACGTGCTCGGCCAGCGCGTCCATCAGGGCGTCCTTGCCGCGCGGCAGGTGGTGGTAGATGGCCATCGCCTCCACCTGGAGCGCGTCGCCCAGCCGCCGCATCGTCAGGCGCCGGAGCCCCTGGCCGTCGGCGATGTGGAGGGCGGCGTCGATGATGCGCTCCCTGGAGAGCGGGACGGGAGGTCGCTTGGCAGGCATGGGTGGCATCCTGCCACCCCTCACCTTACTGCGTAAAGGACGGCGCGCCGGGCAGGACGAAGGTTCCCCGGCCCCGCCCTGCGGCGAGGCGGCCGATGGAGCCGCACCGTGAGACGGCCGACGGTGCCGCACGGTGAGGTGGCCGGCGGCGCGAACCGCTTCGCGGGAGGCCCGGTCCCTGAGTATGTGGGGTGGGGGCGGACCGCGTAGGCTACGAGCGGTGATCTGCCGGAGGAGACCGGCGACCGGCGAGAGAGGGAAGAAGATGGCGTTTTTCCGACCGCGCGTGAGCCGGGAGGCGGAGGTTCGTCACCACGCTGACCAGGAGGTCGGGAAGAGCTTCCCCGAGCTTCTGGAGAAGGCGCGCGAGGCCGAGGCCGAGGTGCGCCGGGCTCAGGCCGCCGCGGCCCCCGTGCAGGAGCTGCGAGCCGCCGGGCTGGCCTTCGACAGGGCGCTCACCGAGGCCCTGCGCGCGGCCGAGGCCAACCAGCGCGCGACGTTCGGGATCAGGTCGTACGACGACCGGATCCGCCGCCGCAAGGGCAGGGCCACCCCGAAGGGCGCCGAGTGGACCGCCGAGGTCAACCGCCTGCGCACCCTTCGCGAGCAGAACCGGCTGACCGGCATTCCCAGGGTCCCGCGCCCGGTCGCCGCCTCGGCCCGCTGATCTCCGTTCCCGGACCTCGTCCCTGGTCCTCGCCGGGGCTTTCGGCCGCGGGTGCCCGGGCGCGGATCTGATCCGCCCACCGGTCCCCACCCGCGGACCCGGTTCGAACGGCCTCTCGCCGCTCGTCACGCGTTCCCGTGACGGGCGGTTTCGCCGTTCCGGAACGGGCCGGGGGAGGCGGCGGTGATTCGGCCCTGATGACCGGTCGTCGCGGCCCGGCCTCCCAATGTGGCAGATTTTAGGTTAGGCTTCCCTAATAAGATACTCCGCCTCGGTGGCCTCTCCGGCCACTCCGTCAACGCCGTGACCAGGCACTTCGCTGAGGTGCACGCAGTTATGTCATTTTCGTCTGCCTTTTTCTCGCGCCCGGACGGCTCCTCGCGCCCGGACGGCTCCTCGCATCCGGACGGCTCCTCGCATCCGGCGGGGGACGACGGTCGCCGACCCCTGGGCGCGCCGGCGGGCGGCGCCGGCCGGGAATCCCGGTGCCGGGCGAGTCCACACGGCCGGGTTCGCCACCCGGCACACCCATGCTGGAGGTATCCGATGACCAACCCCTTCGACGACGAGAACGCGTCCTTCCTGGTGCTGGTGAACGCCGAGGGGCAGCACTCGCTGTGGCCCGCGTTCGCCGACGTCCCCCCGGGGTGGGAGATCGTCCACGGTGAGGACTCCCGCGCCGGCTGCCTGGCCTACGTCGAAGGCTCCTGGACCGACATGCGCCCCAGAAGCCTCGTCGCCGAGATGGGCGGCTGACCTCCTTCGAGATCTTCGAGGGCCGGTACGGGGACCGTCGCCCCGGTTCCCGTACCGCGCCCCTCGGGGAGGGGCGCCTCGCGCTCCCGCCGGTCCCTCCGGGGGGCACTCCCCGCGGGGGCCGGAACACGCCGAAGGGCGCCACCGCGGACCGGGAGGTCTCGCGGTGGCGCCCTTCGGGACTTCGGAACGGCCCGCCGCCGGTCAGCTGGCCCAGTCGAGCAGCGGGCGGGTGTTGCTGGGGTGGCGGAGCTTGGAGAGCGACTCCTTCTCCAGCTGGCGGATGCGCTCGCGCGTCAGGCCGAGATACTTGCCGATCTCGTCGAGGGTGTGCGGCTTGCCGTCGACGAGGCCGAAGCGCAGGGCCATGATCTTGGCCTCCCTGGGGGAGAGGTTGCCGAGCACGCCGCGCAGCTGCTCGCCCAGCAGCTGGCGGTCGACGACCTCCGACGCCTCGGGCGAGTCGACGTCCTCGATGAGGTCGCCGATGGTGGTCTCGCCGTCCTCGCCGATGGTGGCGTTGAGGCTGATCGGCTGGCGGCTGGTGCGCAGCAGCTCCTCGATCTGGTCGGGGGTCTTGTCGAGCTCGACGCCCAGCTCCTCCGGCGTGGGCTCGCGGCCCAGACGCTGGTGCATGTCACGCTCGACGCGCGACAGCTTGGAGAGCATCTCCAGCACGTGCACCGGAAGCCTGATGGTGCGGGCCGAGTCGGCGAAGCCGCGCTGGATGGCCTGGCGGATCCACCACATGGCGTAGGTGGAGAACTTGTAGCCCTTGGTGTAGTCGAACTTCTCCACCGCGCGGATCAGGCCCAGGTTGCCCTCCTGGACCACGTCGAGCAGGGCCATGCCCCGGTCGGTGTACTTCTTCGCCACGGAGACGACCAGGCGGAGGTTGGCCTCCAGCATGTGGTCCTTGGCCCGGCGGCCGTCCTCGGCGATCCACTCCAGGTCGTCGCGCGCGGCCGCGGACAGGCCCGGGTCGGCCTCCAGCTTGGACTCGGCGTACAGCCCGGCCTCGATGCGCTTGGCCAGCTCGACCTCCTGCGCGGCGGTGAGCAGGGTGCGACGGCCGATCGACTTCAGGTAGGTGTGCACCGAGTCGCCCATGACGGAGGACTGGTCGTCGAGGTCGAGGGTCGGCTCGACCTCCACCTCGGTCTCCTCCGGCGGGTTCCACTCGTCGTCGAGCTCCGCCGCGGCGTCCTTGGCGTCCTTCGCGGCCCCGGTCTTCCTGGCGGGCTTGGCGGTCTTGAGGTCGCCCGCGGGCTCCGCACCGGTCGTGGCGGTGTCCGGGGCGCCGGCCGTGGTCTCGGTCTTCGCCGCGCCCTTCCTCGCGGGCGCGGCCTTGGCCTTGCGGACGGGGGTCTTGCGGGTGCTCTTGGCGCCGGACGCGGACAGCGCGGGCTCGTTCTCGGCCGCCAGGCTGACGCCCGCCTCGGTGAGCTCGCGCAGGATCGACCTGCCCTCGGTCGGGCTGATGCCCGCCTCGGCGAAGGCGTGGCGCAGCTCCGCGAGTGAAAGGTGGCCCTGGACTCGCCCTCGGTCAAGGAGCTGGTCGAGGGTCGTCGGGGCCTCAGATGAGGTCGCCACGGCGGTTGGGGGCATGAGGACACCTCCTCCATCACGGAGTCGTCTGAATTTACGGTCTGCTGGTCTTGGGGTGGGGCGGTCTGGGGGCCGCTCGGCGCACCAGTACCAATAACCCCAGGCAAGAACTTTCTGTTCCCGACCCGGCCCGGAAAATATGAGGGGCGGACCGCCTTCCCGGCGATCCACCCGCACGTGGGCGCCCGAGAGGGCCTATTCGATCACTTCCACGGGGCCCTCTTGAGCCGGGTCCGCGGAGCCTTCGAGTACGGGGCCGTCGACCATGGGCATCGGGAAGGGCTCCGCCTCCTCGAGGCGGTTCTCGCTCCAGTACTCGACGACCTTCCGGGGGTCGGGATTGACCTCCCTGGACACCACGAAGTCCTCAGCGGGAGGGACGGGCGTGGTCGGGGACGGCTCCGGGGAGGGCGTTCCCGGCTCGTTCGGGGCGACCGGCACCGGCTCGGCCGACGGTTTCTCCGCCTTCCCGATCCCGCCCGACGCGGCGGCCGCCGTCACGGAAATGCCGCCGGCGAGGACCAGGCTCACGATTCCAGCCGAGACCCATGTCTTGCGGGTGACGTTCATCGGGCTTGTCCTTCCTGCTTCGGCTACCTGTTGGACGTGTCACGGCACCTTCACGGTTCCCGATCACGACCATAACGGAGAGTTTCGAGATCCGGCTTGCCATTGGCCAAAAGTGGTATTTCGGTCACAACGATCAGGTCGGCGGGGGCCGCGTAGGCGGGCAGCCGCTCCTTGGCGAAGGCGCGCACCTCGGCCAGGGACGGCGGGGAGGGCGAGACGACGACGGCCACCACCCGCTCGCCCCACTCGGGGTCGGGACGGCCTACCACCACGGCGTCGACGATCGCGGGATGCTCGGCCACCACGGCGGCCACCGCCGCGGCGACGACCTTCTCGCCCCCGGTGTTGATGACGTCGTCGGCCCGCCCCAGCACGCGCAGCCGCCCGCCCTCCAGGACGCCCAGGTCCGAGGTGAGGAACCACTCGCCGTCGCGGGCGGCCTCGGTGAGGTCGGGGCGCAGCCGGTAGCCGGAGAACAGCACGGGCCCGCCCAGGCGGATCCGGCCGTCGTCGCCGATGTCGACCCCCACCCCGTCGAGGGGCTCGCCGTCGTAGACGCACCCGCCGCAGGTCTCGCTCATGCCGTACGTGGTGATCACCCTGGCCCCGGCCGCGCGGGCCTCGGCGAGCAGGCCGGGGGGAGCGGCGGCGCCGCCGAGCAGGATCGTCCTGAACGCCGACAGACGCTGGAGACGCGCCGAACTCACCTGGAGCAGCCGGCGCAGCTGGGTCGGCACCAGCGAGACGTGGTCCGCGCCGCTGGAGAGGACGGCCTCGGGGGAGAACCCGTCGTGCACGATCGGCTCGGTCCCGCCCAGCAGCGACCTCACCAGGACCTGCAGGCCGGACACGTGGGAGGGGGGCAGGCAGCACAGCCAGCGCTCGCCCGCCCCGGCCTCCAGACGCCGCAGCGAGGCCGACGCGGAGGCGAGCAGGGCCTCGGCGGACAGCTGCGCGCCCTTGGGGGCGCCGGTCGAGCCGCTGGTGGCGATGACCACCGCGACCTCGGCGGGCACGCCGACGCCGCCCTCGCGGCGGACCCCGTCGACGTGGGTCGGACGCAGCGCGTCGAGCGTCGCCCGCAGCGCGGGGGCGGGCAGGGCGGGGGAGAGGGGCAGTACGGCGGGACCGTGGCCGTCCAGTGCCGCGCCGACGGCCCGGAACAGCTCCGGGCCCGGCGCCGACACCACGGCGTGCAATTCCCGTTGCACGGAAAGCCACTCCTCTTGCACAGGAATGGTCATCACGGTCGTAAGGTTAGTGCCGAATGCCGGACAACAGCCGGGGTGGTCCCGGTAAAGCGGAGAGGGTGAAGCCATCGTGAGCACGGAGCGGGTCGAGCCGGGCGTGGACGAGCAGGTGGTGGCGGAGACGGCCTCCGAGCGCGAAGGCGCTGTCGACTGGAAGAGGTCCGGGCAGTACGAGGACATCGTCTACGAGACCGGCGAGGGCATCGCCAAGATCACGATCAACCGTCCGGAGCGGCACAACGCGTTCCGCCCGACGACGCTCTTCGAGCTCAAGGACGCCTTCAACGTCGCCCAGGAGGACTCCGAGGTCGGTGTGATCATCTTCACCGGCGCGGGCGACAGGGCCTTCTGCTCCGGGGGCGACCAGAAGATCCGCGGCGACGACGGCTACGTCGACAAGTCCACCCCGCACGTCGGCCGGCTCAACGTGCTCGACCTGCAGGTCCAGATCCGCCGCTGTCCCAAGCCGGTCATCGCCATGATCGCCGGTTACGCCATCGGTGGCGGCCACGTGCTGCACGTGTGCTGCGACCTGTCCATCGCAGCCGACAACGCGGTCTTCGGCCAGACCGGCCCCAAGGTCGGCTCCTTCGACGGCGGCTACGGCTCCTGGCTGCTGGCCGAGACCGTCGGCCTGAAGCGGGCCCGCGAGATCTGGTACCTCTGCCGCCAGTACGACGCGCAGAAGGCCCTCGACTGGGGTCTGGTCAACGCGGTCGTGCCGCTCGCCGAGCTCGAGACCGAGACGGTCAAGTGGGCCAGGGAGATGCTGGACAAGTCGCCGCTGGCCCTGCGCATGCTCAAGGGCGCGCTGAACGCGGTCACCGACGGCGCCGCGGGGATGCAGCAGTTCGCCGGTGACGCCACCCTGCTCTACTACATGAGCGAGGAGGCGCAGGAGGGGCGCAACGCGTTCAAGGAGAAGCGCTCCCCCGACTTCGGCAGGTTCCCGCGCCGTCCCTAGGGGCGGCCGACGACAGGTTCCGGCGCGGCCGCGGGCGGCGAGGGCACAGGCGAGGGCACAGTGCCCCGCCGCTCCCGGGGGCAGCGGGGATCCGAACGGACTCGGTCCCCGGGCGCGCCGCCCCGCGCAGGCGAGGGCGCTTTCGCGCGCCTCAGGACGGACTCACCCCCGGGTGCGGAGATGTACGGAGATAAGGAGGCGGTGCGGTGAATCCCGCGACCGCGCTCGCGACGGTGCTGGTCGACGAGCTGGCCCGCTGCGGTCTGACGGACGTGGTGCTCGCACCGGGTTCGCGTTCGGCGCCGCTCGCCCTGGCCGTGCACGCCGACAGCCGCCTCCGGCTGCACGTGCGGGTGGACGAGCGCTCGGCCTCCCACCTGGCGGTGGGCCTGGCCCGCCGCAGCGATCGTCCGGTCGTCCTGATCTGCACCTCCGGCACCGCGGCGGCCAACTTCCACCCGGCCGTCATCGAGGCGCACGAGTCGGGGGTGCCGCTGCTGGTGCTCACCGCCGACCGCCCGCCCGAGCTGCGCGACACCGGTGCCAGCCAGACCGTCGACCAGATCAAGCTGTACGGCACGGCCGTCCGCTGGTTCAGCGAGATCGGCGTGCCCGAGGACCGTCCCGGCCAGGTCGCCTACTGGCGGTCGACGGCCTGCCGCGCCTACCAGCGCGCGATGGGCCCGTACGACCCGGGGCCCGTCCACCTCAACGTGGCCTTCCGCGAGCCGCTGATCCCGGACGGCGACCCGTCCTGGTCCGAGTCCCTGGAGGGCGACGCCGCGGGTCCGTGGGTGCGCGCCAGGGTGGGCTCCCCGCCGGTGGCGCTGCACCTGCCGCCGACCCGGCGGGGCGTGCTGGTCGTCGGCGACGGCGCGACCAACACCCGCAGGTACGTGGCGGCGGCGGGCATGGCCGGGTGGCCGATCCTGTCGGAGCCCAACGGCGGCGCCCGCTACGGCGACCACGCGATGTCGGCCTACCACTTCCTCCTGGGCACCCCGGAGTTCGCCGACCGGCACCGCCCCGACGTCGTGGTCACCCTGGGCCGCCCGGGCCTGTCCCGGCCGCTGCTCAACTGGCTGAGGCACGCGGGCGAGCACATCGTGGTCGCGGCCGACATGACCCGCTGGCCCGACCCGACCCGCTCGGCCACCCAGGTGGCCCAGGTGGTGGAGATCCCGGTCGCAGCGGGCGACGACACGTGGCTGCACTCCTGGCGCCGCGCCGAGACGGCGGCCAGGGCCGCGATCGACGAGGTGCTGGACGGGTCGGGGCTCAGCGAGCCGCGCCTGGCCCGCGACCTGGCGGAGGCGCTGCCCAACGGGGCGCTGCTGTTTTCCGGTTCCTCCATGCCGATCCGCGACCTCGACCAGGCGATGCGTCCCCGGCGGGGCCTGCGGATCATGGCCAACCGGGGGGCGGCCGGGATCGACGGCGTGGTGTCGTCGGCGATGGGCGCCGCCCTCGCCCACAACGGCCCCTCCTACGCCCTGATGGGCGACCTGACCTTCCTGCACGACCAGAACGGGCTGCTCCTCGGATCCCGCGAGCCGCGCCCCGACCTCTGCCTGGTCGTGGTGAACAACGACGGCGGCGGGATCTTCTCGCTGCTGCCCCAGGCCGCGCTGCGCGACCCCTTCGAGCGGGTCTTCGGCACCTCGCACGGGGTGGACCTGGGCTACGTGGCCGCCGCCACCGGCACGCCGTACACCTTCGTGGACGAGCCGGGCCAGCTGGTCAAGGCGCTGCGCGGCGAGGGGCTGCGCATGGTCGAGGTGCGCAGTGACCGGGAGTCCAACGCGAGGCTGCACGCCGTGATGCGCGACGCGGCCCACGCCGCCGTCCGCGACGCCATGGCGTGACGCGCGTTCCCGGGGACACGCCGTGACGCGTGCCCCCGGGATCACCCGGTACGGCCGGCCGTGACGGCACGCCGTGTCGCCGTCTGTGTCGCCGTCTGTGTCGCCGTCCGCGCCGGGGTCCGTGCCGTCGTACGGCGAGGTCACGTGACGTCGCGGCGGAGCGTCAGCGCGCGGGCGGCGAGCACGGTCACCGCGACGTAGCCCGCGAACAGCAGCCCGCCGGCCCAGACGGGCAGCAGTTCGCCGCCCAGGGGCATGCCGCTCAGGGCGCGGGCCGCCCCGGTCGGCAGCCACCTGCCCAGATCGGGCAGGAGGCTGACGAGCGCGTAGTCGGCGTACATGAACCAGAGCAGCGCCACCGTCACCGCCGCCACCTGGTTGCCGATCAGGGCTCCCAGGCCCACCCCGAGCAAGCCGTACAGGACGACCGCGAGCGCCGAGCCGAGCAGGACCGCGGGCACCTGGGGGGTCCAGGAGGGGTAACCGGCCAGGCCGAGCATGACCAGGCCCGCGGCCAGCGTGACCAGCGCCGAGACCGTGGCGATCACCAGGCCGATGATCGCGTACGCGGCCAGTTTCGCCGTCACCACCCGGTCCCGCCCGGGGCTGACCAGGAACTGCCAGGTGATCGTCTGGTGGCGGTTCTCCCCGGCCATGCCGAGAACGCCGAGCAGCAGGGTGAAGACGTAGGCCTGCTGGGTCATGCTGTAGACGTTCTCGATCTGCGCGTCGAGCGGCGTCCCGCTGCCCTGCCCCATGAAGAAGACCATCAGTCCCGCCCAGGCCACGCACAGCGGGGGTGCCAGGGCGGCCAGGATCCAGGTGGTGCGGCTCGCGCGCGCCTTGAGCAGTTCGGCGCGGATCAGGCCGTTCACGCGGTCACCTCCATGTAGAGCTCCTCCAGGTCGGTCTCCGGGGTGAGCGGGCCCTGCCAGGCGAGGCGCCCCGCCCGTACGACGATCACGTGGTCGGCGATCTGCTGGATCTCGGCGAGCACGTGCGTGGAGACCAGGACCGTGCACCCCTGGTGGGCGTAGGCCCGCAGGAAGCCCCGCAGCCAGCGCATGCCCGTCGGGTCCAGGCCGTTGGCGGGCTCGTCGAGGATGAGGATCTCCGGGTCCCCCAGCAGGGCGGAGGCCAGGGCGAGGCGCTGGCGCATGCCCAGGGAGAAGCCCCCCACCCTGCGGCCGGCCGAGGCGGTGAGGTCGACCTGTTCCAGCACGTGCTCCACGCGCTCCGCGTCCAGTCCCGCGGCGAGGCGGAGCGCCTCCAGGTGCGTGCGGGCGCTCAGCCCCGGGTGGAAGGCCGCGGCCTCCAGTACCGCGCCGACCGTGGCGACGGGACGCTCCAGGTCGCGGTAAGGTCCGCCGCCGATGGTCGCGGTGCCCTCGGTGGGCGTGACCAGGCCGAGGATCATGCGCAGGGTGGTGGTCTTGCCCGCCCCGTTGGGGCCGATGAAGGCCGTGAGTGTTCCCCGTTCCACCGTGAACGACAGGTCGTCGACGGCTCGTACCCCGCCGAACGACTTGCCGAGGTGGGTGACGCTGATTGCTGACATGCCCTCGACGATGGCCCCGGGGCGGGTGGGGACGCACGGTCCCGGGGGTGGAACCCGCGACGTCCACCCGGGGGGAGGGCGCGGCGGCCGGGGGTGGAGACGATCTCCACCCCGGGGCCCATGGTCCGCCGCCGGGGCCGTGGATAACGTGGCGTCGTGACGTTTTTCCGCCGCCCCTCGGTGCGCTGTTTCCTCGCCGTCGTGCTGGCGGGATACCTGCTCTACTGGCCGGTGGCCGCCGCGGTCGAGACGGGCTGGCCGGGCCTGCTCACGGTGCTCCTCGTCTGTGCCGCCACCTCCGGCTGCTGCGGGTGGGCTCTGCTGAGCCAGGACGCGCGGCGCAGCGCCTGGCTGCTCGCGGCCACCCTGGCCGGCGGGCTCGCCCTGCACGCGATCAGTCGCTACAGCGGTCTGGGTTTCGCGTACTTCGTCCTCTACGCCGCGCCGTTCAAGACCCGCTTCTGGCCGGCGGTGCTCCTGGTCGCGGCCGACATCGCCGGAACGGCGGCCGTGTCCTTCCTGATCGGGCTGCAGGGCTGGGAGTTGATGGGCAACGTCCTGGGCCTCACCTACGGCGTCATTCTCGTCTTCCTGATTCGGTACGTGAAGACGACCAGGGAGCACGCCACGGTGCTCGCCGAGGCGCGGGCGGGCGAGGCCGTGCTGGCCGAGCGGGCGCGGCTGGCCAGGGAGGTCCACGACATCCTGGCGCACTCGCAGTCGGCGCAGATCGTCCACCTGGAGGGCGCGCGGCTGCTGCTGGAGCAGGGCGGGGACCCCGCGGCGGCCCTCGACCGGGTCAACCGCGCCGTGCGGCTGGCGCGCGCCGGACTGGAGGAGACCCGCCGGGCGCTCGACGCGCTGCGCGGGCAGGAGCTTCCGCTGGCCGAGCGGCTGGAGCGGCTGGCCGTGGAGTTCCGGTCGGTGACGGGGGCGCCCTGCGCGGTCTCGGTCACCGGGGACCTCGGCTCGCTGGAGGCGGGGGCCAGGCTGGCGGTGGCCAGGACCGCGCAGGAGGCGCTGACGAACGCGCGCAAGCACGCGCCGGGCGCCGCGGTGTCGGTGGCGCTGCGCCGCGCCGGCGCGTGGTGCGAGCTGGAGGTGCGCGACACGGGCGGCCCGCCGGGCCCGCCGGCGTCGCGGGAAGGGGGGTACGGGCTGGTGGGGATGCGCGAGCGGGCCGAGCTGATCGGCGGTTCGCTGGCCGCGCGGCCGGGCGCGGAGGGCTTCGAGGTCCTGCTGCGGGTCCCGGCGTGAGCCGCCCACGGCGCGGCGCCGCCACGGGGGCGGGTGCCGCGCCGTGGACGGTTCACGCCGGTGCCGGTACGGTACGCCCCGACGCGCCGGTGCCGCGCGACCGCGAGGCCGTCCCGGCGCGGGAGCGGCGCGGGGACGGGCGGGCGGGTCCGAGGGACGAGGTGGTCGAGGTGGTCGTGCGGGTGCTGGTGGCCGACGACCAGACGGTGGTACGCGAGGGTCTGGTGCTGCTGCTGGGACTGCTGCCCGGCGTCGAGGTCGTGGGGGCCGCGGCCGACGGGCGGGAGGCGGTCGAGCTGGCCGGCTCGCTCGGGCCCGACGTGGTCCTGATGGACCTGCGGATGCCCCGCATGGACGGGGTGGAGGCGACCCGCAGGATCAGGGCGGCCCACCCGGACGTCCACGTGGTGGTCCTGACGACGTACTCCGACGACGAGTCGATCTTCGCCGCGCTGGGCGCGGGGGCGCGGGGCTACCTGACCAAGGACACCGACGCCGAGTCCCTGGCCTCGGCCATCGCCACCGTGGTCGAGGGCGAGGCCCAGTTCGACCCCGCCGTCCAGCGGCGGCTGGCCGAGGCGGTGGCCGGGAGCCGCCGCGCGCCGGGCCTGCCGGACGGGCTGACCCGCCGGGAGAGCGAGGTGCTGGGGCTGATAGCGGCGGGCCGCTCGAACACGGAGATCGCAGAGGAGCTGTTCATCTCCGAGGCGACGGTCAAGACGCACATCAACAACCTCTTCGCCAAGGCGGGACTGCGCGACCGGGCCCAGGCGGTGACCTACGCCTTCCGGCACGGCCTGGGCCCCGGCTGACCGGGACCGGACACCGGCGCCGGGGACGACGGGGACGGCGATGACCGTCGGGTGATGACTGTCAGGTCTGGGGATGTGGGGACGCCGTCACGGGGTCAGGGTGGATCGCGTACGGATTCACCTCGCGGGTGCCCGTCGAAGGGAAGTGCCATGCGACCTGACGTCAGTTTGACCGGCCACGAGACGGTGGCGGGTTTCGGCGACTACGCCGAGGCACAACGTGCCGTGGACCGGCTGTCGGACCAGAAGTTCCCGGTCGAGCACACGATGATCGTCGGAGTCGGTCTCCGGCTCGTCGAGCAGGTGCTCGGGCGGCTGACCTATCTTCGCGCCGCGGGGATGGGCGCGGCGACCGGAGCCTGGTTCGGACTGCTGATCGGCCTGTTCTTCGCGATCTTCACTCCCGGGCGGTTCCCCTTCATCCTGGTCCTGTGGGGCCTGATCTGGGGCGCCATCGCCGGAGCGATCTTCGGACTGGTCGGCCACGCGCTCACCGGGGGCAAGCGCGACTTCCTCTCGTCGAGCGCGATCGTCGCCGACCGCTACGAGGTGCTGGTCGCGGCCCCGCACGCCGCCGAGGCGCGCAGGCTGCTCGACGTGGGCACGTCCCAGCAGATGCACCAGCAGATCTGACCGGACCGGCGCTTCCCGGCGCTTCCCGGGCCGGGCCCGCACGAACGGGGCGCGGACGGCGCGGACGGCGCGGACGGCATCGCCCGCGCCGCCGTCCCGTGCCCGCCGCCGGGCCGCCCGGCCGGCCGGATTCACCGGGTCCTGGTTTTCACCGGGCCCCGATCTTCATCGGGCCGGGTCTTCGGCGGGTCCGATCGAGGCGCGCAACCACCGGGCCCGGGGACGCCGGGATGTCGCGGGCGAGGCGGTGGTGCCGTCCGGCGAGCGCCGGGGGCCACAGCGCACAGGAGGGCAGCATGCCTAAAGCAGTCGGAATCGATCTGGGCACCACCAACTCGGTGATCGCCACGATGGAGGGCGACAAGCCCACGGTGATCCCCAACGCCGAGGGGGCGCGGACGACGCCCTCGGTCGTGGCGTTCACCGACAACGGTGAGCGCCTGGTCGGGCAACTGGCCCGCCGCCAGGCGATCCTCAACCCCAAGGGGACGATCTACTCGGCCAAGCGCTTCATCGGCCGCCGTCACGACGAGGTCGCCAGCGAGCTGACCGCCGTGTCGTTCGACGTCGTCCCCGGGCCCGACGGAGCCGTCCGCTTCAAGATCAACGAGAGGCTCTACGCGCCCGAGGAGATCGCCGCGGCCGTCCTGCGCAAGCTCGTGGACGACGCCTCGAAGTTCCTGGGGGAGAAGGTCACCGAGGCGGTCATCACCGTGCCCGCGTACTTCAACGACTCCCAGCGCCAGGCCACCAAGGACGCGGGGAAGATCGCCGGCCTGGAGGTCCTGCGGATCATCAACGAGCCGACCGCGGCGGCCCTCGCCTACGGCCTCGACCGCCAGGAGAGCGAGACCGTGCTCGTCTTCGACCTGGGCGGCGGCACCTTCGACGTCAGCGTCCTCGCCATCGGGGACGGCGTCGTGGAGGTACGGGCGACCGCGGGCGACTCCCACCTGGGCGGCGACGACTTCGACCGGCGCGTCGTCGACCACCTCGCCGACGAGTTCCAGCGGGACAACGGCATCGACCTGCGCCAGGACCCGCAGGCCCTGCAGCGGCTGTTCGAGGCCGCGGAGAAGGCCAAGGTCGAGCTGTCGGCGGTCACCCAGACGCAGATCAGCCTGCCCTTCATCACCGCGGACGCCTCGGGCCCCAAGCACCTGAACACCACGCTCAGGCGCTCGACCTTCGAGGAGATCACCGCCGACCTGCTCGAACGGTGCAAGGGGCCCGTCCAGCAGGCCATGGCCGACGCCAAGCTCACCGCCGACGACATCGACGAGGTGATCCTGGTGGGCGGCTCGACCAGGATGCCCGCCGTGCAGAACCTGGTACGCCGGATGACGGGCGGCAAGGAACCGAACATGACGGTCAACCCGGACGAGGTCGTGGCGCTGGGCGCCGCGGTCCAGGCAGCCGTCATCAAGGGCGAGCTGAGGGACGTCGTACTGCTCGACGTGACACCGCTCTCCCTCGGCATCGAGACGCTCGGCGGGGTGATGACGAAGGTCATCGAGCGGAACACGACCATCCCGGCCCGCCGTTCCGAGACGTTCAGCACCGCCGAGGACAACCAGAGCGCCGTGGACGTCGTCGTGCTGCAGGGCGAGCGCGAGCGCGCCGCCGACAACCGCCCCCTGGGCCGGTTCCGGCTGGAGAACATCCGGCCCGCCCCGCGCGGCGTGCCGCAGGTCGACGTGACCTTCGACGTCGACGCCAACGGGATCCTGAACGTCTCGGCCAAGGACAAGGACACCGGCGCCGAGCAGCGCATCACGATCAGCGAGAGCTCGAACCTGGACACGAGCGAGGTCGAGCGGATGGTCGCCGACTCCGAGCGGCACCGCGAGGAGGACCAGCGGATGCGGCAGGTGGTGGACGCGCGCAACGAGCTCGACAGCGCCGCCTACCAGGTGGAGCGCCGCCTGACGGAGCTGGGCGACTCGGTGGCCGTCCACGAGAGGGCGCGGGCCGACATGCTGGCGCACGACGCCCGCGACGCGATCAAGCAGGAGGCCCCGCTCGACCGGGTCCGCTCGCTCACCGCCGAGCTCCAGCAGATCTACCACAGCCTCGGCGCGGCCGGCTCCGGCGCCCAGGGGACCCCGGGGGCGCAGGGGGCCGCGGGCGGCCCGGGAGCCGCGGGGGCGACCGGTTCCCCGGGCGGCCGGGACGACGACGTCATCGACGCGGAGTTCACGACCGATGAGTGAGACACCCGGGCGTGGCCGGCACGTCCCGCGCCGTGACGGGGAGCCGCGCGGCGGGTACGACTCGCCCGGCCGGGAACCGCGGGACCGGGGGCCATACGACCGGGAGGACGACCGGGAGCGGGACGCCGGCCGGGAGGCGCGAGCCCACGACGGGCTCCCCGACCGGCCCCCGGACCGGCCCCGGCACGGAGCCCGGGGACCTCAGGGCGCCCAGGGGCCCGAGACCCGGCGCGGTGGTCAGGAGGCGCGTGACCTGGAGGCGCGCGACCAGAGGCCGGAGGTCAAGGAGGGGCGCGGGTACGCCCCGGACGCCCCGGACGACCTCCAGGAGCGCGTCCTGGAGCTCCAGACCATGGTGGCCGATCTCCAGGACCGCTGGCGGCGCGCCCTCGCCGACCTCGACAACCTGCGCAAGCGTGTCGGCAGGGACGCCGAGCGGACGCGGTCGGACGAGCGGGCGCGGGCCGCCGGGGAGTGGCTGCCCGTACTGGACAACCTGGACCGCGCCCTGGAGCACGCGGAGACCGATCCCGGCTCCATCGTCGCCGGGATGCGGGCGATCCGTGACCAGGCGCAGGAGGTGGTTTCCCGCCTCGGTTACGCGCGCCGCGACGACACCGGGACCGTGTTCGACCCGGCCAGGCACGAGGCGGTGGGCGTGCTGTCGCGGGAGGGCGTTCCCGACGGCACGGTCCTGCAGGTGGTGCGGCCCGGCTACGGGGACGGCGAACAGTTGCTGCGGCCCGCGCTGGTCGTGGTGGCCAAGGGGGCATGATGCCCCCCGACCGGGACTTCTACGAGATCCTCGGCGTGCGGCGGGGGGCGAGCCAGGAGGACATCCAGCGCGCCTACCGCAAGCTGGCGCGGGCCAACCACCCCGACGTCAACAAGGACCCGTCCGCCGAGGACCGCTTCAAGGAGGTCTCCGAGGCCTACAGCGTGCTGTCCGACCCCGGGACCCGGCGCCGCTACGACGCGTTCGGGCCGGAGTTCCGCCAGGTTCCCGACGACGTGGACCCGGAGACGTGGGCACGCGCCGGAAGCCGCGCGGCGGGTGCGGGCCGGGGCGGGGCCGGGGCCCGGGGCGGGGGCGCGGGTTTCGGCGGCTTCCAGGAGGGGGTCGACCTCGACGACCTCCTCGAAGGGCTGTTCTCCGGCAGGAGAGGCCGGTCCGGCGCGAGTTGGGGGCCGATACCCGGCGCCGACCAGGAGGCCGAGATCGTCCTGACCGTGGAGGAGGCCTACCGGGGCGGGCCTCGCTCCATCACCGTCGGTTCGCGCGGGCTGCGGATCGACATCCCGCCGGGCGTCGTCGACGGGCAGCGCGTCAGGCTGGCCGGGCAGGGCGGCAGGGGCGGCGACGGGGCGCCCGCGGGCGACCTCTACCTGATCGTCAGGATCGCCCCGCACCCCCGCTACCGGATGGAGGGACGCGACCTCCACGTCCTGCTCCCGGTCACCCCGTGGGAGGCGGCGCTCGGCGCCCCCGTCGTGGTCGACACCCCCGGGGGCGAGGCCAAGGTCAAGGTGCCGTCGGGGACGTCCAGCGGCAGGCGGCTGCGGCTGCGCGGCCGGGGGATGCCCAGCCGCGGCGACAAGGCAGGTGACCTGTACGCCGAGGTGCGGATCATGGTCCCGGACCGGCTGTCGGAGGAGGAGCGGCGGCTGTTCGAGCAGCTCGCCGCGGTCTCCGCGTTCGACCCGAGGAGGCGGCGATGACCCACCCGTTCCCGGAGCGCGGGACGCCCCGTCCTGACCAGCGCCCCGCCCGCCCGCCCGCGGACCCGGCGGGCGGAGAACGCGCCGGGCCCGCCGCTGGCGAGGGCGCGGCCTTCCATCGGCGAGACACCCGGGGAGAGACCCGGGGAGAGACCCGGCGGGAGGTTCGGGAGGAGACCTCGCGGGAGACGGCCAGGACCTACCAGCTGGCCAGGCCCGAGCGCCTGGATCTGGAGACGTTCGCCAGGGCGACGGGAACCCATCCCGAGCTGGTGCGGCGCCTCGTCGTGCTGGGCGTGCTCGACGCCTGGACCGACGCCTCCGGGCACCTGTGGCTCCCGCCCTCCCAGTTGCTCGCCATGGCGCGCGTCCGGCGGCTGCGGGCCGGGTTCTCGATCAACTACGCGGCGATCGGCCTCGTGCTGGACCTGCTGGACCGCATCGCCGACCTGGAGGCCGCCCAGCGCGGTCGTTCCCGACCCATCGGAGGCTCGCCGTGGACATGAACCGGCTGACACAGAAGTCGCAGGAGGCGCTGCACGACGCGCAGACCAAGGCCCTGCGCTTCGGGCACACGGAGGTGGACGGCGAGCACCTGCTGCTGGCGCTGCTCGACCAGCCGGAGGGGCTGACACCCCGCCTGCTCTCGTACGCGAACGTCGACACCGACCGGCTCAGGACCGAGCTGGAGGCGGAGCTGGGCCGGCGCCCCCGGGTGAGCGGCCCCGGCGCCTCGCCCGGCCAGGTCTACGTGACGCAGCGGCTCTCGCGCCTGCTGGAGACGGCCAAGCGGGAGGCCGACCGGCTGAAGGACGAGTACGTGTCGGTGGAGCACCTGCTCATCGCCCTGATCGAGGAGGGCAGCTCGGCCTCGGCCGGGCGGCTGCTGCACGAGCAGGGACTGTCCAGGGACGGCTTCCTCAAGGCGCTCACCGCGATCCGCGGCAACCAGCGGGTGACGTCCGCGATGCCGGAGGTGGCGTACGAGGCGCTGGAGAAGTACGGGCGCGACCTGGTGGCGGACGCCCTCTCGGGCAGGCTCGACCCGGTCGTCGGGCGCGACGCCGAGATCCGCCGCGTCATCCAGATCCTGTCCCGCAAGACCAAGAACAACCCGGTCCTCGTCGGCGACCCCGGGGTGGGCAAGACCGCCATCGTGGAGGGCCTCGCCCTGCGGATCAGCCACGGGGACGTGCCGGAGGGGCTCAAGGGCAAGACGGTCTTCAGCCTCGACATGGGCTCGCTGGTGGCCGGGGCCAAGTACCGGGGGGAGTTCGAGGAGCGGCTCAAGGCGGTGCTCAACGAGGTCAAGGCCGCCGAGGGGCGGATCCTGCTCTTCGTCGACGAGATGCACACCGTGGTGGGCGCCGGAGCCGCCGAGGGCGCCATGGACGCGGGCAACATGCTCAAGCCCATGCTGGCCCGCGGCGAGCTGCACATGATCGGGGCGACGACCCTCGTCGAGTACCGCAAGCACGTCGAGAAGGACGCCGCCCTGGAGCGCCGCTTCCAGCCGGTGATGGTCGACGAGCCGTCGGTCGAGGACGCCGTGTCCATCCTGCGCGGCCTGCGCGAGCGCCTGGAGATCTTCCACGGGGTGAAGATCCAGGACAGCGCGCTGGTGGCGGCCGTCGTGCTGAGCCACCGCTACATCTCCGACCGCTTCCTGCCGGACAAGGCCATCGACCTGGTGGACGAGGCGTGCGCGATGCTCCGTACGGAGATCGACTCGATGCCCGCCGAGCTCGACGAGCTCACCCGCAGGGTGATGCGCCTGGAGATCGAGGAGGCCGCGCTCGCCAAGGAGGAGGACTCCGCGAGCGGGACCCGGCTGGAGGAACTGCGCAGGGAGCTCGCCGACCTGCACGCCGAGACCGACGCCATGCGGGCGCAGTGGGAGGCCGAGCGGCACGCCCTGCGCGCCGTCCAGGCCCTGCGCGCGGAGATGGAGCAGGTACGCGCGGACGCCGAGCGGGCCGAGCGCGACTACGACCTCAACCGCGCCGCGGAGCTGCGGCACGGCAGGCTGCCCGAGCTGCTGCGGCGGCTGGAGGCCGAGGAGGAGCGGCTGTCCGCCAAGCAGGGCACGTCGCGCCTGCTGCGCGAGGTCGTCACCGACGAGGAGATCTCGATGATCGTCTCCCGGTGGACGGGCATCCCGGTGAGCCGGCTGCGCGAGGGCGAGCGCGAGAAGCTCCTGCGGCTCGACCAGATCCTGCACGAGCGGGTGATCGGCCAGGACGAGGCGGTACGGCTGGTGGCCGATGCCGTCATCCGGGCCCGCTCCGGCATCAAGGACCCGCGCCGCCCGATCGGGTCGTTCATCTTCCTGGGACCGACGGGCGTCGGCAAGACGGAGCTGGCCAAGGCGCTCGCGGAGGCGCTCTTCGACACCGAGGACAACATGATCCGCATCGACATGAGCGAGTACCAGGAGCGGCACACGGTCAGCCGCCTCGTCGGCGCGCCCCCCGGCTACGTCGGGTACGAGGAGGGCGGCCAGCTGACCGAGGCCGTGCGGCGCAAGCCGTACTCCGTGGTGCTCTTCGACGAGGTGGAGAAGGCGCACGCCGACGTCTTCAACACGCTGCTGCAGGTGCTCGACGACGGCAGGCTCACCGACGCGCAGGGCAGGACCGTCGACTTCCGCAACACCGTCCTGATCATGACCTCCAACCTCGGCTCCGTGTACCTCCTCGACGGCGTCACGTCGAGCGGGGAGATCAAGCCCGAGGCGCAGCAGCAGGTCATGGCCGAGCTGCGCGCCCACTTCCGCCCCGAGTTCCTCAACCGCGTCGACGACATCGTGATCTTCAAGCCGCTCACCCCCGAGGAGATCGAGCGCATCGTCGGCCTGATGTTCGTCGAGCTGCGGACCCGCCTGGAGCAGCGGGGCATCCGGCTGGAGGTCACCGAGGCGGCGCTACGGCACATCGCCGAGCGGGGCTATGACCCCGTGTACGGCGCCCGCCCGCTGCGCCGGTTCATCGCCAGGGAGGTCGAGACGCGCATCGGCCGCGCGCTCCTGTCGGGAGAGGCGGACGAGGGAGCCGTGGTCCTGGTGGACCTCGCCGGGGACGAGCTCGCCGTGACCTACGGATGAGGAGGGCCGGTAATGCCACCAAATATCGTGCGATGCCGGAACTGTGGGAAGAAGCGGACGCCGGCGGGTGCCGCGCCGCGCGCGTGGGCGGAGGGCGCGATCACGCCGGTAGGTGAGAGGAGCGGCTGAGATGGACGCGCTCACCGAGACTCCGGACCACCAGGGGGCGTTTCCCCGCTTGGACGAGGCGCAGATCGCCACGCTCGCGGCCCACGGTGTCCGCAGGCCGGTCCGGACGGGTGAGCTCCTGATCAAGGAGGGTGAGGAGCATCCGGAGTTCGTCGTCATCCTCACGGGCAAGGCGGCCGTCGTCGAGGACGAGCGGGTCCTGTGGATCCACGGGCCGGGCCGCTTCCTGGGCGAGCTCGGGGTGATCACCGGCCGGAGGGCGTGCCTGACCTCGGTGGTCTGCGAGGCGGGCGAGGTCCTGGCGGTCCCCGTCGAGCGGCTGAAGAGGATCGTCACCCGCGACCGCGGGATCGGGGACCTGATCCTGCGGGCCTACCTCATCCGCCGCCCGCCGCTCACCGCCGGCGGGACCGGGCTGAGGATCATCGGCTCCCGCTACTCGCCCGGCAGCCGACGGCTGCGGGAGCTCGCCGCCAGGAACCGGCTGCCGCACCGCTGGATCGACCTGGAGGAGGACGGGGAGGCCGAGGCGCTCGTCCTCAACCTCGGCGTCGCGCCGGACGAGACCCCCGTGGTGATCGTGGGCGGGACCCGGGTCCTGCGCAACCCCTCCGACGCCGAGCTGGCCCGCGCGACCGGACTGCCCGCCCGGCCGGCGCCCGAGGACGTCCACGACCTCGTCATCGTGGGAGCCGGTCCCGCGGGCCTGGCCGCCGCGCTGTACGGGGCGTCGGAGGGGCTGGACACGGTGGTGCTGGACGCGGTCGCGGCCGGCGGGCAGGCGAGCACCTCCCCCCGCGTCGAGAACCACCTCGGTTTTCCCTCGGGCATCTCCGGCGGAGAGCTCGCCGAGCGGGCACTCATCCAGTCCAGGAGGTCCGGCGCCCGCTTCGGCGTCCCGGCCGAGGCCGTGTCCCTGGGGCGGATGGACGGCCACTACGACGTCGGGCTCGGCGAGGGAGGGCCCGTCAGGGGCCGCACGATCGTCATCGCCACCGGGGCGCGCTACCGCAGGCTCGACGTGCCGCGCCTGGAGTCCTTCGAGGGCAACGGCGTCCACTACGCCGCGACCGTGGCCGAGGCCGGATCATGCGGCGGCGGCCCGGTGGTGGTCGTGGGAGGGGGGAACTCCGCGGGCCAGGCGGCGATCCTCCTGGCCGGGTACGCCTCGTCGGTGCGCCTGGTCGTCCGCGGCGGCGACCTGGGAGAGCGCATGTCGCGTTACCTCACCGACCGGATCGGGGACCACCCCCGGGTGGAGGTGACGCTCGGCACCGAGGTGCGGGAGCTCATCGGCGCCCGCACGCTGGAGGCGGTCCTCGTCGAGAACCGCCTCACGGGGGAGCGGACACTCCTGGAGACGCGCTCCCTGTTCGTCCTCATCGGCGCCGATCCCTGTACGGGCTGGCTCCCCTCCGCCGTCACCCTCGACGACCGGGGCTTCGTCGTCACCGGCTTCGACGGCGGCCTGCCCCTGGAGACGAGCCTGCCGGGGGTCTTCGCGGTGGGCGACGTCAGGAGCCGGTCGGTCAAGCGGGTCGCCTCGGCCGTGGGGGAGGGGGCGACGGTGGTCCGGCTGATCCACGAGCACGTCGCGCGGGAGATGCCCCAGCACACGTCCCGCATGGTCCGCAGCCCCGCCTGACGGGGCCGTTCCCGCCCGGCCGGGCCTCAGACCGGGCCTCAGGACGGGCCTCAGAGGGGGCGCCGGTGGCCGTTCTCCTCCGCCGCGAGCCTGGCCAGCTCGACCCGCGAGCGAATGCCCAGCTTGCGGAACACCTGCCGCAGGTGGAAGGCGACGGTGTGCTCGCTGATGAACATCTGCTCGGCGGCGTGCCGGTTCGTCAGCCCCTGGGAGACCAGGTCGCAGACGGCCTGCTCGGTGCCGGTCAGGCTGGCCCATCCCGACACGGGGTGGTCGGTCCTGGCCCAGTGGCGGCGTCGCTCGCCCAGCAGCCGCAGCCTGCCACGTACCCGTGCCGCGTCCCGGGCGGCCTCCACGGCCCCGTAGCAGGCCAGCGCGGTCTTCAGGCTCTCCACGGCCAGGTCCCGGCAGCCGTCGCCCGCGCCGAGCAGCACGCCGAGATCCTCCGCGGCCGACCCCCTGGCCCAGGGGTCGGCGTGCCCGGCCACCGCGCGGCCCAGCGCCTCGCGGTCACCCTCCCGCAGCCCTCGCGCGTGGTCGGCGGACGCCGACGGGCCGGGCAGGGCGGGGTTGCGCCAGGCGATGTCCTCGGCCGCGCCGACCACCGCGTCGGCCCTGCGCCGGTCGTCCACCGCCATCGCCACCCGCACCAGCCACGCCGCGGACGTGGGCTCGCCGGTCAGCGCCCCGACGTGCCTGGGCAGCGCGTCGTAGATCCCGCCGAGCGAGCTCATGCCGCCCGCCGCGCCGTCGCGCGCCTCGCTGATCCGCCCGGCCGCCAGTTCCGACCGCAGCCGGGCGCACGGCGGTATGCCGGGTGCCGACCTGGCCAGGTCCCTCTCCATGTACCTGACGGCCCCCGGCAGGTCGCCCGACCGCAGCGACGCGGTGCCGAGCACCGACAGGGCCGAGGAGGCCAGGAGCGGGGCGTCCAGGGTCCCGGCGGCGGCCAGGCCGGCCTCCCCGTGCTCGATCGCGCCGCCGAGCCGGCCCGCGGCCAGGGCCAGCCGGGCGCGCAGGACGGGGATCTCGGCGGCCCAGGCGGGCTCGCCCTCGGCGTCGGCCTCCTCGGCGGCGCTCTCCGTCGCCGACTCCGCCTCGTCCAGCAGCCGCAGGTCGATCAGCATCGAGGCCAGCACCGCCCTCGGCTGCCGGTGCCGGCCGCGGGCCGGTCGCCCCACGGCCTCGCGCGCCAGGTCCAGCCCCCGCGAGAGCGCGCCCTCGTCCCAGGCGAGCAGGGCCAGGTCCACGAGCCTCCCCGTCCCGCCGTCGCCGCCGCGGGGCGCGAGGGGCCGGCGGGCCCCGGCGGCGCGCTCGACCTGCTCCCGCAGGGCCCGCCGCACCGGTGACGGCACCTCGTCGACGATCGACCGCCACACCAGCTCGTGCCGGAACGTCAGCTCGTCGCGGGTGGCCACGAGCACCCCGGCCGCCAGCGCCTCCTCCAGCGGCGGAAGCAGCGCGGCCGGGGTCTCGCCGAGCATCTCGGCCACGTACGCCGGTGTGAACGAGCGTCCGAGCACCGCGACGGCCTCCAGCAGGTACCGGGTCCTGGTGCCGAGCTCGTCCAGGCGCCGCCGGACGGCGGTGTGCAGGCGCAGGGGCAGCACCGCCCCGGCGGGGGTGATCCCGGCCAGCCGGGCGACGCCGTCCTCGACCAGGATGGCGTCCTCCTCGCGCAGCCCGGTGAGAAGCTCGGCGAGCAGGAGCGGGTTGCCGCCGGCCTGGGCGGCCAGCGCCGCCAGCCCCTCCCCGGGGGCCGCGCCCAGGATGTCGGCGGAGACCTCGGCCACCGCCCCCTCGTCGAGGGGACACAGCACGATCCGGGTGGCCCCCTCCTCCTCCAGCAGGTCGAACAGCCGTCCCGCCTCGCCGCGTCCCGGGGTGTCGCGGCAGGCCAGCAGCCACGCCACGGGGTAGGAGGCCAGCCGCGAGGGCATCGCCCGCAGGGCCATCACCGTGGCGGGATCGGCCCACTGGAGATCGTCCAGCACCACCAGCAGCGGCCCCGAGGCCAGCCTCCGCTCCAGCGAGGTCCGGACCTGCTCGGCCAGCCACAGCAGCAGCCCCGGCCCGTCGGGGAAGGCGCTCCTGGTCACGGGCATCGAGGCCGTCGGCGACTCCTCGAGCGCGGCCAGCAGCGGTCCCAGCGGGGTCAGCCGTCCCAGCTCGTCGGCCCGCCCGCTCGCCACCGCGGTGCCCCGCGCGGTCGCGACGCTCGCGGCCTCGGCGAGCAGCAGCGACTTTCCCGTCCCCGGTTCGCCCTCGACGAGCATGACACTTCCGGTCGCGGACGTGACGCCTCCCAGCAGGGCGAGGACCGCCGCCCACTCATCTTTCCGGCCGCGCATAGTCTTGTCTCGGATCTGGGGTCATACGGCGGGCTTCCTGAGCAGTGATTACGCATATGACATCCCCAAGGGACGAATCATCACGCGTCGGGCACTGTCGCGCGCCGGTGGTTTGGGACAGATTTGACCTCGGGGATCCCCGCCGCCGTCCACCCCGCCGCCGCCCCACCGTCACCCGCCCCGCCGCCGCCCGGCCGACGTGTCCTCCTCGCCCGGTCAGCGCTCGATGAGCGTGACCTCCAGGGAGTAGTGCGAGGCGCGGTAGACGTGGGAGCCGTGCTCGACGGCCCTGCCCTGGTCGTCGTAGGTGGTGCGGACCATCGTGAGCAGCGGGGCCCCGCGCCGCTCGCCGAGCAGCCTCGCCTCGGCCGCCGTGGCCGCTCGCGCCCCCATACGCTGGTTCGCCACGCGCATCCGCACCCCCGCGGCGCGGAGCATCTCGTACAGCCCGCGCTCCTGGAGGCCCTCGGCGGTCAGCGGCGCGAGCCCGGAGGGCAGCCAGTTGTGCAGCAGGGCCAGCGGCTCCCCGGCGGCGTAGCGGATCCGCTCCAGGCGGAGCATCTCGGTGCCGGGCGCGACGCCGAGGACGGCGGCGACCTCCTCCTCCACCGGGGCCGGCCCCAGGACCAGCACCCTGGTGGCCGGCTCCTGGCCGGCCCTGCGCAGGTCGTCGTAGAGGCTGGTCAGCTCGACGGAACGCTTGACCTGGCCGTGCACCACCTGGGTGCCGACGCCCCGCTTGCGCACCAGCAGGCCCTTGTCGACCAGATACTGGATCGCCTGGCGGACGGTCGGACGCGACAGGCCCAGCCGGTCGGCGAGCAGGATCTCGTTGTCGAGCCGCGATCCCGGGGGCAGGTCGCCGCGGCGGATGGCCTCGGAGATCTGCTCGGCCACCTGGAAGTAGAGCGGGACCGGGCTGGACCGGTCGAGATCGATGGCGAGCTGCGCCGTCATTCGCCCTCCCGGTTGACACGCCGCGCCGTCAGGCTAGCGGACATCAGAATGTCTTGACAAAAACCGGCCAGGGCTCGTCGAGGTGCCCGGCGGACGCGTACGGGGCCGGTGTCCTCGTACAGGATGGGAGGCGGTTCGCGCACGAGGTTCGCGCACCGGGTGCGCCTCATCGGGCTCGTACCACCGGGTTCGTACCACCGGGCTCGCGTCACCGGATTCACGCGCCGGATTCGCGTCAATGGAGGAAGCATGGATCAGAGCACCGCAGCAGATCTCTCCGCCGTCGCGGTCGAGGCCGCCCGCGCGGTGGGCGACCGGCTCCGCGAGACGTTCAGGTCGCGTCCCGCGGTCGAGACCAAGAGCGACTTCCACGATCCGGTGACCGAGCACGACCATGCCGCGGAGGCGACCATCCGGGAGGTCATCGAGAGGCGCGTCCCAGGAAGCACGATCATCGGCGAGGAGGGCGGCAGCATGGGCTCCGGCGAGATCCGCTGGTACGTCGACCCGATCGACGGGACCGCGAACTTCGCCGCTGGGCTGCCGTTCTTCTGCGTGTCGATCGCCGCCGCCGTCGGGGACGAGGTGGTCGCCGGGGTGGTGTACGACCCGGTGCGCGACGACGAGTTCCGGGCCGACCTGGGCGGGGCCTGGTGCAACGGCGTGCGGCTGCGCAGCTCCGGTGCCGCGAGAGACCGGGAGGGGATGCTGCTGACCAGCTATCCCACCCCCTGGGAGCTGGCCGAGGTCGGGGAGGAGGCGCTGCGCAGGTTCGGCAGGATGGTGGAGGCGTTCGCCTCCACGCGCCGTCCCGGCAGCACCGCGCTCAAGCTGGCGCACGTCGCGGGAGGGTGGGCGGACGTCGCCTACGGCAGTAGGGTCAGTCCGTGGGACATGGCGGCGGGGTCGCTGCTGATCCGCCAGGCGGGTGGCGTCTTCATCCCGCTGGACGGATCGGTCTTCGAGCCCGGCGGCTACCTCGCCCATGTCGGAGGCTTCGACCTGGCGGGGTCGGTCATGAGCGACCTGCTCCTCCGCGACCGCCCGGCCTGAGCGCCGGTGGGCGGGCGAGGGCACGGGCGTGCCGGCACGGGAGACTCCCGCGCGGGCGGGTTCCGCGTGTCGTCCACCACATTACCTATTGATCCTGTAGGAAATACAGGTAAAATGATTGTCTCGCCGTACGAAGGAGCCGCCATGAGCCTGGAGCCGGAGGCCGAGAGCCCGCTGGCCACCGCGGTCGGGGCCGCGCGCTGGATCCGTTCGGCGGCGGTGGACGACGAGCGGGGGCGCCACTGGCGGGCCAATCCCGATCCCCGGGGCCGGGCCGCCATGCCCGACCACCCCCTGTCGCTGTACTCGGGGGCGGCGGGGATCATCCTGTTCTTCCTCGAGCTCGCCGCGGCCACCGGCGACGACGGCTATCTAGACGACGCCAGGGCCGGTGCCCGCTACCTCGCCGCCACCTGGCGGGAGCAGGCGGACCTCTCCCTCCACCACGGCCTGGCCGGAGTGATGTTCGCCCTGGCCGAGGCCGGATGGGCCACCGGCGAGGGGGCCTTCGAGGTCGAGGCCGGCGCCGTCGCCGACCGCATCGTGCGCAGCGCCCGCCCCATCGACGGCGGCCTGGGATGGACCGGTGACCCCGCGCAGCGAGGCGACGGCGGGATCATCCTCGGACTGCTGCACGCCGCGGGCATCCTGGGGGTGCCCGCCTACCAGGAGGCCGCCGTCGAGGCCGGCGCCCGCATCGCCACGCTCGTCGTCCCCGGCCACCGCTTCGGCGAGGGCGCCTGCGCGGACCTGCCGCTGGACGCGGTCACCCCGGGCTTCCTGTCCGGCACCGCCGGGACCGCCTTCCTGCTGGCCCGCCTGTACGGCGTGACCGGCGAGAGCGACTTCCTCGGCGCCTCCCGCAGGGGGGCCGACTTCGTCCGCGCGGTCAGCACCGTGACCGAGCGGTGCGCGCTGGTGCCGCACCACATCCCGCAGGGCCGCGACCTGCACTACCTGGGCTTCTGCTCCGGCTCGGCCGGGGTCGCCCGGATGTTCTACGAGCTGCACCGGGTGTCGGGCGACGCCGGAGACCTCGACTGGGCCGAGCGGCTGGCCAGGGGGATCGTCCGCAGTGGCGCCCCCGCCGGCCAGAGCGGCGGATCCTGGAACTCGGCCTGCCAGTGCTGCGGCACCGCCGGTCTGGTGGAGCTGTTCATCGGGCTCTGGGCGGCGACCGGCCACCGCCGGCACCTGGAGTTCGCCCGCACACTGGGAGAGGACCTGACCGGCCGGGCCACCGGCCACGACGGCAGGGGCACCCGCTGGTACCAGGCCTACCGGCGGCTGCGCCCCTGGGAGGTCACCGCCGACACCGGCTACATGGTCGGCGCGGCGGGAATCGGGGCCGCCCTCCTGCACCTGGACGCCACCGCCCGCCCGCAGGAGGCCCGGCGGCTCATCCTGCCCCCGGACAACCCGTTCCCCGCCATCCCGTTGCCGAGCGCGACGCTCCGCCGGTCCTGACGGTCGTGAAAGGCACGTCCCCGCACCCTGTACGGTCGGGCATCGAGGCCTCCACCGGGCCCGGCGCCACGGACACGTCTCCCGGCGCCGCCCCGGCACTCCGGACCGTGTCATCCCCCGGTACGCCCGATCGTGCCGATCCGGCCGTGGAGGGGCGGCGGCCGCCGGCGCCCCTCGCGCCGGAGGAATGAAGGACGATGTGCCCTTTGGCCGTCAAGGGGTGACAAAGCTCGTGATGATGATTGGTGATTCTCCGTGAGTGCTACCCAAGGCTTACCTAATCTCGGTGTCGTGACAATCGAGGATTTCCTTCCCGACCCCGCCCGTTCCACCGTCGCGATCGAACCGGCGCAGCCGGGTGCCGGCCACTGGGCCGGCGCCCCGAGCGCCGTGGCGAGCGACGGCCTGATCTACCTCGCCTACCGGCTGCGCCGCCCCGTCGGCGAGGGCCGAGGCTACGCCGTCGCCGTCGCCCGCTCCGCCGACGGCGAGCGGTTCGAGACCCTGCTCACGATCGGCAGGGAGGAGATGGACACCGAGTCGCTGGAGCGGCCCACCCTGATCCGCACGCCCGAGGGGCGCTGGAGGCTCTACCTCAGCTGCGCCACCTACGACACCAAGCACTGGCGGGTCGAGGTGCTGGAGGCCGACGACCCGTCCGGCTTCCGGGCCTCGCAGCGGCAGGTCGTGCTGCCCGGCGACCCGAAGACCGGTGTCAAGGACCCGGTGATCGTGCTGCGGGACGACGTGTGGCACCTGTGGGCCTCCTGCCACCCGCTGGACGAGGCCGACGAGGCCGACCAGATGGTGACCGACTACGCCACCAGCGCCGACGGCCTGGAGTGGACCTGGCAGGGCACCGCGCTCAGTGGCCGTCCCGGCACCTGGGACGCCCGGGGCGCGCGGGTGGCGGCGGTCCGCTTCCTCGGCGACAGGGTGGTGGCCTTCTACGACGGCAGGGCCACCGCGTCGGAGAACTACGAGGAGAAGACCGGTGTCGCGGCCGGCACCGACCCGGCGGAACTGACCCCGCTCGGCACCGAGCCCGTCGCGGCCTCGCCGTACGCGGGCGGCGGCCTGCGTTACCTGGACATCGTGGACCTGCCGGGCGGCGGGCGGCGGCTCTACTACGAGTACACCCGCGCGGACGGGGCGCACGAGCTCCGCACCGAACTGCGCTGATCACGGCACGGCCGCCCCGGCGCCGGTCACGGTACGGTCTCTCCCGGACCGGCCCGTCCGTGCCCGGGGCCGGCCCGCCGGTCCCGGGAGATCGTTCGGTGACGCCTGGGACCGGCCGCTAGGTCTGGGGGCGGCCGTTGCGCGCCTGGCGCTGGCCGTTGGGGCGGACGCCCACCAGCCCGCCGGAGCGCTCACGGGGACGAAGCCAGTCGCTGAAGTCCTCCCCGGTCACCCGCTGCAGCAGTGCCACGTCCTCGGTGAAGTAGGAGATCAGCTTCTCCCGCTGGTCCCAGGTCAGCGGCTGGCGGGAGCGGGCCCGCTCCTGCAGCCTGCGCTCCAGCGGGTCGGTCAGCGCCACGCTCATCCTCGCCGGCATGAACCGCCCCACGGACGATCCCAAGCGCAGCGCCCGCGACAGCACCCGGTGCCCGCGGGTCGGCTCCGGGTGGGCGGTCACGTTCTCCCGGGGGACCTCGGTGACCACGCCGGTCTCCACCCCGAGGAAACGGAAGATCCGGTCGAGGGTTTCGGCGGGGCGGTCGACCAGATCGCGGTAGCGGTAGACGAGCACCTGCTCGCGAGGGAAGAGTGTGAACAGGTGTTCGAGCTGTTCACCGTACCTGCCGAGCCCGCGATAGTGCCAGAACGGGGCCCAGCCCGCCCTGATCCGCCGCTCCTCCTCGGCGCAGGCCCGCACCATGTCGCCGATCGGTTCCAGCCCGGCCGACCACAGGTGCGTCCAGTTGGAGTGGGCGCGCTCCACCGGGTCGCGCAGCACCACGATGAGCCTGGCGTCGGGGATGGCGGCCCTGATGCGCCGCTGCGCCGCCCGGTCGTAGAGATAGAACGGGGTCGACTCGCCGGTGAGCGTTCCCGGCGGTGCCGCGTCGAACAGGGCCTCGTAGTCCTCGCGTCTCCAGACGTGTTCGCGGTAGGTCTGCGCGTCGCCCGGTCCTCCCTTGGTCGGCGGAGGGCCGTCGCTGAGGAAGAACTTCGGTTCCTTCACCGGGGACATGAACAATCCCGGGTGCCTGGCCAGCGCGGCATGCAGGGCGGTGGTCCCGGACTTGGGAGCACCGATCGTGAGGAAATTCGGCAGGGGCATCGTTATTACCCTTAATCCCTACTGTGATTATTGGTAAATATAGCTCCTTCTCCGGCGAAGGCAAGTGCCCGGCCGTGCGATCGCCGTGGTCCGAAGTGCTTCCCCGTCGCGGGGATTCCAGTCGTCGGCGCCTATCTCCAGGTCGTGGATGCGAAGGGTGTTGTCCCGTTCAGTGAACGCTGAGTTCTTTTCCGCTATTTCATCACTGGAGAAGAGTTTTGTCGCGTTATGAATAAACAGGATACTCGTGCCGTATTTCAGATTCGAGCCTCCCGCGTACCTTCGCCCTCGCTCTCCCGCGCCCGGTGCGGCGTGACGGCACGGTCTCCCGCCCGTGCCGCCGTCAGGCGGCCTCCCGCGGTGCCATGACATACCGCTACATGCCATGACGTGCCCTTACTGTGCCGTGCAGTGCCGGGGTGGGCGGCGCGGACGCCCCGTCGGGCCGTGCCGGCACGCCGCGCCGGCGAGCGGCGAAAGCCCCGGCCCCGGCGGGCGCGAATGTCATGGTGCGAAGGGGGGAACCCCGGTGGATGCGCGCTGTCCCCGCGATTTCATAAGTCCTAATGTCACGACAAATCATTGACATGTAGGTAATGCGTTGGTTACAACCAGGGGCGAGGGAGATCCGGCGAGGCGACGCGCGGAGGTACCGATGAAGTGGACGACAGGGCTGGTCGCGGTGGCCGTGCTGGGCATCTCCGCCCTGACCGGCTGTTCGGCGGGGCAGGCCGGGGGACAGCCCTCCGGAGAGACGGCGGGCGCGGCGAGCGGCCCCGCCCCGGCGGCCGGCGGCGGCACCTTCGCCGTCGTCACCCACGCGAGCGCCGGGGACGCCTTCTGGGACGTGGTCAAGAACGGCGCCGAGGCGGCCGGGAAACGCTACGGCGTCACCGTGACCTACCAGGGCGACGGCGACCCGGCCAGGCAGTCCCAGCTCATCGACCAGGCCGTCAGCCAGAAGGTCGACGGCCTGGTGGTCTCCATGGCCAACCCGGACGCCCTGAAGGAGTCCGTCGGCAAGGCCGTGACCGCCGGGATCCCGGTGATCACCATCAACTCCGGCGGCGACGTCTCCCGCGAGTTCGGCGCGATCACCCACGTCGGCCAGTCGGAGGACGTGGCGGGCCGGGGCGCGGGGGAGAAGCTCAAGGCCGAGGGGGTCACCAAGCTGCTCTGCGTGATCCACGAGGCAGGGAACGTCGGGCTCGACCAGCGCTGCAACGGCGCGACCCAGGGACTGGGCGGCACCGTCGAGCGGCTCCAGGTGGACGTGGGCAACCTCGCCGACGCCACCTCCAAGATCAAGGCGAGGCTCCAGTCGGACACCTCCCTCAACGGCGTCCTCACCCTGAACCCCGCGGTGGCCGTCGCCGCCCGCGACGCCATCGCCGACGGCGGCTCGAAGGCGAAGCTCGGCACCTTCGACCTGTCGGCCGACGTGGTCGCCGCCATCGAGGACGGCGAGATCCTGTTCGCGGTCGACCAGCAGCAGTACCTGCAGGGCTGGCTGCCGATCACGTTCCTGACCCTTCACAAGGAGAATCTCAACACCGTCGGCGGAGGGCTCCCGGTCAACACCGGTCCCGGCTTCGTCACCAGGGACAGCGCCGCGAAGGTGGCCGAGCTGGCCGAGAGCGGCACCCGGTGACGGTGGCGGACGAGCGGCTGGCCGGGACCGGGGTCGCCCGCAGGCTGCTGATCAGGCCGGAACTCGGCGCGGTCGTCGGCGCCCTCGTGGTCTTCGCGTTCTTCGCGGGGCAGTCGGAGGTCTTCCGCTCGGTCGAGGGCATGGCCAACTGGCTGGACCCGGCCTCCACCCTCGGGATCATGGCGGTGGCGATCGCGCTGCTGATGATCGGCGGCGAGTTCGACCTGTCGGCCGGCGTGCTCACCGGCACCGTCGGCCTGGTCACGGTGATCCTCGCCACCCGCTACGACCTGCCGGTGTGGGCGGCGATGCTCGCCGCCCTGGCCGTGGCGCTGCTCGTCGGCTTCCTCAACGGCCTGGTCGTGGTCCGCACCGGGCTGCCCAGCTTCATCGTCACCCTCGCCACCTTCCTGATGCTCCAGGGCGTCAACCTGGGCGTCACCAAGGCCCTCACCGGGACCGTGCAGGTCGGCGGCCTGCGCCGGGCCGAGGGATACGAGGAGGTGAGGGCGGTGCTCGCCGGGACGATCCCGGTCGGCGGGACCGATTTCCGGGTGGCGATCCTGTGGTGGCTGGCCGTCACCGCCCTGGCCACCTGGGTGCTCACCAGGACCAGGGCCGGAAACTGGATCTTCGCGGTGGGCGGTGACGAGCGGGCCGCCCGCGCGGTCGGGGTTCCCGCGGAACGGACGAAGATCGCGCTCTTCATGACCACCGCCGCGGCCGCCTGGCTGGTCGGCTCGATCATGGCGCTGCGCTTCACCTCGGTGCAGGCGGGCTCCGGCGTCGGCCAGGAATTCGTCTACATCATCGCGGCGGTCATCGGGGGCTGCCTGCTGACCGGCGGCTACGGCTCCGCGATCGGCGCCGCCGTCGGCGCGGTGATCTTCGGCATGGCGGACAAGGGCATCGTCTTCGCCGGCTGGGACGCCGACTGGTTCACGTTCTTTCTCGGTGCAATGCTGCTGCTGGCCACGCTCGCCAACCGGTTCGTCCGCCGGTACGCGGAGGAGGTGAGGCGGTGACGGGAGACGAGACCGTGACGGAGGACGGAACGGACGCCCCGCCCCTGCTGGAGGTCCGCGACGTGGGCAAGACGTTCGGCGGCGTGATCGCGCTGCGGGACGTCTCCATGCGGGTGCGCGCCGGGGAGGTGAGCTGCGTCCTCGGCGACAACGGCGCGGGAAAGTCCACGCTGATCAAGATCCTCTCTGGCGTGCACGCCCCCGACTCCGGCTCGTACCTGGTGGACGGCGCCCCCGCCGCCTTCGCCAGTCCCCGGGACGCGCTCGACAAGGGCATCGCCACTGTCTACCAGGACCTGGCGATGATCCCGCTGATGTCGGTCTGGCGGAACTTCTTCCTCGGCTCCGAGCCCGTGCTCGGCCGGGGGCCGCTGCGCCGCTTCGACGTGGCGGGGGCGAAGCGGACGGTCCGCGAGGAGCTACGTTCCATGGGCATCGACATCCGCGACGTCGACCAGCCCGTCGGCACCCTGTCCGGTGGCGAGCGCCAGTCCGTGGCCATCGCCCGCGCGGTCCACTTCGGCGCCCGCGTCCTCATCCTGGACGAGCCCACCTCCGCCCTGGGCGTCAAGCAGGCCGGCGTCGTGCTGCGCTACATCGCCCAGGCGCGCGACCGGGGCCTGGGCGTCGTCTTCATCACCCACAACCCGCACCACGCCCACCCGATCGGCGACCGCTTCCTGCTGCTGAACCGAGGGGCGAGCCTCGGCGAGTACGCCAAGGCGGACATCACCCCCGAGGAGCTCACCTCCCTGATGGCGGGGGGCGCCGAGCTGGAGCAGCTCGCCCACGAGCTGAGCCGGGGCGGCCCTCCGGCCGGGCCGGCGGCACCGCCACCCCGGTGAGCCGCGCCACCACACCCGTGAACCGTGGCGAGCCGGTCGAGCCAGGTGAGCCGCTCAGAAATCGAAGGACTCCACGTGGATGCGGCAGCCGGGGACGCCCGCGCGGCGCAGGGCGTGGCGTGCCGCGACCGTCATCCCGGCGGGGCCGCACAGGTAGACGTCGTGGACGGCCAGGCCGGGAATGAGGTTTCGCAGGGCGCGCCCGGTCAGCGGCACGCTCCGCCCGCCGGACGATCCGGTCAGCTCGTCCACGGTGTAGTGGATCGTGGCGCCGCGCGCGGCGGCGATGGCGTCCAGCTCGTGGCGGAGGATCAGCTCCTCGTCGCGGCGCGCCATGTAGACCAGGGTCACCTTGCCGGGCAGCGTCTCGAAGAGCGCGCGCAGCGGGCTGATGCCCACGCCGCCGCCCACCAGCAGCACCTGGGGCCTGCGGCGCCGCGCGGCGGTGAGGGCGCCGTAGGGACCCTCGGCCCACACCCGGGTGCCGGGCCGCAGCCCGGCCAGCGCGCGGCTGTGGTCGCCGACGCCCTTGACGGTGATCCGCAGGAATCGGGCGTTGGCGGGTGCCGACAGCGAGTAGGGGTTGGCCGTCCACCACATGCCGGGGGCGAGGAACCGCCACCGGAAGAACTGGCCGGGTTCCGCGCCCAGCTCGTCCAGGTGCTCGCCGGTCAGGTAGACCGACACCACGGAGGACGACTCCCGGCGCACCTCGGCGACCCGGAGCCCGTGGCGCAGGGCGCGGTGGACGGGGGTGAGGAAGCGGTACCAGACCAGCAGGGTGGCGACGGAGACGTACAGCGCGTACCAGAACAGGCTCATGACTACGCCGCCGGCGAAGTCCGGGCCGGTGAGCTGGTGACCGAACCCGAGGAAGACGGCCCCGTAGGTGACGAAGTGCAGGTAGTGCCAGGTCTCGTACCGCATCCGGCGCCGCACCTCGCGCACCGAGACGACCGCGACGCCGACGAGCAGCAGGAGGGCGACCATCGCCTCCGGCATGGCCGGGCCGTCCAGGACCAGCCCCGCGATCGCCTCCGGCGCGCCCGCGCCGGACCGCGCCACGTGGGCCGCGACGGCGAACAGCATGTGGGCCACCGACAGGACGACGGTGTGACGGCCGCCCGTCGCGTGCCAGCGGGCCAGCCGGTCGGTTCCGACCCCGCGGTCCAACGCGGGAACGCGGGCCATCAGCCCCAGCAGGACGGCGCAGGCGTAGCCCGCGAGCAGGCCGGTGAGCCTGCCCGCCCAGGCCAGTGCCCCGGTGAGCCCGGAGACCGAGGTCAGGTCGGACCAGCACGTCGCGGTCGCCGCGACGGCTCCCGCGTAGATCAGGGCGAGGACCAGGGGCGGCCGCGCCCGGCGCGCGGGCGGGCGGGCGGGGACCCTGCGCCGCCGGGTACGCGTGCCGGCGTGCGGGCGCGTACCGCAGTCGGGGGCGGCGCCTCTCACGGCTCCAGCCGGGTGAGCTGGCCGCCGTGGGTTTTCTCCAGGGCGGCGGCGAGCGCCTTGGTCTCCTGGTTGGCGCCGGATTTCTGCTCGCTCTTCGCGACCAGGACGGACTGCGTGAGGTATTCGCGCGCGTCCTTGGTGAAGAGCCGGTCGAACGCGGCGCCGTCGGCCCGCTTCAGGGCCGCGAAGTCGTCGGGAATCACCATGCCTGGGATGTCATGCCCCTCGTGCTCGTTGCTCTCCGGCACCCCGGACCGCCGCAGCAGGTCGCGCAGTTTCCTGAGTGTCGTACGGCGATCGGCGACGTGCTCCTCGGCGAACCGCTCGAGCCTCGGATCGGAGGCCTTGCCGGGGGCCAGTTCGAGCAGGCGTACCGCCTGCTCGGTCATCGGGATCATCAGTTGCAGCCACGCGATGTCCGTGCGGTTGAAGGAGCCCGACGCGCTTCCGGTCGGTGTGGGGAGCGCGGCGGGGCCGCTTCGCGCCGGCGGGTGGTTCGCGGCCGAATGGGTCTGGGGCTCGGCGGCGACACATCGCGAGACCAGCAGGACGGTGAGCACGACGAGTACCGACGCACCGATCGTGGACGCCTTCATGCCGCTCCTTCGCTCGCCGTCCCCGTGGTGAGGCGAGGCCCGGTATGCCGGGCCTCGCCCCGTTCAGGTCAGACGGTACGCTTCCGCCCGAAGACGGTCACCTGCCGTCTCAGGGGGTGCCGTCGGCGCACTTGACAATCGGGCGGATGCGGTCGTGCATGCACGCCGGCGCCGCGCTGAGCAGGACATACAGTCCTGAAGCGGTGTCACCGCACGCCTCCCTGATGCCATCGTCGCGAGCCTCCTTCGCCGTCACGCCCGGTGCCGGGCGTGTTCTGCTCCTGCACAGGAGACCGGCGGGGGGACGGGCGACAACACAAACTTAAAAAAAGACCGGAGAAAAATTTTCGTTGTCCGTCTGACCTGCCGCCGGTCTCCATGGCGGGGGCTCATCGGTCTTCCGCTATGAGGAGTTATGGAGAGAATCGTCCCTGCCCCGCGCCCGGCGTTGCGCGGGGACGACGGACCGTGGACGGCGACAGGAAGCGGAGTGCGATGCTCGGAACCGGTAGGGGCGGACCCGACTCGGCGATGGTGGCCGCCGCGCGCGACGGAGACCAGCAGGCGCTGGACGCCCTGGTGGCCGATTCCCTCCCGCTCGTCTACAACATCGTCGGCCGGGCGCTGAACGGCCACTCCGACGTCGACGACGTGGTCCAGGAGACGTTTCTCCGGGTCGTCCGTGCCCTGCCCGACCTGCGCGATCCGCAGGCGTACCGGTCCTGGCTGGTGGCCATCGCCGTTCGCCAGGTGCGCGACCACGAGCAGGACCGCAGGACCACCCAGCACCGCAGGGCCGACCTCGACACCGCCGAGGAGATGCCCGACCCCGCCTCCGACTTCGCCGCCGTGACCATCCTGCGGCTCGGCCTCACCGACCAGCGCCGTGAGGTCGCCGAGGCCACCCGCTGGCTGGACGGCGACGACCAGGCGCTCCTCGCCCTGTGGTGGCTGGAGGAGACCGGCGAGCTCGATCGCGCCGACCTCGCCGGAGCCCTCGGCCTGTCGGGACGCCACGCCGCCGTACGCGTCCAGCGGATGAAGGAGCAGGTCCAGACGGCGCGCACCATCGTGCGGGCGCTGCGCGCCGAGTCCGGATGCCCCGAGCTGCGCGCCCTCACCGCGAACTGGAACGGCACCCCCAGCCCGCTGTGGCGCAAGCGCTTCGCCCGGCACATCCGTGACTGCGCCGTCTGCCAGGGGCGCACGGCGGGCCTGCTGCCCATCGACCGCCTGCTCAGCGGGCTGCCGCTGCTGCCCCTGCCCGTCGGCTTCGCCCTGCACCACCTCCAGGCCGTTCCCCCCGCCGTCGAGGCGGTGGCGCACGCCACGACCTGGGGGGCGTCCCACGGTTCGCACGCCCTCGAGACGACGCGGCCGGGCCTGCCGGCCTCGCTGCCCCCCGCCCCGATCACGATCGGCGGCGCGGCGGCCGTCGTCGTCACGGGCGTCCTGATCTTCGGGCAGCTCACCGCCCCCGCCCCCGAGGCCGCCCCGCCGCCGGCCGTGCCCGCGCAGACGGCCTCGCCGTCGCCGTCGCGGACGCCGTCGGCGCGCGCCACGCCCAAGCCCTCACCGTCTCCCACGCCCAGCCGCAGGCAGGCCTCCCGCACGCCCACCCCCACGCCGGCCCGGACGCCGCCGCCCGCCTCCGTCGCGAGCTCCCCCAGGAAGGGCGTGGGCGTGTGGAAGATGCCCGGCCTCAGCACGGCCTTCGCGAAGTCCGGCGCGAGCTGGTACTACACCTGGTCCACGAGCCGTGAGGGGATCACCGGCCCCAGGGCCGACGGGTTCGTCCCGATGATCTGGGGAAAGGACAGCGTCACCCCGGAGAACCTCGCCCAGGCCAGGAGCGCCGGACCCTACCTGCTCGCCTTCAACGAGCCCGACCTGCCCCAGCAGGCCAACATGACCGTGGAGGAGGCGCTGTCGCTCTGGCCGAAACTCATGTCAGCGGGCCGCGTGCTCAGCAGCCCCTCCGTCGCGTTCGGCGCCGACACCCCGGGCGGCTGGCTGGACCGCTTCATGACCGGCGCCAAGGAACGGGACTACCGCGTCGACTTCATCGCGCTGCACTGGTACGGGGCGGACTTCCGCACCCAGCCCGCGGTGAGCCAGCTCAAGTCGTACGTCCAGGCCGTGTACAAGCGCTACCGCAAGCCGATCTGGCTCACCGAGTACGCCCTCATCGACTTCTCGAACGGCACCCGCTACGCGAGTGACGCCCAGCAGGCCGCGTTCGTCACCGCCTCCACCAGGATGCTGGCCTCCCTGCCGTACGTGCGGCGCTATGCCTGGTTCGGCCTGCCCTCCTCCGACACCGAGCCCAACAGCGGGCTGTTCCGCCACGACGGGACCGTCACCCGCGCGGGCCGCGCCTTCCAGGCGGCCCGCTGACCGCCCTGTCCGGGGGCGGCCGGCGGGTGGATACCCTTGCCGGGTGCCCGACCCGTACCTGACTCCGCAGGACATCACGGAACACGAGATCGAGATCAAGCGCTCCCGGTTCCTGTGCGCGGTCGGCCCGGCCTCCTCGGAGGAGGCGGCGAGGGAGTTCGTCGCCACGCGCAGGCGGCGCTACGGTGACGCCACGCACAACTGCTCGGCGTATGTGATCGGCGGCGACCGCCTGGTCCAGCGGGCCGACGACGACGGCGAGCCCGGCGGCACCGCCGGGACCCCGATGCTGGAGACCCTGCTGCGCCGGGGCGTCGCCGACGCGGTGGCGGTGGTCACCCGCTACTTCGGCGGGGTGAAGCTCGGCGCCGGGGGACTGGTCCGGGCGTACGGCTCGTCGGTCGGCAAGACGCTGGACCTCACGCCGCTGGTCGAGATGGTGCCCGCCAGGGTGATGACCGTGACCGTGGACCACGTCAGGGCCGGGCGGCTGGAGAACGACCTGCGCGCCTCGCCGTACGAGGTCAGGGAGGTCGTCTACGGCGAGGAGGTCGGCTTCCGCGTCGCGGTGCGCGAGCGGGACCTGCCCGCCTTCCCCGGCTGGGTCGCCACGCTGACCTCGGGACAGGCCGGGATCGAGCCGGGCGAGGCGATCCATCTCAGGGGCGCCTGACCCGCGCCTGGCCCGCGCCTGACCCGCACCGGATTCACGCCTGGCTCTCGCCGGGTTCCTGCCCGATCCGTGCCCGATCCGCGCCGGTTTCGGGTGGGAACCGGAGCTCCTTCCCCGGGAGGACCCCGGATACGCCTCGGCCCTGGGGGCGGCGAATGTGGGATGGGTCACACTCGGTGCTGGGCGACGGCGCGGATCGGCGGCCCCGGCCGCTCGTCCCCGGGCCGTGACGGGCCCGGCAGGTGGCACCGCCGTCCCCGCCCTGACCGCTTGATACCTCGCTGACGTGCGGGAATCTCGGAAAACGCCCGGCCGTCACGGTCGCGCCGCGGGCGGCTGTGGTTTTCCGCAGCCGCGCTCTGCGGCGCGTGCCAGGCGAGGCGGGGAGCGTTCCGCATCCACACCGTACGCGGCTCTCCGTAGCCTTGTCCCTATGAGTTCACCGAATGTCGACGGGATCGCCGGATGGGCGATCAACCTTATGGAAACCCTGGGTGCGCCCGGGGCGGGGCTGGCGATCGCACTCGAGAACCTGTTCCCGCCCCTGCCCAGCGAGGTGATCCTGCCGCTGGCCGGGTTCACCGCGAGCAAGGGGAACATGGGGCTGTTCGACGCCGTGCTCTGGACGACCATAGGATCGGTGGTCGGCGCGCTGGCGCTGTACGCGGTCGGGGCCCTGCTGGGCCGGGAGCGCGTGGTGTTCATCGCCTCCAAGCTGCCGCTGGTCAGCGTCTCCGACATCGAGAAGACCGAGGCGTGGTTCGCCAGGCACGGCAGGAAGACCGTCTTCTTCGGCCGGATGATCCCCATCTTCCGCAGCCTCATCTCGATCCCCGCGGGGGTCGAGCGCATGCCGATCCTGATCTTCACCCTCCTCACCACCCTGGGCAGCCTCATCTGGAACACGGCCTTCGTGATGGCGGGGTTCCTGCTCGGTGAGCAGTGGGATCTGGTCGAGCGCTACATGGGCGTGGTGTCGAAGGCGGTGCTGGGCATCGTGATCCTCGCCGTGGTGGTCTTCATCGTGGTGAGGCTGTCCGACCGGCGCAAGGGCAGGCACCACGCTTGACGTGCTCCCCGGCCCGAGGGTCGGGGATTCTCGCAGGTGCCGCTCATACGGCACCCCGAAGGCTTCCTGCTTCATCGGCGTCTGCCACCGCGAGCGGTGGTCTTACGTCACCTCCACAAGCGTTTAACCTGTCCGCCCGCCCGGCGGCCAGGATGTTGATCGCCGCGTTGACGTCCCGGTCGTGGGCCGCGCCACAGGCGCAGATCCACGACCGGACGTCCAGCGGCATCGACGCGGCGAGGGCGCCGCACGCCGAGCACAGCTTCGACGACGGAAACCACCGATCGATCTTCGCGAAGGTCCGCCCGTACCGCTTCGCCTTGTACTCCAGCATCGCGACGAACTGCGACCAGCCCGCGTCGTGCACGCTCTTGGCCAGCTTCGTGCGCGCCAGACCGGACACCGCCAGGTTCTCCACGTACACCGCTTGGTTGTCGCGGATCAACTGGGTGGAGAGCGTGTGGGCGAAGTCCCGGCGCGCGTCGGCCACCCGGGCGTGCGCCCGCGCGACCTTGACGACGGCCTTCTTGCGGTTGTTCGACCCCTTCGCCTTGCGGCTGAGGGCCTTTTGCGCCTTGCGGAGCTTCTTGGCCGCCCGCCGCAGAATGCGCGGGTTGCTGATCTTGCGGCCGTCCGACAGCACCGCGAAGTGCGTGAGCCCCAGATCGATACCGATCTCGCCCGCGACAGCCGG
>NZ_JBPXMD010000034.1:0-78287 GCF_051918855.1 Streptosporangium sp. H16
TGCGCGGCAAGGTCGCGATCGATGTGGCGGGCGAAACTGTCGCGCTTCCCCCTCGCATCTCGTAGCGGAACGCTCCAGGCACTCAGGCGATGATCGCGGTGGTCAGCTCCGCCCGGAGAAGGTGGCGCGGTACTCCGAGGGGGACACATCCAGGAGCCGGCGGAAATGCAGCCGGAGGTTCGATCCGGTTCCCAGGCCGACCTGGTCCGCGATGCGGTCGACCGACAGCCTCGTGCTCTCCAGGAGTTCGCGGGCGGTGTCGACCCGCGCCCGGAGGATCCACTGCAGCGGGGTGCTGCCGGTCTCTTCGGTGAAGCGGCGCAGGAACGTGCGGGGCGACATCCGCGCGTGTGCGGCGAGTCCGGCGATCGTGAGCCGCTGGTCGAGCCGAATTATGGCCCATTCAGCACAGGTCGAGACCGGCGGCGGCCCCCGCCGAGGTGAGGATGGATCCCTCGTCGACGAAGGGCCGCTGGCGTGGGCTCGGCGACCTTGCACCGGCATTTCCCGTCCCGCTGGGCCCTGCTGGAGGCGGTCTTTCACGAGCGGGTCGAAGCGCTGTGCGCCCGCGCTGGAGAACTGTTGGCCGCGCCGGACTCCCATCGGGCACTGACGACCTGGTTGTGCGAGCTGGCGGCGTACTGCACGACGACCCGCGGCCTGGTCACCTCGCTGCTCAAGGCACCGCAGGAGAGCGAGTCCTGCCCCGCGATGCTCGTGGCGGCAGGCGAACCGCTTCGGTGCCGGGCCGCCGAGGAGGGATTCGTACGCTCGGACGTCGCGATGGTCGACCTGGTGACTCTCGTCAAAGCGATCGCACTGGCTGCGGAGTCGGCCAGTGAGCCCGAGGCGGAGCGGCTGGTTCGTCTCGCCCTGGAGGGAATCAACCCGCCTCGACGGTGACTCTGAAGCTCAGAAGACCGTGCTGGCGTGTTGTCGGCCGGGTCAGGGCAGCCGCATCTCTTTGAGCTGCCTGCGGGAGGTGATGCCGAGTTTGCCGAAGATATTGCGTAGATGGGCTTCGATGGTGCGGGGGCTGAGGAACAGTTGTGCGCTGACCTCCCGGGAGGTCGCCCCGGTGGCTACCAGCCGGGCGATGTGGAGTTCGTGGGCGGTGCGGGCGCGGCTTGGGCGGCCTCGGCCGCTTCCTGCAGCCATCGCCCACGGCCGAGGCGGCCGGCGTGGAAGGATGCCTGCAACGCCTGCAGGTAGGTCTCGCGGGCCAGTGCCGGGTCCAGCGGGGCACGGCGGGCTCAGGAGTCAGCTCGGCGGCCCGCTGGAGGAACGCGGCTGCGGCGGCCAACCCGCCGCGTCCGCGGGCCCGGTTGGCGGAACGCTCAAGGTCTGCGGCGGCGTCCTCGTCGGTGCCCTGGGCCGATTGTGCGCGGTGCCAGGCGCGCCGGTCTGGGTCGGTCTGCGGGTCGGTGGCGGCGGCCAGGGCGCCGTGGGCGCGGCGCCGGTCGGGCGGTGTGGCGGCCCGGTACACCGCCGGGCGCGCCAGCGGATGGCGGAACCTCACCCGGGTGTCGATCGCCAGCAGGCCGACTGCCTCGGCTGGCTCGACCGCTTCGCGGGGGATGCCCAGCTGGGTGGCTGCGCGCCACAGCAACTCCACGTCGCCGGTCGGCTCGGCCGCGGCGACCACCAGCAGCAGCTGCGTGTCGGCGGGCAGGCTGCCGGAGCGGCGCCGGAATTCGTCCTCGATGCGGCTCGGGACGTTCAGCACATCGGGCACCTGGAACCCGCCGGCCAGCTGCACTGATGGCGTGCCCCGTGGCAGTTCCAGCAGCGCCAGTGGGTTGCCGCGTGCTTCGGCGATGATCCGGTCGCGTACTCCCGGGTCGAGCGGTGCGCGGACGGCGCCGGTCAGCAACTGCCGCGCGTCGGTCTCGCCGAGCCCGTCGAGGCGCAGTTCAGGCAATCCGGAGAACGGGTGAACATCGCTCTCGTTGGCGTCGCGCAGCGCGAACACCAGCGCCATCCGCTCGGCTGCCACCCGACGCGCCACGAACGCCAGCAGCTGCGCGGAAGCTTCGTCCAGCCACTGCGCATCGTCGACGAGGCACAACAGCGTCCTGTCCTCGGCTACCTCGGCCAGCAGGTTGAGGGTGGCCGGCCCGACCAGGAACCGGTCCGGCGCCGCCCCGCCACGTGAACCGAACGCCACGCGCAGGGCAGCCTGCTGCGGCTCGGGCAGCGGATCCGCGTGGTCCAGCAGCGGCCCTCACAACTGGTGCAGGCCGGCGAAAGCGAACTGCCTTTCAGGCTCCACCCCGACTGAGTACTCCACCCGGAACCCCGACGCGGCCGCGACGTCACGGGTGTACTCCAGGATCGCGGTCTTCCCGATGCCCGCTTCCCCACGCAGCCCTACTGCCCCACTGCGTCCGGCCTGTGCCTGGGCGAGCAGGTGTTCGATGGCGACGCGCTCTGCGCGCCGGCCCGGGAGGTCGGTCAGTTTCGCTCCCGCCCAAGGCTGGGATGAGGCCCGACAGGACCGGAGTAGGTAGTTGTCACCGATGGGAATCGCAATTTTTCCTGATCTCGGCCGCCACGGCAAGGCCGTGATCTCCACGCGAAGCGATTGATGAAACGGATACCGCAGGTCGAGACAAGCCCCGAGCCCGCGGCTGTCATCGCTGGTCAACCGCGTACAGGCCGCCCAAACCGGCTTACTCCACCGACAGCGACCAGCTCGCTTGCGACGCAGTGCGCTGAGGTTGGGAGCTAAGGGGCTTGTACCGACGCGAAGGTGCGGCCAATGACGGAAGTCTTGTGCCGAGACGGAAGGATCCGCGATGCTCGTCAGCCCATTCATCGAAGTCGCCCAACTGAACGCTACCGACGGCGAGTTCCACCCCGTCGAGGAGCTCTCGTCTCAGGTCGCGCGCCGGCAGCTCCACGCACTCCTCGCCACCAACGGGGCGGGCAAGACCTCGACTCTCGAGATCGTCGAGGGCCGCCGGACGGCGTCGGCGGGCACGGTGCGCGTCTTCGGCAAGAGCCCTACGGATCGGCGCGCGCTGCGTCTCAGGATGGGGATGAGGCTGCAGGAGAGTGGGTTTGCAGCCGACCTCACCGTTGCGGGAGTGTCAGGAAACGGCCGTCAACAGTCGAGGGCAGGGGTATGAAGTTGCGTCGAAGCGTGGCCGTCACCGTCGTCACCGGGATCGCCGCGTCCCTGGCGGCGGCACCGGCGCAGGCCGGTGGTCCGGCGACGCGGGTGGAGTGGGGCGTGTGCCCCGAGGAGGTCGCGGTTGTCTCGCCGACGTTGCAGTGCGCGACGGTGCCGGTGCCGTTGAACTACCGCGATCCCGACGGTGTCAAGATCGACATTGTGGTGTCGCGCATCGCCAGTGCGAAGCCGGCCGAGCGTCGTGGCATCCTCCTGCTCAATCCGGGAGGTCCGGGCGCCTCGGGGCTGACGATGCCGGCGGACCTGGTCGGGTTGGGCCTGCCGAGCAGCGTGTCGGAGCGCTACGACCTGATCGGCATGGACCCTCGTGGGGTCGGGCGTTCGGCGCCGGTGAGCTGCGGCTTCACCGGCGAGCTGGACTATTTCAGCAACGTTCCGCCGTACGCGGTCGACGACGCGGCGGTTATCGAGCGGGCGAGGACCGCGAAGGCGGCTGCCGAATGGTGTGCGGCCAACGACACCGAGGGTCGGCTGCGGCATATCACGACCGCGAACACGGTCCGTGACCTGGACGCGATCCGTGCCGCGCTCGGCGAGGAGAAGGCCAGCTACTTCGGTGCGTCGTACGGGTCGGCCCTGGGTGCCGCGTACGCGTCGATGTTCCCGGACACCACCGACCGAGTCGTGATCGACAGCAACCTCGGCGACACTCACCTCGACTATGCCGCGATGCGCCGGTTCGGCCTGGGTGTGGAACAGACGTTCCCGGACTTCGCCGCGTGGGCGGCGGCCAGGCACGGCGCCTACGGCCTGGGCCGTACCCCGGCGCAGGTGCGCCGGACCTACTTCCGGCTCGCCGAGCGGCTGGACGAGGCTCCGGTGGGCTTCATCACCGGGGCGGTCTTCCGGTTCACCACCTTCGCGGCGCTCTACGGGAAGGTCAACTATCCGGCACTGGCACAATACTGGCAGTCGCTGCCCCGCGCCGACGATGCGGCGGTAACCGGGTCGGGCGACCGTGCCGCGACGCCGCCGGAGTTGTTGCCCTGGGATAACTTCCTGTCGGCGTACCTCGCCGTGACCTGCAACGACGTCAACTGGCCCGAGGACGTCAGCACCTACCGACGCGCGGTCGCCGAGGACCGCAAGAGATACCCGATGTTCGGCGCGGCCAGCGCGAGCATCACCCCCTGTGCGTACTGGGCGCACGAGCCGTCTGAGCCGCCGGTGCGGATCAACGACAAGGGGCCGCGCAATGTGCTGATCGTGCAGAACCTGCGCGACCCGGGCACGCCGCACCGAGGCGGCGAGCTGCTTCGGGAGAAGTTCGCCAAGCGCTCCCGGCTGGTCAGCGTCGACGGCAGCGGGCACGGCGTCTACGTGTACGGCGACAACGCGTGCGCGCTGAATGTGACCACGGCGTACCTGGTTGACGGCACGATGCCGAGGGACACCTTCTGCGGCCCCGCGCCCCGGAGGCTCGACGCCGGCGCCGCCCAGCGGCGCGCCGACACCCTCGACCGGCTGCGCCGCCGGACCACCGCCCCATTCGGCGGAAACGCGATCAAGGAGTCCGCCCTGCCGGCAACCTTGGGGAAGATGCCGCCTCATGCCCATGCCCTGGCAGCGAGTTCGGGGAAGCCGCTGTCTCGGGTCGCGCGAGTTTCCTCCGGTGGCTGCGGTCATCCCGGCGACGGCCGGGAAACCTCCGGCGGGGTTGTCGTGGGTGGCGTGCCCCCCGGAGGTACCCGGCTGTGACCGCCGATGAGAGCGTGGAAGCGGTGTCTACGTGCTCGGCGGCCGATCCGGAGATGATGATCCCGAACCCCGACCCCGGCGACGGTGTCCGGCTCGCGGTCATCGATGTTATTGATCACTTGCTACCAGGAAGGACATCATGACCGCGACGACGATCGAGAAGCCCGACTTCACCGGGCTGCGCGCGCTGTACATCAACTGCACCCTCAACCGTTCCCCCGCCCGGAGCCACACCCAAGGAGTGGTCGATCGGAGTGTGGCGATCATGGAGGCGAACGGGGTCAGCGTGGACCAGATTCGCGCCGTCGACCACGACATCGCCACCGGCGTGCGACCGGACATGACCGAGTACGGGTGGGACACCGACGAATGGCCCGCGTTGCTGACCCGGGTGCTGGCAGCCGACATCCTGGTCATCGCCGGTCCGATCTGGCTCGGCGACAACAGTTCGGTGACCCGTCGGGTGATCGAGCGGCTCTACGGCTACTCCGGTGTACTCAACGAGCAGGGCCAGTACGCCTACTACGGGCGGGTCGGTGGCTGCCTGCTCACCGGCAACGAGGACGGCCTGAAGCACTGCGCGATGAATATCCTCTACAGCCTGCAGCACATCGGCTTCACCGTCCCGCCGCAGGCCGACGCGGGCTGGCTCGGTGAGGTCGGTCCCGGTCCGTCCTACCTCGACGAGGGTTCTGGCGGGCCGGAGAACGACTTCACCAACCGCAATACCGCGTTCATGACCTACAACCTGCTCCACCTCGCGGCGATGATCCGTCGTGCCGGCGGATTCCCGGCCTACGGCAACCAGCGCACTGCCTGGGACGCAGGAGTTCAGCCGGGCGCCGCCAACCCCGAGTACCGCTGACCCGACGACCGTCACCCTCTCGTGACAGCGCCAAGGATGTGAGTAGCGATGACGATCCCGGCAACGATGAGCTGGCCGAGCCTGCGGGTCTCGGACTGGACCGCCACCCGCGACACCCTGCACATGTGGACCCAGATCGTGGGCAAGATCCGCATGGCGCACGCCCCGTTGGTCAATCACTGGTGGCAGGTGACCCTGTACGTGAGCCCGCGCGGGTTGACGACGTCCGCCATCCCGTACGGCACGGGAGCCTTCGAGATCGAGTTCGACTTCATCGGCCATCGGCTCGACGTTCGCACCAGCAACGGCGGCGCGCAGAGCCTCCCGCTCCGGCCGATGCCGGTCGCCGAGTTCTACTCGCGGGTCATGGCCATGCTCGACGGGCTCGGGATCGAGGCACCGATCCGGCCGCACCCCAACGAGGTCGACCCGGCGATCCCGTTCGCCGAGGACCACCACCACGCCTCCTACGACGGCGAGGCGGCCGCCCTGTTCTGGCGACAGCTGCTGCAGGCGAACCGGGTGATCGGCGAGTTCCGGTCGCACTTCGTGGGCAAGGTCAGTCCGGTGCACTTCTTCTGGGGCGCGATGGACCTCGCCTGCACCCGCTTCTCCGGCCGGTCGGCCCCGCCGCACCCTGGGGGCGTGCCCAACTGCGGGGACTGGGTCATGGTCGAGGGCTACTCCCGCGAGCTGTCCAGCTGCGGGTTCTGGCCCGGCGGCGGCGAGGAAGGCGCCTTCTACTCGTACGCCTACCCCGAACCCGACGGGTTCGCCGAGCAGCAGGTCAGCCCCGAAGGTGCGTACTTCAGCACCGAGTACCAGCAGTTCCTGCTGCCCTACGAGGCCGCCCGCGCCGCACCGGACCCCGACCGCGCGGTCGCCGAGTTCCTCCGCACCACCTACGAAGCCGCCGCGGACCTTGGGCACTGGGACCGCTCCGCGCTGGAGGACAACCCACGCCGGTGGCACCGCACCCCGGAGGTCTAGCTGAGCCGCAGCTCTCCCTCGAAGTCGATCCTGGCCAACTCGGCACGAGAGGTGATGCCCAGCCGGGGATAGACGTTGGCCAGGTGGTGGCCGATCGTACGAGGGCTGATCAACCCGTATCGGAGATGAAAGAGGCAAGGGGCGAGCAGGTGGTCCGCATAATGCACCCAGACCGGCTGAAGAGGGAAGGACATCATGATTGAGCAGATAATCGGCAGAAGCTACTGGTTCAACCTGGGTGAACTGAAGGTCCGGTTCACCTTCGATTCGCAGACACAGGGCAGCTTCGTCGTCGAGAGCGGCGGTGGGCTTGCGCCCGACGGTCACGCGGAGACCGTGAAGCTCGACCTGAGGAAGATCCGCGACGGCGTCTACTTGAATTCGTGGACGGAGGCCAGCGGTGCCACCGTCACCCACGTCGAGGACTTCGCCAACGCGACGCTGTATTCCAACGTGACTGTCGGCGGCACTCTCTACAACTTTGTCGGGACTATCGAGGAGGCATGACCATGGACGCGAACACGGCGACCGACCAGGCGCAACGCAACACCGAAATCGTACTGACCGCCATGCGAGAACTCTTCGCCGAGAAGGACGTCACGGCGCTCGACCGGTACTGGTCTGAGCCTTACGTCCAGCACAGTCCTCAGATGGCCAACGGTCTGGACACGCTGCGCGCCGTCGTGCCGGGTCTGGAGGGCTTCTCATGGGAGCCGAAGCGGATCGCCGCACAGGGGGACCTCGTGTTCACCCACAGCATCGTCCATGGCTGGGCACCGAACCCAGTCGTCATCGTTGACATCTTCCGGCTCGATAATGGCCGTATCGTCGAACACTGGGATGTTATTCAGGACCTCACCTCCCCCGAGGAGACCGTCACCGGTAACCCGATGATCTGACACCCCGTGCCGCAAGTTGTATGAGCCCGGCCGACGCTGTCAAAGCAGCCTAATGCGGCTGGTAGATCGAGCACCGACGCCTGGCTGCCCGGCCTTCCCGGGCTTCTGGCCGTGGTGTGCCCGGCCGGTCAGCGCAGCGGCAGTTCCTTGAGCTGCCTGCGGGAGGTGATGCCGAGCTTACGGAAGATGCTGCGCAGGTGGGCTTCGATCGTGCGCGGGCTCAGGAACAACTGTGCGCCGATCTCCCGGGAGGTTGCCCCGGTGGCGACCAATCGGGCGATGTGCAGCTCGTGGGTGGTGAGGGCGTGGACCGGCTGGGTGGTGCGTTTGCGCGGGTGCTCACCGGTGGCGCGCAGCTCGCGGGCGGCTCGCTCGGCGAACGCTTCTGCACCCATGTCCGACAGCAGTTGGTGGGCGGTGCGGAGGCTCTTGCGCGCGTCCTGGCGGCGGCCTTCGCGGCGCAGCCACTCGCCGTAGACGAGGTGAGCACGAGCCGTGTCGCCGGCCATCCGGGACTTATCGAGCCGTTCGATCGCCTCGCGGTAGTGCTTCTCGGCATCAGGCCCCGTGCTGGTCAGCGCTCGTGAGCGCGCGGCCAGGCCGAGCGCCCATGAGGTGCCGCACGCATCCGCGCGTGAGCTGAACTGCTCCAGCGCGAGCGCCGCTCGTGCCGGTTCGCCGGCACGGACGGAAGCCTCGATGAGCTCGGGCAGGCCCGTGCTGCTGATCGACAGTTCGGCGGACCTGCACGCTCTCTCCGCCGCTTCCTGCGCGACCGAATAGTTGCCCAACCCGTTGTGAAGTACTGCCACCGCGTACTGGGCCAAGGCGACATCCGTACCCCCGTCGGGGTAGATGTCCTCCTGGGCAATGATGGCGTTTAGCGCGGTGGTCTCGGCCTGGTCACCACGCCAGGCGTGCAGAATGACGTGAGCATGGCGCAACGGCACGCCCCCGGTCGCCTGTGTGATCACTGTGGCCTCGGCGGCCAGCTCGCTTGCGTGGGCGAGATCGCCCAGCAGGACCGACGTGATGGACAGGAAGTTCAGTGCGGCGGGGAGCGCGGCCAGCGCGCCGACTTCACGAGCGAGCTGGACGTTGCGGCTGGCCAGCACGTAGAGCAGTTCGTCGTCGAGGACCGCCACGGCGTTGCGGCCGGCCAGCCACAGCCAACGGTCGCTCTGGCTGGATTGCCCAGATTCCACGTGCGGGCCGTCGCGGAACGCTGCCAGCGCGAGCCGCAGCCCGGGCACTCCTGCCGAATATCCCCTTGTCAGGGTCGTCGCCAGCCCATCGAGGAGCAGGTCTACCGGTCGCGGCGGCACCTCGGGTGCGGGGGCGGCCAGGGCCGCCTCGGCGATGCGCACCGCGTCGCCCCCACCGTTGATGATGGCCGCATCCAGCGCATGTAGGTAGGTTTCGCGGGACAGCGCGGCGTCCAACGGGGCGAGTGCCTTGGCGGCATCCATCAGCATGCCCGGCACCTCGGTGCCACGGGTCAGGTGGAACGCGATCTGGGCTCGCAGCAAGTCGAGCCGCGCACGCTGCAGGGGAACCAGCGACCCGATTGGTGCCGCCATGAGCAGTTCCAGCGCGCCTTCGGATGCACCGGCTTCGTGCGTGACGTGCGCGGCTTTCAGTGCCCGGCCCGCACGGACGGCGGGCTCAGGAGTCAGCTCGGTGGCCCGCTGCAGGAACGCGGCTGCGGCGGCCAGCCCGCCGCGGGCCCGCGCCCGGTCGGCTGATTGTTCAAGTTCGGCAGCAGCGTCCTCGTCGGTGCCCAAGACCGATTGTGCGCGGTGCCAGGCGCGCCGGTCCGGGTCGGTCTGCGGGTCGGTGGCGGCGGCCAGCGCGCCGTGGACGAGGCGGTGGTCGGGTGGCGTGGCGGCCCGGTAGACCGCCGAGCGCGCCAACGGATGACAGAACCGCACTCGAAGTTCGATCTTGAGTAGTCCGGTGGCTTCTGCGGGTGCGGCCGCCTCGCGGGCGATGCCCAGCTGCGCGGCGGCGCGCCACAGCAGCGCCACGTCGCCGGTTGGCTCGGCGGCGGCGACCAGCAGTAGCAGCTGGGTGTCGGGGGGCAGGCTGCCGGAGCGGCGCCGGAATTCGTCCTCGACGCGGTGCGGGACGCTGAGGGTGTCGGGCAGCTCGAACCCGCCGGCCAGCTGTGTCGGCGGCGCGCTGCGGGGGAGCTCCAGCAGCGCCAGCGGGTTGCCGCGTGCCTCGGCGACGATCCGGTCACGGACCTCGTCGTCCAGCGGGGTGCGGACCGCGGTCGCCAGCAGCGCTTCGGCATCGGTGCCGCCGAGCCCGTCCAGGCGCATTTCCGGCAGTCCGGCGAACACGTCGACGGGGCCATCGCCAGTGTCACGTAGCGCGAAGAGTAGGGCGATCCGTTCGGCCGCGACCCGGCGTGCCACGAACGCCAGGACTTGCGCGGAGACCTGGTCCAGCCATTGGGCGTCGTCGACGAGGCACAGCAGCGGCTGTTCCTCGGCGATCTCGGCCAGCAGGTTGAGGGTGGCCAGCCCGACCAGGAACCGGTCCGGCGCAGGTCCGGCGCGTAAGCCGAACGCTACGCCGAGGGCAGCCTGCTGTGGTTCGGGTAGCGCAGTCGTGTGGTCAAGCAGTGGCGCGCACAGCTGATGCAGACCGGCGAATGCGAACTGGGTCTCGGACTCCGCTCCGACCGAGTGCTCGACCCGGAACCCCAAGGGAGCCGCGGTCTCGCGGGCATGCTCCAGGATCGCGGTCTTTCCGATGCCCGCTTCCCCGCGCACCACGAATGCCCCGCTGCGTCCGGTCTGTGCCTGGGCGAGTAGGTGTTCGACGGCGACGCGCTCTGCGCGCCGGCCCAGAAGGTTCGCCAGTTCGTTCTCACCTGAGTCTGTCGGCACCGCAGAAGGACTTATAGCTTAGGTAATTATCGCCGTTGCGAACCACAGCCGCCAGAGCCGGTTCTCAAAGGAACTTATAACTTAGGCAATTATCGCCGATGCGAACTGCATTCGCGTGGCGCAGGCGCGTAGGCGCGCCGGTGGTCGATCGCTGATCCGGCTTGTGTCGGGCGGCGATGGTCCAGATCGCGGCACCGTGGCGACCGGCGAAGGACTAAAGGGGCTTCCGCCGACGCCAAGGCGCCGTCACTGCTGCGAGCCTGACAACACGACAACGACCGGCAACGAGGGGTGCCGAGGTGATCGGCGTGGGGTGGCCCCAGCGTGGACCCGCGGCCAAGTGATGGGACGCGTCAGGCAACCACGCCTCAGCTAGTCGAACGATCAGGCTACACAACAGTATGGACGTGTTGTCGAACCGACCAACTGGACTGTACGCTGTGGCGACAGCCCACCCGACCTCCTGATCAGGAACTTTCATGAATGACGCAGCCCCCAAGGCGACCGCCAGGAGCTGGATCGGTCTTGCCGTACTGGTCCTGCCCCTGCTGTTGATCACGATCGATGGCACCGTCCTGATCCTGGGTCTGCCCGCGATCTCCGCTGAGTTGAGCCCCACAGGTGTCGAGCAACTATGGATGATCGACATCTATTCACTCGTGCTCGCCGGTCTGCTCGTGGCGATGAGCACCGTGGGCGATCGCTTCGGTCGGCGCCGCAACCTGCTCATCGGCGCGGTCGTCTTCGCGACCGCGTCCGTGGCCGGCGCGCTGGCGACATCGCCGTGGATGCTGATCGGCGCCCGTGTGCTTCTGGGCGTGGGCGGTGCGATCATGATGCCCTCGACGCTGTCACTGGTGCGCAACATGTTCCTCGACCGTCAGCAGCGCCGCTACGCGATGGCCGCGTGGGCGGCGATGGCTTCGGTCGGCGCGGCGGTCGGGCCGATTGTCGGCGGCTGGGTCATTGAGACATTCAGCTGGCAGGTCGCGTTCTTGATGAACATCCCCGTCATGCTGCTGCTGCTCATCCTTGGCCCGTTGCTGCTGCCAGAGAGTCGTAACCCCGAGCTGCACAAGATTGACATCCTCAGTGTCGTGCTCTCTTTCGTGGGCATGATCGGCGTGGTCTACGCCATCAAGACCCTCACCGGCGGCAAGGAAATCGCTCTCGGGATCGCTGCTCTCGTCGTCGGCTTGACCGCAATCACCCTGTTCGTCCACCGGCAACTGATGCTTCCCGCTCCGCTCCTCGATGTCAGGCTGTTCAAGGTGCGCTACTTCCGAGGCGCCGTCATCGCGGATCTGCTGTCGATCTTCGCGATGGTCGGCGCGCTGGTAGCACTCATCCAGTACCTCCAGCTTGTACTCAGCCTCAACCCGATCCAGGCGTCCATCTGGCTCATTCCCCAGGCGATCTTCGCCGCTACCGCCGCATTCGTCGCGGCAGTGGTGGTCAAGCGCCTCCTCCCCGCCTACGTCATCACCGCCGGACTCCTGATCGCCGCTATTGGCTTCGGGCTGACCAACTTCCTGTCGCCAACATCGAGCCCCGCCTTGATCGCAGCGTCTCTCGCCCTGGTCTCGCTGGGCGCGGGCATGGGACTTGCCTTGAGCAACGACATCATCATGAGCTCCGTCAAGCCTGAGCGTGCAGGACAGGCCGCCGCGACCTCGGAGACCGCGTACGAGATCGGCACGACATTGGGGACAGCCGTACTGGGCGGGATACTCGTCGCCTGGTACACCAGGGTGGTCACCGCCGGAACCGATGCGCTCGATCTACCCAGGTCGATTGCCGAACGGGCGTCCTCGACGATGGCAGAGGCACTGCTGGTAGCGGCCGAGGTCGGTGGCGATGACGGGGCGTCCATCCTCGAGATCGCCGAGTTCGCCTTCACCGAAGCGATCATCGTCACCGGCATAGCCGGCGCCGGGATCATGGTCCTCACAGCGATCTGGGCCCTTGTCACGCTCCGAGGTGCGGCTGCGAACAAGGATCTCGCCGCAGAACACGAGCACGAACTCGTACCTTGATTCGGAGCTCCCCGCCACCATGGGGCCGTACGCTCGTGCCGTACTGTAGAACGCTCGGTCAGTAATGACGTCGATGTGCGGCGGGTGGTCTGGTGTGGCTGAGGGGCGACGGACGCGGAACACTGAGCGCACGCGGCGGGCCGTGCTCGATGCGGCCACTCAGGTGATCCTGGCGAAAGGTGCCGCTGTCACGCTGGATCAGGTTGCCTCGGTCGCCGGTGTGTCGAAGAGCGGCTTGATTCACCACTTCGGTAGTCGGGACCAGCTTGTGATCGCCGTGGTGCAAGACGTTCAGGAACATTTCAGGCAGACGGTCCTCAGCCACCTCGACCTGTCAGAGAACCACCCCGGCAAGATGCTCCGTGCCTACGTTCGCGCACTCTGCGCGGGACGTTCGGATGCCGGAGCTGCGCACGACTTCACGTCAGCGGCGATCTGGGGTGGTCTGCACGCGATTCCCGGCGTTGCGGCGGTCACGGAAGAACACAGTGCGTGGTGGAGCGAGCAGTTCGCCGTCGATGGGTTGAGCCTCGAGCGCATCCAGATCGTGCGCCGAGCCGCCGAGGGCGTCGTCGTTGCCGCCGTATACGGGGAAGAGAACGACGCGAGCATCGCCACCGCTCGTCGCCTGCTGCTTGAGCTCGCCACTGACGGCACCTTTCACACGCCCATCTGACGCGCTGGCGACCCGCCGAACCTCAGAACACCCCGCTGCGTCCGGCCTCTGCCGGGGCGAGCAGGTGCTCGACGGCGAGAGTCTGTCGGTGTCGGAGTAGGCAGATGTGCCGACGCGGATCGTCTCTATTCCTGATACCCCTCCGCAATGCCCCGTTCTCCATGTGAACGGACTGATGATCCGGATGCCCGCGGGTCGAGACCGGCTTCGAGCAGGCGGCAGCGCGCTGACTGTGACAGCTAAGGGGCTCATACCGACGCGAAGGTGCCGGCGGTGGCGGGAGCCTGGTGTCAAGACGAAAGGAACACTCAATGACTGCACTGGGCCAGGCGCTCGAGTCCGATCAGCTGCGGTCCGACCGGCTTCGGCGGCGGCGATGGCCCTGGATCGCCTCCTGCGTCGTGCTGGTGGTCGTGGTCGTGGTCGGTGTCGGTGCTGCGGTCTTCCAGTTTGGCCTGCCATGGTGGATGGGGGAGGGAGACCGCAATCACAAGTACGAAAGCGACGTCGGCTCTCAGCGTTACCAGGTCCACCTACCGCCACAGTACGACGGCACCACCCGGTTGCCGGTGATCATGGCGATTCACGGGTGCGGGATGTCCGGGTACGGCTGGAACTCGATGAAGTTCACGACGCAGTTCGACGACCTGGCCGACCGCGAGGGCTTCATCGTTGTCTATCCGACGCAGCGCATGTTCCGCAGCGCGATCAACTGCTGGAACTCGGCTGATCCGCGGGAACAGCACCGTTACGACGGAGAACCCGCGCTGCTCGCAGGCGTGGCTCGGCAGGTGGTCGAGGAGTACAACGCGGATCCGGACCACGTGCACGTCGCCGGCGCGTCGTCCGGTGCGGGGGCCGCCGTCATCCTCGCGGCGACCTACCCCGACGTCTTCGCGACCGCGACGTCGGTCGCCGGTGGCGAGTATGGGCTGAACCAGGTGGACCCGAACGACCCCGGCGCCACACCGCCGGACTACACCGCACGTCAGGCGTGGTCCCAGATGGGCGACCGGGCGCGGCAGGTGCCGCTGCTCGTCATCCAGGGCGAGGAGGATGACGTCGTCCCACCAATCGTCGCCACTCGCCTCGTCGAGCACTGGACCGCGGTGAGTGACCTCATTGACGATGGTCTGCCCAACGAGAGTTTGGACCTGGTCGAAGAGACGACGACGGTGCCTGCGGAACCGGGCAGGAATGCGTACACGCACACCACCATCATCACGCCGGACGGCACGTCTGTCGTCGAGTCGTACCTCGTCCACGAGATGGGGCACGTCTGGCCGGGCCCTGCCGGCGACGGCCTCTTCACCGATCGCGCCGGCCCGGACGCCAGCGCCATCGTCTGGGACTTCGCCCGACGCCACCCGAGAGGATCACCGGCGTAAGTCCCATGACCTGCCAACCGCCGTCGCGTCGGCTGCGGAAGCGGCGCGGAGCGCTGACGTGATCTTCGGCCTTGTGATGGCGGTGTGAAGTACGCGCGCGAGCACGCCGTGATGCGGCCGGCCTGTGGCGATCTGGAGCGTGCGGGCCGGTCGCGGCAGGTTTGGCCTCGGCTGCAGCGCACGTTTCTGAGTAAGGTCGTTGGCCCGCACTTCGAGACGATCTGCCGCGACTGGGCTCGCGGGGAAGCCGAGCCGGACGTTCTTGGTGGTTTTCCGACCGGGGTCGCGGCCGGGGTTGTCAACGACTCCGCCGCGCGTACTCAGCACGAGGTGGACGTGGCGGTCTTCGGCCGCGACGAGCAGGGCCGCGAGGAACTCCTCGCGATCGGCGAGGCCAAGTGGCACGATACGGTCGGGACCGGCCACCTGCGACGCTTGGCGCATGTCCGTACCCTGTTGCGTGTCCGGGACGGTGTCCGGGCCGACCGATGCCGGCTGCTGCTGTTCAGCGGCGGCGGCTTCGCCGACGACCTTCGGTCCGCGGCGGCCACGGACCTCGGCGTCCAGCTCGTCGACTTGGATCGTTTGTACGCGGCGGACTGACCCTGAGCGGCGGCCCGCACTGAGCACCCAGGTAAGACCGCCGGCACGACTCCTGAACTCGGCTGACTTATGCTGGTCGCGACCTGGACAAACGTGCGTGAGCATGCCGCTGGGCCACCGGGCTACTGGGGGTCAAGGGGTCGCAGGTTCAAATCCTGTCGTCCCGACCAGGTTTTAGCTGGTCGGCAAGTGTGTCACCCGAAAGGGAGGCGCCCTTTCTTGGTTCTGGGTGTGCCTATGGCTCCTCACGTGAAGATCCGGTCCATCGCCTCCGCCCCGCCGAGGAGCATCGGGCGGATCTGCTTCCGGTAGACCGCCTCCGTCACGGCGGTTCCACTGTGGTCGACGAGGCGCGCGATGTTCTCCAGGGGACGCCGGAGTCGGACAGCAGCGAGACGAGGCTGTGCCGCATTCCCAAGGTGTCCAGAAGATCTTGTCTATGGCCTGGATGCCCGTGGTGAGGGCGGGCCTGATAAGGGCGGCCCGGGCCGGGTGATGCGCACCCTGGCCACCGACATCGTCACGGGGCGGCGGATCGAGGCCAGCCGCATGAAGGCAGCTGACTGGTGATCCCTCCCGCTAGCCGGAGGCGTAGCGGCGCATCGACTCCAGGCCGGAGACGCCGTAGACCTCCTCGACCGCGTTCGCGAGCAGGTGGCAGGTGCGGAAGCGGTCGAGCGGGGTCAGGCCGAGCCTCGTCAGGTGCAGGTAGGTGTAGTTGAGCACCACCCGGTAACGCAGGAAGTCGGGGCGGGCGAACATGTCGCGGCGGTAGCCGGGGGTGCCGAACATCAGGGTGTGCAGTTCGCCCCTCGTCTCGGCCGGGGTGTCGTCCATGGTCGGCAGCAGGTGCACCACGCGGTCGGCCCTCGCGCGGTAGGTCTCCACGAGCGCCGCCCACTCCCGGACGAACGGGCTGTCCCCGTCCGCGTCGATGGTGTCCACGACCTGCCTGACCCGTTGGGTGAGCAGGGCGCGGCGGGAGCCGTACACCTCGTCGAAGGAGCGCCGGGCGGCCTCGGGGTCCTTGGACCACGTGAGGTAGCCCTCGGCGTGCACCCGGAACGACAGGTAGCTGCGCTCGATCGGATGGGAGGTGTGCGCGACCGTCAGGAGCAGGGCCATGGCCAGGTCCGACTTGGTGTCGCGGCCGTCGCGGCAGTGGTCGAGCATCGCGAACAGGAGCGGGGTGCTGTCGCTGTAGAACGCGGTGAGCAGGTCGACGCCCTCGTCGCCGCCCAGGACGTGGCGGCGGTCGTCGAACGGGAACTCGACGATCGAGTTGTCGGCGGGCCACGGGGTGAGCGGGCCGTGTTCCTGCTCGCGCGCGGCCATGAGGCGGTGCCGCGCCAGGCTCTCGGCCTGGTCCACCACGTACGTCGACGGGTGGTCGCGCAACCATCCGCCGACGACCGCGTCGACGCGGGGGCGCACCACCTCCTCCCACGTCCGCCGGTCGGTCTTCACGTTGATGCGCAGGTGGGGGCCCTGCCGCCAGTGGCGCACCACGTACGCCGCCTCGACGTGGTCGCGGATGTCGGCCAGCAGGGGCCGGACGGCGTCGAGGAGCAGGGGGTCCTTGTCCGGCTCGTGGTAGAAGACGTGGACGCTGTGCCACATGACGGTCACCTCCGCAGCGCGGCCAGCGCGCGGGCCGCGAGAGTCGAGATGTGCGATTCCGGGCCGGGGCGCAGGCCGATCCGGTTGTGGAACAGGTGGGCGCAGCGCAGCAGCACGCGGGCCCGTTGTGCGTCGTCGCCGATGACGGCCAGGTGGGCGTGGGCTGAGCCCGCGTCGCCGGTCGTCGCCGGGAGGCTCGCGGCCAGGTCGTTGATCGAGGCGGCCCAGGTGCCGAGCAGGCCGGGGCCGTCCTTCAGGTGCCAGAGATGTTCGGTCTGGGTGACCAGCGCGGCCGGGAGGTCGCCGGGGTCGTGCGGGGGCAGGCGGCGGGCCGCTTCGGCGAGGTCGGGCTGGCAGGCGGCCATCGTCAGCGTGAGCACGGCGAGGCCGACGGCGGTCCTGCGTTCCATCGCGGGCGCGCCGTGGAGGACGTCGAGCGCGAGGGAGCTGGAGATGCCGAAATGTCGTTCGACGGCGGGCATGTTTCCGTAGACGCGCTTTTCCGGCTCATATGGGATGAATGCCACGCTGCCGGCCGGGTGGAGGACCGGGTCGTAACTCTCGCGGCGTTCCCCTTTCGCGAGCACGGCCGCCAGCCGCCGGTAGGCCGGGGCATCGACGCCGGGCGACGGGTGGTCGGCGAACCACCGGGCGGCCCGGGCACTGATCTCGTCGCGGGGCACCCCTTTCAGGCGCAGCCGCACGTGGGGGCCCGACTCCCAGTAGCGCAGGTAGAAGCAGGCCGTCGCCGACCGGGCCAGCGGGGTGACGACGTCGCGGATCAGGTCGTCGAGGTCGCCGGTGTGGAACAGGTGGGCGCTCTGCCAGGGGGTCACGGGGCGCTCACCTGGATGACGTACTCGGTGACGCGCGGGCCGCCGGGGTAGACGGGGGCGTCCTCGGGGGTGGGCAGGGTCTCCTCGACGACCATCAGGGCGTCGGGGTTCCCGGCCGCGTGGCGCAGGCCGGCGAGCAGGAAGGGGTCGGTGACGTCGACGTACATGGGCTTGCGGTGTTTGCCGAGCAGGCCCGCGAGCAGGCCGTCGCGCAGGTCCAGGACCCGGGCGAAGAAACGCCGCGGCATGCCGTGGTCGCGCAACCACGACGCCAGCTCGGGCGGGCCGCCCGAGGGGAAGTCGGCGGCGCGCAGCCGCCAGCACTCGCGGGCCAGCGTGACCACGCCCAGGTCGAGGCGGGGCAGGTGGTCGATCCGGCCGCGCGGCGGCACCGGGCCGGGGCGCAACACCCAGCCGGGCACCATCGCGACCGACGGTTCGCCGAAGACCCTGACCAGGAACTGCAACCACGGCGGCAACCAGTGCTGGGCGGTCATGCCCAGGTGCATCGGGCGCACCTTCCCGCCGTCGGCCCACAACGCCAGCCGGGAACCGTCGAGCCGCACCGTCAACGCCGAGGGGTGCAGACCTCCACCCGTGGTGTACGGGTAGTCGATCGTCACATCGGCCGTGGTGGTGCGGAGGTTCAGGCCGCTGCCGAGGGCGCCCGCGACCTCGGCGATCCTGATGTCGCGTTGCGGGGCCCGCAGCGCCGACGCGTCCGGGGCGTGGCCGATCCGGCGCAGCTGGTGGTGGAGACGGGACAGCCCCTTCCCGTAACCGGCGGTGACGGTGTTGACGACCAGGCGGCCCTCCGGGAGCGCCTGGGCGTAGACGCAGATCGAACCTGGGGCGCGGAACCGGTCGTCGTCGGGGAGCTCGCCGGTCCGCAGGAAACGTTCGCGCAGGTCCGCGTGACCGGGACCGGCCGCGAAGGGATCGCGGACCAGGTCGCGCAGCGGGCCCGGGGCACTGTGAACGGCGCGGTAGAAGCTCATGACGGGGACGGCGGCGCCGGGGCCGTACCGGCGCAGGAAGAAGTCGGCGGCGGCCAGTTTCACCGGGAGATCGCCGTCGAACAGGGCCAGCCCCTTCCGCAGCCGGTTCAGGTCGTCGAGCGCCGGGCGCCACGCCTCCCGGCCGCACCGGCCCGCGTCGCCGGGGATGACGGCGTTGTGCCAGAACAGGTTTCGTTCCGGGATCTCCCTCGGGGCGAGCAGGTCACGGATCACCTTCGCGTCCTCCTCGACGCCCAGCTTGGCCAGCGGGTCGTCGTCGTGTTCGCCGTACGGCGGCACGAGCTCCACCAGCCCGATGTCGGCCAGCGCCCTGGCCGGTTCCGCGAGCGCCGCTTTCACCGGCTCGGTCGCGGGCACGCTGAGCAGCGGTTCCGTCGCGGTCGGGCCGAGGAACCAGATGCGGCCGTCCTCCTCGAACGCGGTCGGGTTCACCCGCGTCTCCGCGGCCTCCGCGTGCCGCGACAACGTCACCCAGAGCGGGCGCAACACGGCGCGGTCGAGGTCGACGACCTCCCGCCACGTCAGGTCGGCGGGCGGGGCGGCCATGGGGCCGTCGTCGGTCCAGGTGCCGAAACCGCTCCACGCGAACGTCGCGTAAGGGCTGGTCTTCATGGTGGCGCGGGCCAGGTAGCGGGCCAGTTTGACCGCCTCCTGGCGCGACGGGGACGTGCGCGCGGCCAGGATCGGGCTGCCGAGCTGGAGCCCCCGGCGGAAGGTCGCGTCCTCGGCCAGCACGCGCAGGAGCTCGGCCTTCTCCCGCCGTTCGGCCTCGTAGACGGCGGGCAGGCCGGCCGCCAGCGTGTCGTGGTGGTCCTTGAGGGCGATCCAGGCGAGGACCCGTACCCGCAGCTCCTCGGGGAGGGCGGCGAGCACCTGCGGCGCGGTCGCCCGCCGGTCCGGGCGGCGGCCCCGGAAGAGGTCGCGGCGCAGCGCCACCAGGACCGGCTTGAACACGCCCGCGCCGATCACCTCGTGCAGGGGGCCGGACATCGCCCGGCCCTCGTCCGCCAGCGTGCGGGCGACCTCGAGCAGCTCGTCGACGAGCCTCCACGTGCGCTCGCACCGCAACTGCCGCAACCCGTCGGCGGGCAGCCCGGCCACCCGGATGGCGAAGATGGGCGCCACGACGTAATCTCGGTCGGCGGGCTGAGCTGTTCGCGACAAGGACACTCCTTCATCCCGTGACCGAGGGCGCCCGTGCCGTGGGCGCCCTCGGCGTTTGGCGGGGACCTGCTACGCCTCCGGCGCCCAGCAGCTGTTCGCCTGCATGTACGACGAGCAGTAGCCCATCGCCGACGAGGCGCCCGTCTCGATGGCGCCGTGGCCCTCCATCACGATCGAGTCGGCCGACAGGACGTCGATCGCCTCGACCTCCAGACCGGACAGGTCAAGGGGGAGCTTGTCCATGACGTTTCTCCTTCTCTTTCACTGATCGGTGTGTTGCGGACGTGCCTTCGGACCTCCTTCCTGCGGATCGGGGAACCGGAGGACCAGGTCTGGCCCCCGGGACCTGGGGACGCCGACGAGCAGGGACGACAGGCTCCGCGCCGGGCCCGTCAGGCCCAGTACGCGGTCCGTCGCCTCGCCGGCGCCGTCGGAGTGGATGCGGGAGGTGAGACCCAGCGCGGCGGCGGCCAGCGTCGCCCGCTGCAGCGACGCGCCGGTCTCCACGAGCTGGTCACGGTGGTCGCGCGCGGTGCCCGCCAGGGGGTCGCCCACGGGGACGATCACTGCGGCGGCCGTCTTCAGGGCCTCCCGGGTGTTCGCCACGAGGGGGGCCGTGCCCAGCTCCTCCAGCGGTGCGGCGCGGACCCGTCGGAGGTCGCCGTCGTAGCGGTAGGCGGCCCTCGGGAGGCCGTCGACGCGCAGGGCCAGCAGGTAGAGGTCCAGGCCGGGGCAGACGGCCAGGCCGGTTATCGCGATGATCTCCGTCAGCGGGACGGGCACCGGGCGGAAACCGTCGACGGGGGAGTGGCGTGCGCGCAGACCGTCGCGGAGGTCCACCACTTCGGCCGGAATCCGGATGCCCCGTGCCGGTTGGCTCGGACGCCTCGCCCGCGAGGTGGCGTCCGCGGCCCGGTGCAGGTCGCGGGCCGCGCCCGGAGGAAACGGCAGGGGGAGAGGCCGGGCCTCCCGCGGCAGGTCGCCGGAGTTCCGCGGGGCCTCGGCGGGCTCCGGCGGAAGGACCCGTTCGTACGGCTCCACGTGCAGGACGGCCAGAGGGGATTCGCGGGATTCGTCCAGACCGAGGAGGGCGTGGTCGGCGTCGCCGGGGGTGACGGTCAGGCCCAGGGTGGCGGCGACCACCTCCGCCTGGGTGCGCAGGACGCCGATCTCCTGGCAGATCAGGCGGTAGGCGTAGTCGCCGTACTTGAACATGGAACGCCAGAAGACCGCCGTCAGGCAGATCCGCGCCGGGCCGTGGTCACCCGTGCGCAGCACCTCCAGGACCTCGTGGACCGGGTCGTAGTGGAACAGCCCGTCCGGGCAGGCGACATAGGCCTCGATGGGGTACAGGCCGCCCCCGGAGGGCGCCGGACGGCCCGGAATCGCCATCGGGCCCGCGTCCGTGTGCCGCCAGATCACGCGGGTGATGCCGAGCATGCCCTGGAGCAGCGCGCCCAGCGGGTGCCGCGGTTCGGCCCATTCGGCCGACGGATAGCGTTTGTGCCGGAGCGGCGCCAGGTCCCACCGGATGTCGAGCGGCCCGCGATCCGCCATCGCCGCCACGTAACGTGCTGCCGCGTCCGTCATCGCGCGCCTCACGGGAACGGGTGCGGGTGGGGGCTGAGATCGCCCACCGCGAGGTCGCGGTCGAGGTAGCCGATCGCGCGGCCCCGCGTCAGCAGCCGGGGGAGGCCGTGCACCCGCCGGTGGTGGTGGCCGAACGTCATCGGCACCGCCCCCGGCACGATCACCTTCGCGCAGGCGAATCCGCCGGCCGCCGCCTCGGGCGAGGTGGTGTCGACGGCGATCACGTCCATGCCGCTGGCCAGGAACCGGGCCACCAGGTCACGCAGGTCGTCGGCCAGGTCGTCGTGGGCCGGCCACTCCGGCAGCTCACCGACCGTCAGCTCGGCGCCGCCCGACAGGAATTCCAGCCGCTCGTACGCCTTCGGGTGCCCGTACACCATCGGGTGGTGCTCCAGCAGGCGCACCTCGCCGGAGTCGGCCACCAGCCGGGCCGCCTCGCTCTCGTCATAACGGGCGACGTGGTTGGCGAGCATCGGGCCCAGCTCGTCCAGGGCCCGGCGCAGGGCCCGTTCGGGGTCGAGGTGGGCGGCGCCGCCGCACATCGCCTTCGGTCGGTCCGACCGCCCCGACCGGTCGACGGCGGTGACCCAGAAGACCGGCAATCCCTGTTCGAGGGTGACCACGTGGGCGTGGACGTCGTAGCCGAGCCGGTCGCCGATCCGCTGGGCGGTCATCGGGACGCGCCGGTCGCGCGCCGAACGCAGGTCGACTCGGGGGAGCGGGAGGCGGGCGTACCAGGTGGTCAGGAAGGCGTCCCGTTCGGCGACCTCCAGCAGGCCGTAGAGGATCGCCTCCGCGAGCGACCCGCCGAGGGCGCAGCCGTTGGAACACTCGTAGGCGAAGCCCCGGTCGGGCCGGGGGCCGAAGTAGGCGAACGTCTCCGGCACCAGCACCGGCCCGCCCCGCTGGAACGAGTGGCCCCAGACCCAGGCGGTCTCCCGCGCCGGGTCGAACCGGGTGAACCAGAAACCGGGCCGGTCGTACCAGTCGTCGGGATACAACCCCAGGCGGCGCGGGTCGAGCGCCTGGTCGGCGATGTCGTCGAACGCGGCCCTGACGGTGGTCCTGCGCCCGCGCGGCGAGAACCCGGCCAGCCGTTCGAGTGCCTCGGCGACGGCCGTCGCCTTCGCGGCGGGCACGTCCTCGCACCGCCCGAACCCGTGGTGGCTCTCGTGGGCGGCCCGCGCGGGGTTCAGCCGCGCCACGGCGACCGCGCCGTCCCGCGCGTCGGCGGCCACCGAGCGCACGACGCCCGTCTCCGGGTCGACGTAGCGGCGTTCCAGGTCGGCGAGGTCGAGGGTGGCGACCCGGAAACCCGACACCTTCGGCTGCGGCGTGAAGACGAACGGGCGCGGCCCGTCGGGCGGCCGGTCGCCACAGACCTCGCAGAACGGGTCGGGCAGGAACGGGTGGCGTTCCAGCGCGCCGGTCCGGACCGGCATCCGGAGCATCGCGCCGCTCGTCAGCGCGGCCGACGGGTCGGCCAGCAGGTTCTCGACCTCTTCGGCCACCAGTTCGCCGACCGTCCCGGCCACGAGGGAGGTGAGGAGGGCGGGGCGGTCACGCAGACGTACCTGGAAGTGCTCCCGGTTCCCGGCGCGCCGCCGTTCCACACAGGTGGGACAGCCCGGCCTGCCGGGGAAGGCGGTGGGGCCGATCACGACATGTCCTGCTTCGGTGTGCACGGGCAACCAGGGCACCTCGTAACGCCGCCGCCCGATGTCGTCGGCGTCGCTGGCGACCACGACGACCCCGGCGACCCCGGCGACCCCGCCCGGCCGCACCCGCGCCCTGATCGCCTCGAAGAGCCGCCCCGACCCCACCACGCCGGCGATCACGACGTCACCCGCGCCACGAACGCCGGCCCGTCGGCGGGCAACGAGACGGCGGTTCCGCCGATCGGATGCCCCTCGCTCGCCCACCGCACGGGCGGTTCGAGGCCGGTCTGCGCCCGCAGCAACACCCGCTCCAGCCCGTCGTGCAACCCGAGCGACACGATCGGCGGGCGGTCCGGCACCTCGAACCGCAACACCGCCGACCCCGGGATCTCCCGGACGACCGGCACCTCACCGGACGCCACGACCTGCCGCCAGAGCGGCCCGTCCTGCGGCACGGGTATCTCGCCCCCCGCCCCCACCAGCGCCGCCCCGGCTTCGAGCCGCTGCCGGTGGGCCGCGGAGACGGCGTCCTCCCAGGTCAGCCCCGCACCGACGAAACCGTCGCCGGAGTCCGCCGCGAACACCGCCAGCAGACACCGCAACCGCGCCGTGTCGTGATCCGCGCCCCACCCGACGACCTCGCGGTCACCGACCAGCGCCCGCACGACGGAGAGCGGCCCCTGCGGATAGGCACCCTCGTCGAGAACCGCGATCACCCCCATCCGGGGGTCCACCAGATCACGACAGAGCGCGAAAAACCGGTCCCGAGCGCCCGCTTCGCTCGAGGCATCGTGCCCGCCGAACCCCGCCGCACCCGGAAGCTCCGGGCTCTCACCGCCGGCGTCGCGGTCCCCGCCGCCCGCCGACGTTCGCGACGCGTGGGTGGCTCCGGACACCTCCGCCGGATCCCGGCGCAGCCCCGCGAAACGGTGGATCGTGCTCTCCAAGCTGCGCAGATCAACGCGTGTGAACGCGCGCCGCGCCTCCGTGAGCCCCGTCACCGCCGAGAAGACCCCCAGGGCCACCTGGGACGCCAGCACGCGGGGGACCGCGCCGCGCAACCAGTCGCCCCGCGTCCCCTCGCGGAGGGACAACCGCCCCCACCCGGTGGCCGCGTCGGTCTCCCCGGGCGGTCCCGCGGAGGTAAGCCAGGCCTCGTCGTCGCAGATCAGCACCTGCGCGAGCACCACGTCGGCGGGGCAGGCGAGCGCCCCGGCCAGTAGTTCCTCCCGGGAGGTGCTGACCTGCACCAGAACGTCCCCGCCCGAGGCCACCACCTCGCGCCAGCCCACCGACCGGAGGCACTTGACCAGCGCCGGGACCAGCACCCCGGTCCCCGTCACGCGCAGCGCCGAGTTCCGTACCCGGGCGAACCGCCCCGGGTGCCCGGCGAACGCGATCTCGGCCGCGTAGGTCTCCAGCTCCTCGGCGGACAACCCGTGAGCCGGAGCCCCGGTGTCGTCGACGACGAACCGCAGGTCGGCCAGCCGTCCGACCAGGCCGGTGACCAGGTCGCGCTGGGCCTCGGGCAGGCCCGAGGTCAGCTCGCCCAGGGTCAGGGCCCCGTCGAGGCGTGGAGCCAGCCGCTCCAGCAGGGCCAGCGCGTGGGGTCCGCGCAGTGTAGCCGCCCCGTGATCCCCGTGAACATGAACCCCCCCGGGGAACTCGACCCACCGCACGTCAGCGCGTAATCGGGGCCGAAACATCTCCACATTTAGTGGGAGCGCTCCCATGGGCTCAGAATACCGTCGACCGATTTACCCCGCAAGGCCTATGTTTCGGGCATGTGACGTCTCATCGACCCCGGACGATCAGCTTCAACTGCCGACGTGGTCTCTTCCGGTGAAACGCGGCCCGCTCATTCGTCTGAGGAAATGGCATATCCGGAATCGGCGCGCCCAGGAATCGACAAAGCGGCTCCCGGCCGCTCTCGCCCCCCGAACACGAGCAGCCTTTCCGCCGGAACGGCCGCCCGCACCTTCGGCCACGGTGGCGGCCGGCTCCAGGCCGGCCGGGTCGGGACGGCCAGGTCCGCCGGCCGGACCTCGACCCCTTCCGCCCATCCGGGAAGGTGCATCCCTTCCCGGCAGGTACACCAGGCGTGCGCCCTGCTCGACCACCACCGCCGGCGAGGCGATCCCTTACCACATGATCGACAGATGTAGTACTGGAAGCTTATGGGTTCCCGGAATGTCAGCCAGGCGGTGATTATCTTCAGGAACCTTCGTTGTTTGTCCGGCCTCGGTGAAGACGAGGGATGCTTAGTTTTTCGCGAAGAGGGACGGGGTGGGGCCGGGGACAGGCGCTGACGCCGATGTTCCTCCTTCACCGGAAGCATCTTCACCGACTATTTGCCTCCGGGTGGTCCTCGGTAGGAAACGACGCTCACCGATCGCCACCAGGGGTAGTCGAAATTTCGAATATAAAGGAGTGGTGCAGGTGTCGGTTCGCGGAATCCTCAAGCGTCTCGGCGTCGGGATCGGTCTCGCGGCACTCGTGCTGGGGATGCAGGGTCCGGCGTCAGCGTCGGCGTCCGCCGCCGGAGAGCTGCAGTGGTGCCGGGTCGCCGGAACTCATTGCACCTCGGCGGCGGTGCAGGCCCACGCGGAACACTGGATCTGGTACGAGATCATCACATCCCCGTTCTGCGGTGCCGACTTCACGGTTTATGACGCGGCAAACGGCGCAACCGTCGGGAAAGGATTTGTCGGCAGCGGGCACAAGCGCTCAGGCCGGATCTTCGGACTGTACGGCTTCTACAAGGTGAGGGTTTACAACACCTGCTTCGACACCTACGGCGGTATCGCAAACCGTTGACGGCCCGGCCGCGCTCGGCGGTCCCTGAGGCGTTTTCGCCGGGGAGCGAGCGGGGTACGCGGCCCGCTCCCCGCCGGGCATATGCGGACGCGGGGGGCGGGGAGCGAGCGGGTCGGATCCCGCGTATTTCACAACTCCGCCGTACAGAAAATGTCGCCATGAATGATGTGCGATATTCGATTTTTTCGAACGCCGGCCCGTGGGACATCGCCGATGATCCACGGAAAGGTATCCGGCAGGGCCCGGAGACGCGAAGAACAGGAAGAGGTGCGGTGATGCCCAAGCGGCTCAAGATGGCCAAAGCGGTGGTCGTGCTCGGTGTGGCGGCCATGACCGTCATGACGACCGGGGTGGCGCACGCGGCCACCAGCAGCATGAACGTCTATCACGCGGCGGGCAATGTGGCGGGCACGGTCTGGTTCAACTCCGGCACGTCGAACATGGCGAAAGGCCGGAACTCCTTCACGGTGAGAGACGGCCTCTGCGACGACGGCTGGACGGTGTACGCCCAGTACAAGAAGAGCTCGTGGAACAACCCTGTCGTGAGCTGGCGCTACACGGACGGGGTGTCGTGCAACGGAGGAACCAGAGAACTCAGCGTGTCCATCTCCGGTGACGTGAGCAGGCAGAAGTTCATCTGGCGCGGCTGCAAGCAGTCCGAGAGCAACCTCAAGGTCGAGTGCGAGGACTACATCAGCGACTATTTGGACTGACACGGTCTGAGCCCCCCGCCCGCCCACCTCGACCGAGCGTGGCGGCCTGGTTCGTCGTACGGATGGTCCCGGACGTCGGCGACCAGGCCGCCGCGCTCGTCTGGTTACGGCCGCGCGTACCGCCGGGCGTTGGGGCCGGTGACGTCCTGGTGACGTCAACGTGCCACCACCACGCTCAGCATGGAGGTCCACCAGGTGTGGAGCGCGCGCGACGCCCGCAGGCGCATACGCTCGCCCGACGCGGCCCGTCTGCTCGGGCGTGATGTCGCGTCCCGAAGACGTCCTGCGACCGTCCCCTCGGGGGCGGCAGGCCGTCCCGGCACCTACGGCCCCCGCGCCCACTGCCAGGGACCCATCCCGTTCGAACGGCTCGAGGTCCGGCCGCCGGCACGCACCTGTATCGACTGCCAACGACGGCACGAGGCCGCCTGACACCATGAAAGGGGGCGGAGCAGTCTGCCCCTCTTCGATCACCCGGAGCTGACCATGATCACATCGGAGTCTCCACGAGACCGGCGTGGTTCAGCGGGGGTGGACACGGGCAGCCAGATGCGCATGCCCGAGGGGCCTCGCCGGGCCCAGGAGTGGTAGGGCCGCAGCGAAACGTCGAACCATCCGGCGTCCCCGGCGGGGGCGGCCGGATGTGCGGGATGACGTACGGGATAGGGCCAGGACCGGTCCGGCTGGGCGGGCAGCAGGGCGCGGCCCCGGGCGCCGCCGGGCTCGGCGCGCAGGCCCGGCGAGGGGTCGATCACGAGGGCGTCGAGTCCGGCGGCGCCGGGGAGGTCGTGGGACTCGACACACAGGACCTCGGGGCCACGTTCGACGGCGACGCAGCCGCGTACGGCGTCGATGCGGGGGTCGGGCCAGGTGAAACGCGGCTCCATCGGCAGGTCGAGGACGATGACGTCGCCTGCGCGGAAGGTCCGTGTGATCTCGGCGGTGCCGGGGGCGACCTCCCGGGTACGGCCCTCGTCGGTCAGCGTGGCGCCGGCCGCCCAGGCGGGGACGCGCAGGGTGAGGGTCCAGGGGCCGGTGGTGTCGGCGGCGACGCGGACGCGGACGGTGCCGGTCTCGGGGTAGCCGGTCTCGACGTCCACGGCGACCTGCCGCCCGCCGGGCAGCTCGGCGCGGATCTCGCCGGGGGCGTACTGGTGGATCTGGAGGCCGTCGTCGTCGGTGGTGGCGAGATACCCCTGGAGGCCGGCCAGGGTACGGGCGACGTTGGTGGGGCAGCAGGAGACGTCGAACCAGGCGGCCCGTACGCCTGCCTCGGCGCGGGGGCTGACCTCGTCCGGGTCGGTGGGCCGGCCGGGGGTGCGCTGGTGGAGCGGGTTGGCGTAGAAGAACGCCCGGCCGTCCGGGCTCGGGGAGGCCGCGATGACGTTGTAGAGCGTGCGCTCGATGAGGTCGGAGTAGCGGACGTCGCCGGTGGCCAGGAAGAGGCGCCAGGACACCATGATGGAGGCGACTCCGGCGCAGGTCTCGCAGTAGGCGCGGTCCGGCGGCAGCTCCCAGTCCTCGCCGAAGCCCTCGTCCTGGTGGCGGGAGCCCATGCCTCCGGTGATGTAGGTGCGGCGGGCGACCGAGCGCTCCCACTGCCGCTCCACCGCGCGCAGCAGCTCGTCGTCGCCGCGCTCGACGGCCACGTCGACGGCGGCGGCGCTGAGGTAGAGGGCGCGTACGGCGTGGCCGCGCCAGACCTCGGCCTGGCGGATGGGGATGTCGTCCTGGAAGTAGGCGCGTCCCAGCGGGATGTCCTTGAGCGTGCCGTGGCCGCGGCGGTCGAGGAACAGGCGGGCCTGCTCGATGTAACGCTCGTCGCCCAGCGCCCGGCCGAACTCGGCCAGGCCCACCTCGATCTCCGGGTGGCCGCAGATCTTGGTCAGGCCGTCCGGGCCGAACGTGTGGCACACGTGGTCGGCGGCCCGGCGGGCGACCCGTACCAGGTCGTCCTCACCGGAGGTGCGCAGCCGGGCGACGGCGGCCTGCAGCAGGTGGCCGATGTTGTACAGCTCGTGGCCGTCTTCGAGGTCGCTGTAACGGGGCTGCTGGCCGCCGTGGCCGAAGCAGGTGTTGATATACCCGTCGGGGTCCTGGGCGCGGGCGACGCGCGCCGTGAGCCGCTCGATCGCGGCCTCCGCGTCCGGGTCGCCGGTGCGCCCCGCTTCCCAGGACAGGGCCTCCAGCAGCTTGTAGACCTCCGAGTCCGAAAACGGCCAGCCCGGCCGGCCGGGGCCGGTCGTACCGTCGGCGACACGATCGAAGTTGGCCAGCCAGCCGAGGCGCTCCATCCACGACTCGCAGTGGGCCAGCGTGGCCGTGGCGTTCACGGCCTGACGGGCACCCCAGAAGCCGCCGGTGATGGAGACCTGCGCGAGCCCGAGAGGGCGCATCCGGCCGTGGGAGGGCAGCACGGGACAGCCGCCCGTCGTGCCTTCGGTCATGTCGTTGAGCCTTTCTGGTCAGTCCTTGACCGCGCCCGCGGTGACCCCGGCGGCGATGTAGCGCTGCGCGAGGATCAGGAGGAAGGCCGCGGGAACGGACGCGATCACGGCGGTCGCCATGATCGAGTTCCATTGGGTGGTGTTGTTGCCGATGTAGCGGAAGATGCCGAGGGTGATCGGGATCGTGTCGCTGTTGCGGTTGAGGGTCGAGGCGAAGACGAAGTCCGACCACGCCCACAGGAACGTGAACAGCGAGACCGTGATCACCGAGTTGCGGCTCAGCGGCAGGACGATGGAGCGGAACGTGCGCCAGGTACTCGCCCCGTCTATCTGCGCCGCCGACAGCAGCTCATGGGGGATGCTCGCCATGAACGCCCGGAACAGAAGCACGGCGAACGGCACGGCCAGCGTCGAGTCGGCGAGGATCAGGCCGGCGACGGTGTTGAGCATCCCGAGCCTGAGGTAGATGGCGTAGAAGCCCATCGCCATGACGACCGCGGGGATCATCTGAGCGACCAGCAGCAGGAAGTCGATGGTCCGGCCGCCACGAGGCCGCAGCTTGGCCAGCGCGTACCCGGCGGGCAGGGCCACGACCAGCGTGAGCGCGACCGTGCCCAGGCCGATGAGCAGGCTGGTGGCCAGGGCGGGCAGCTGCTGGCCGAGCGCGGCGGAGTAGCCCTCGAACGTGGGATCCCAGGGGAACCAGTGGGGCGGGTCCGCCCGCATGTCGCTCGTCTTGGTCAGCGAGACGTTGAACATCCAGTAGACCGGGAAAAGCATCAGCGCCACCAGGACGACGCCTACCACGGTCTGCCACGAGCGCTTCATCGGCGTTCCTCCCTGCGCTGCAGGCGCACGTGCACGAGCCCGGCGGCGAAGGCGATGAGGATGAGCAGGTTGCCGACCGCCGCCGCCGGGGAGAAGTCGGGCTGACCGGTGCCGAACGCCTCGCGGTAGGACCAGACGGCCAGCGTCGTGGAGGCGTCCGCCGGGCCGCCCCTGGTCATGATCCAGATGATGTCGACGACCTTGAGCGTGTAGATCAGGCCGAGCAGAAGGGTGATCGCCGACACCGAGCGCAGCAGGGGGAAGGTGATGCGCCGGAACCGCTGCCAGGCGTTGGCGCCGTCCAGCCCGGCGGCCTCGTACAGCTCGGCCGGGATGTTCTGCAGCCCGGCGTAGAGGATGACCAGGTTGAACGGGATTCCCAGCCAGATGTTGGCGACGGTGACCGCCAGCAGCGAGGTGTCCGGGGAGGTCAGCCAGTTGATCTGGCCGATCCCGAATGCCTGCAGGGCCGCGTTGACGATGCCGTTGTCGCTGTTGAGCATCCACGACCAGGTCGAGGCCGAGACGATCAGCGGCAGCAGCCACGGCACGAGGAACATCGCGCGCAGCACGGCCGACAGGCGGAATCTGCGGTGGAAGAAGACCGCCAGGGCCAGGCCGAGGACGTACTGGGCGGCGATCGACGCCAGCGTGAACAGGGCGGTGTTGCCCAGGGCGCGCAGGAAGGCGTCGTCGGAGACGATGGCCAGGTAGTTGTCCAGTCCGGTGAACTCCGGATCGCCCTGGATGAAGGCGCGCGGCGTGTAGTCGTGCACGCTGAGGTCGATGTTGCGGTACAGCGGATAGGCGTAGAAGAGCAGCAGGTAGACGATCAGCGGCGCGAGGAAGGCCAGGGCCGTCCACCGGCTCGTCCACCGGCGCCGGGGCGCCGGCCGGGCCTGCCGGCCGGCACGCACCGTGCCCGTTCGGGGTGTCGCCATGATCAGTTACCGGTCGCCTGCTTGGCCTGGGCCTGGGCGTCCTTGAGCGCGTCGGCGGGACTGGCCGAGCCGCTCAGGGCCTTCTGCACGCCGGTCCACAGGGCCTCGGAGATCTTCGGGTACTTGGTGCCGAGGTTGTCGCTGGTACGGCCCTTGGCGCTGCGGACGGCCTCCACCCACGGTTTGAGGTTCGGCTCCTTGTCGAGGATCGCCTCCTGTCCGCCGGTGGTGGAGGGGATGTAGTACGCGAAGGTGGTGCCGGTCTCCACCAGGCCCTCCGGCGTCGTCATGCACTCAAGGATCTTCTTGGTGGCGTCGTAGCGCTTGGTGTCCTTCTGGATCGGCACCGTGAGGAACTCGCCACCGGTCGGCGTGGGCGCGGCACCACCGTTTTTGGCGGGGATCTGCACGATGCCGGTGGGGAAGTTCGCCTTGGCGGCGCTGTCGATCTGCCAGGTGCCGTTCTCGGCGAAGGCGAAGTCGCCGGTCAGGAACTCCTCCCAGGTGGTGTTCTGGGAGTTGTTGATGACGGAGTTGGGCGCGAGACCGTCCTTGAGCCAGGAGTTCCACAACTTCAGCGCTTCGACGGCCTGCGGCGAGTCGAGCTGGGTGAGCTGCGCGCCGGCGCCCCAGAACCAGGGCAGGAACTGGAAGGAGCCCTCCTCGGTGCCGATCCCGGCGAAGGTGATGGGCTTCTTGCCGACCGCCTTGACCTTCTTCAGCGCCGCGGTGAGCGAGTCCCAGTCCTTGATCGACTCGGGGTTCACACCGGCGTCTTCGAGGATCTTCTTGTTGTAGTAGAGCGCCAGTGTGTTGGCGCCGATGGGGACGCCGTACGCCTTGCCGTCCAGTTCGCCGGCGGCGATGAGATTCTTGTCGAAGCGCGCGGTGTCGAGCCCGAAGTCCGACATCGTGGCGAGCATGCCCGCGTCCGCCAGGGTGGAGACGACGGGGTTGTCGAGGAGGATGACGTCGGGTGCGTTGCCCTCCTGCCCGGCCAGCAGAGCCTGGTTGGTCAGGGCGGTGGTGTCGTAGGCGGTGCGTTTGATGGTGACGCCGGCCTGCTGCCCGCAGGTGTTCACCCGCTTGGCCCACGCGGAGTTCGCGTCGTGCTGCGGGTAGGGGTCCCACCAGGTGTAGGCGCTGTCCGCGGCGTCTTCCACGGGACTGCCCGGCTGCGGGGCGGAGGCGCAGGCGGTCAGGACGGACAGGGCCAGAAAGGCGGTTCCGAAGACCGCCACCCTGGTGGGAAGCGAGGTACGGGTCATCTGAATTCTCCTGTGTTAGCGCTCACATCGAGCGCTCTCGTCGGTGATGGGCGGTCGTCCGCGCGACTAGCGCGGACGGGGGGGTGCGGTGCTCTTCAGGGACACCAGCTCTGGGGAGATGAAGCGCACGACGAACGGCTCGTTGCGCGCCGCCGGGGATTCCACGCGGCGCACGAGCTGTCGCACCGCCATGGAACCGAGGCGGTCGGGTGCGCTCTCGATGAAGGAATAGGGCAGGGAGAAGGTCGCGGCGAACTCGGCCGAGTAGCGCCCGATGACCGACAGGTCTTCGGGCACACGCAGCCCGCGCTGGTAGGTGACAGAAGGCAGCGCGGCCGCGACCGCCTCGTTGTTGATCAGCAGGCCCGTCGCGGAGGGGTGAGCGTCGAGCACCCCGTTGAGCAGGCGCCCGACGGCGGGCTGGCGCGACTCGCCGTACACGGCGTGCAGGGTGACGCCGAGAAGCCGGGCCCGTTCGAGCGCGGCGTCGCGCAGCCGCCACACGTACGCGCCGCCGCGCTCGACCACGTGGTCGGGTTGCGAGATGAGGACCAGCTCGCGGTGGCCGAGCCGGTGCAGGTGGTCCACCATGACCCGGCCGGCCTCCTCGAAGTCGAGGTCGAACACGTCGAGCCCGGAGCAGTCGCCCGGCAGGCCGACCAGGGCGCCCGGCTGCGGAGCGGCCCGCAGGATGGGCAGTCTCGGGTCCTCCTGTGCGATGTTCATGAGCACGACGCCGTCCACCATCCGCGAGTCGGTGATGCGCCGCAGCGCCCGCGCCCCGTCGGCCTCGGTGACCAGCAGCGTGTCATAGCCCAGGTCGCGTGCCGTGTCGGTGACGCCCAGGATGTACTGGAGCATCGCGGGCGCGAACTCGTCTTCGTGGAACTGCGCGAGCAGGCCGAGAACCATGGTCTCGGAGGTGGCCAGCGCCCGGGCGCCCGCGTTCGGCGTGTACGCCAGCGCTTCGGCCGCCGCCAGAACGCGCCGGCGGACCTCATCTGAGATGGGCCGCTTGCCCGACAACGCGTATGACGCCGTGCTCCGGCTCACCCCTGCCTCCCGGGCCACGTCTCCGATCGTCGACACTCTCAGCTCCAATCATCGAACCGGTTCGACACATTGCCGTGAATTTTTGTATAGCTGCTTTCAGGGGGACACGTTGAACAGCCTCTATTCGGCCGCGGCTCGACGCCGTCGCGGAATGGTGTCCTGGAAGAAGAGGCGAACCGGTTCAACGAAGTTGCTCGACTTTGGCCCGAGCGGGAGGTGCGTGTCAAGACGGAAAGTTGCCGGCGATACCGAATCGTAACCTGCCGGAAAAGTGGCGTTGACGGGACGCGCGCGGCTACGTGACCTACTCGGAACTCACATCGCGGTGCGGGTTGACCCCGAAGCGTTGCCTGCGTTCACATGTATGAAGCGGGACCGGCGCCGCCCTCTCCCGCCCCCGAGGTGGCCGGGCGTCGACGCTCCTTGCCGTCCGCGATTCGCCGTGCCCTTTACCGATCGCTTCAGGATGAGCTCCTGGGACGACGGACTGCTGGTCGGCGTCCCGCCCATCTCCCGCCACATCATCGGCTGGATACGGTTTTCGCCCTGCCGCACCGCCTGGGTCCGGCACCATCGGACCCCGACGGCGACGAGCTGCGCATGCTGACCGGCAAGTCCGCCGCGGCCGCGCCCGGCCTGGTGTTCTACGACGCCTGGGCCACCGCCGGAACCGACCCGGCCGGCGGGCACACCTGGGCCGGGGCCAACCCGTGGGCGGCCCCGGCGCTGTGGCCGGACCTCAGGATCGACCACGTGCTGTCGGCCTGGCCGCGCCGGGGCGGCGCGGGCCATCCGGTGCGCTGCGAGGTGATCGGTGACGAGCCCGTCGGCGGCGTGGTGCCGTCCGACCACTACGGCGTCCTGGCGGATCTGCGCTACTGACGCGGGCGCCGGGCCTCCGCCTCTTCGGGTCGCCGACGCCCTGGCGACGCCTCTGCCCTCCGGGCGGGGGGCCGTCGCTTCAGCGGTGTTGCCGTTTCCAGGAGCGGACGGCCAGGCCGGCCGCGGCGAGAAGCAGGAAGACCAGCAGGATGTCCAGGGGGTTCACCATGCGGGCCTCCCTGCCCCGCGGTCGAGGGACTATCCGTCCCGGCGCGCAGATATCCGCCCACGGCGAGGAACGCCGTCCGGATCCGGCCGGCCGGGGTCGGGCGGCCCTTCGGGTCGGCGCACGGCTCCCATCGGGTGGAGCCCGTCCCTTCGAGCGGGTGACGCGAGGATGGCCGACGTGACAGGCAAGTCAGTGCTTGCCTCTTGATAGGCAAGTCTTCACTTGCCTATGCTTGGGGTGTGGCGGAGGACGTCTTCAAGGCGCTGTCCGATCCCACCCGCCGGCGCATCCTCGATGAGCTGGTGGACCGGGACGGCCAGACCCTGTTCGAGATTTGCGCGCGGCTGGTGGCCAAGCACGGCCTGGGGCTGTCCCGCCAGGCGGTCAGTCAGCATCTGGCCGTCCTGGAATCCGCGGGTTTAGTCCGTTCGCGGCGCCAGGGCCGCTACAAGTTCCACGATCTGAACACCGAACCGCTTGAGCACATCGTGACCCGGTGGCTCAGGCCAGAAAAACCAGAGGGCACCCCATGAAGATCCACCTGTCCAGCGTCTTCGTCGATGATCAGGACAAGGCCCTGCGCTTCTACACCGACGTGCTGGGATTCGTGAAGAAGACCGAGGTCCCGCTGGGCGAGCACCGGTGGCTGACCGTCGTCTCGCCGGACGACCCCGACGGGACCGAGCTGCTGCTTGAGCCCGACGAGCATCCGGCGGTGAAGCCGTACAAGACGGCGCTGGTGGAGGACGGCATTCCGGCCACCGCCTTCGCCGTGGACGACGTGCATGCGGAGTTCGACCGGCTGCGCGGGCTCGGGGTGCACTTCACCCAGGAGCCGCTGGAGATGGGGCCGGTCACCACCGCGGTCCTGGACGACACCTGCGGCAACCTGATCCAGATCGTGCACCACAAGTAGGACCTGCCTCCGCGGCCGCCTTGCTGGCGCTCGGCGTCGACGCCGTCCGGCGGGAGCCGCGGTCCGGCCGGGCCGAGCCGGGGGAGACGCATCTTGTTCGTGCTCGAACCGAGTGGGTCCGCCGGTGCTCTCGGCCGGATTCGAACCGGCGCCCGCCGCCTCGAAAGGCGTGTGTCCTCGGCCACTGGACGACGAGAGCGGTGCAGGGGGACGGAGTCGAACCGCCACAGCCGAAGCGTCCGGGTTACAACCGGGTGAGCTCACCATGTGCTCAGCCCCTGCGTGTCGAGATGAGGCTACCGAGGGAGCCCCGGCGGTCTCACCTCGTTTTCGCGCGCGGGCCCGGTCCCGGAAGGCGGGCCTCGTCCGCGCCGCCCATGAGATTTGTCATCGGCCGGCGAGGAGGGACGCACCCGAGCCGGTGAGGACCGGCACTACTGCACGGCCGGGCGGCGCCGGAGGCTGGGATCATGACGATGCCCGATCGACTCTCCCCGATGCTCCGGCGCCGACCGGCCGATGCGGCACCCCGGCCGGCCGATGCGGCTCCACGACAGGCCGGCTCGCCCCGGCGAGGAGTCGCGACGCTCTGCCGCGCCGCGCTGGGGGTGGCGCTCGTGGCCGGTCCCGCGTTCGCCGGCCCCGGTGTCAGCCGCCCCGCACTCGCTGGAACGACGCCACTCGCTGGAACGACGTCGGCCGAGGTCGGCTCCGGCCTCGGTGCCGGCCAGGTGGCGCCCGTCCGGCTCACGCTGCCGGAACCCACCGGCCCGCTGCGGGTCGGGACCGTGTCGCTCCACCTGGTCGACCGTTCACGGCCCGACCCGTGGGTGCCCGCCACGCCGTCCCGGGAGCTCATGGTCCAGCTGTGGTATCCGGCGCGGAAGGCGGCGGCGTATCCCCGGGCGCCATGGCTCACGCCCCGGCTGGCAGAGGCCGTCCTGGCGGGTGTTCCGGCCGGAACCGTACGCCTGCCGGTCACGCACGGGCGAGTGGGGGCGCCGGTGTATCGAGGGCGAGGGCCGCTGCCGGTGGTGCTCTTCTCGCACGGCTTCGGCGCCGACCGTGCCTCCAGCACCGCCCTGGTGGAGGATCTCGCCAGCCACGGTTACGTGGTCGCCGCCATCGACCACACCCACGATGCCGGAGCGGTGGAGTTCCCGGACGGGCGGGTGAGGATCCACGCGGCGAGCTCACCGCCACCGAACTTCGACGACCCCGATGATCCCGTCGCCACCAAGGCGGTGGCCGCTCGCCTCGCCGACACCCGTTTCGTCATGGGCCGGTTGACCGCGCTCAATCGCGGACGTGCCGTCGACGCCGAGCGCCGGTCTGTGCCCAAGGGGATGCGCGGTGTGCTTGATCTGTCCCGTATCGGGATGTTCGGGCATTCGCTGGGTGGTGCCACCGCCGCCGCGACCATGCATGCGGACTCGCGGGTCAGGGCCGGCGTCAACCTGGACGGCGCGATGTTCGGGCCGGTTCTGCGGGAAGGGCTGGACCGGCCGTTCCTGCAGGTCGGCAGCTCGGAGCACGGCCGGGGCAACGACCCGAGCTGGGCGGCGCTGTGGGCCCGCCTGCGAGGCTGGCGGCTGGAGCTACGGCTGGACGGTGCGGGCCACACCTCGTTCACCGACCTTCAGGTGCTGCTCCGGCAGCATTCGCTGGGACTGCCGCCGGATCAGGTCACCGGGATGATCGGCGAGATCGACGGCCCTCGTTCGGTGCTCATCCAGCGCGTCCACCTCCGCGCGTTCTTCGACCGCCATCTGCTGGGACGGCCGGGCGCGTTGCTCGCCGGGCCGTCCACGCGCTGGCCGGAGATGCGGTTCGTGCCATAGCGGGCCGTAGGAGCGTCCCGCGAGAACGGGTGCGATCATGACGGGGTGGGTGGGATGGGAAGCGGGCTCACGGACCGGTCGCGGCGGTGGCGGCGGCGTGGTCAGGCGGAACGCTGGGACCTGTGGACCCGCGTCTCGCTCTCCGGGGCGTATGTCCTCGAACCGCTGTGGGCCGCCGTCATGATCGGTCCAGCGGTGGGGCCGGTCGCACGGTGGGTGATGACGGCCGGTATCGCCCTGCACGCCGTCACCTGCGCGCTGCTCGTCCACGCGGGCCTGGACCACTATCTGGGGCGTCGGTCCCGGCCGGTGCGGCTGATCGCTCTGGCCACCGGGCTCACGGTCGTGGGCGTGGTGGCCGGGGCCGTGGCCTACCCCGACGCGCAGCCCGGTCACCCCGACGGCCCGGCATCTGGCCTGGTGGTCGTCCTCGCGACCGCGTTCGTCGTCGCCGTGTCATCGGCGGTGCCGCTCCCCGTCACCGCCGGCGTGCTGGCGGCGGCCGTGGCGACGAAGCTCGCGGTGTCCCGGGCGGAGGGTGCTCCCATGCCGATCGCCGTCCCGGCCGCGATCGGCCTGGGCAGCCTCGTGCTCGCCTGGCTGCTCACCTACCGCGTCTCGATGTGGGGACTGAAGGGCGTCTGGGAACTGGATCACTCCAGGAAGGCGCACGCTCGGCTGGCGGTGGCCGAGGAGCGGCTGCGCTTCGCCCGCGATCTGCACGACGTGATCGGCCGCAACCTGTCGGTGGTGGCCCTCAAGAGTGAGCTCGCGGCGCGGTTGGTCGAGCGTGGCCGGTCCGGGGCGGTGGACGAGATGCGCGAGGTGAGCAGGATCGCGCATGAATCGCTGGCCGAGATGCGTGCGGTGGTACGCGGATACCGTACCGCCGACCTGGACACGGAACTGGCCGGTGCCAGGTCGGTGCTCGCCTCGGCCGGGGTGCGCTGCCAGGTGGTCGGCGACGGGCGCGGCCTGTCCGCCGAGGTGCAGAGCACGCTCGGCTGGGTGGTGCGAGAGGGGACGACGAACGTGCTGCGGCACAGCGAGGCGCGGACGTGCACGGTTTCCCTGCACCGGTCGACGAGCGGCGGCACCGATCGGCTTACGCTGAGCATGGAGAACGACGGAGTGACGGGCCCGGAGTCTCCCGATGGCCGGCGGCCGATCGGTAACGGTTTCCCCGGCGTGGCGGAACGTCTCGCGGCGCTCGGCGGGAGTGTCGTCACCACGCGGGAGCCGCCCGACCGGTTCCGTCTCACCGCCGAGCTTCCCTTGCCCATGGCCACTCAGGAGGAGACCCGGTGACCGCTGTGGTGCCGCCGCACACGGAGACCGGGCGGTTCCCGGGCCGGTGGAAGGACGTCCGGTGAGCGGCGCGCCGATCCGGATCCTGCTCGCCGAGGACGAGCACCTCATCCGGGGTGCCCTGGTGGCGCTGCTCGCCCTCGAAGAGGATCTGAGCGTGGTGGCCCAGGCGGCCACCGGCGCCGACACGCTCGCCATGGCCCGCGTCTTCCGGCCGGACGTGGCGATGCTCGACCTGCAGCTGCCCGATCTGGACGGCGTGACCGTGGCCCGCATGATCCATGAGGAGGTGCCGGGGTGCCACACCATGATCGTTACAAGCCATGGCCGCCCCGGGCACCTGAAGCGGGCGCTTTCCGCCGGCGTGCGGGGTTTCCTGCCGAAGACCGTCTCCGCCGCCGTGCTGGTCGACGTCGTGCGCACGATTCACGGCGGGGGCCGCTACGTCGATCCGCAGCTCGCCGCCGAGGCGATCGGCGCGGGCGACAGCCCGCTCACTCCACGCGAGGCCGACGTGCTGGAACTGGCCGCCGAGGGAGCGCCGGTGGACGAGATAGCCCGCAGGGCGGCGCTGTCGCCCGGTACCGTACGAAACTACCTTTCCTCCGCGGCCGGGAAGATCGGTGCCGCGAACCGTCACGAGGCCGCGCGCATCGCCCGCCAGTACGGCTGGATCTGAGCACGGCCTCTGGCTCTCGGGGCGGCCGCCGGCGTGGTGGGGCTCCCCGCGATCAGAAGCCCGCGACCGAACCGGGCCGCGCGGCCGGGACTCAGGAGCTCGTGCAGCGGTAGCCGGACGGCGTCTGGACGTCGCCGTTCGGACGGCTCGCATGGAAGCCGAAGGCGGTGCTCTGGCCGGGACCGAGCGCGCCGTTGTGCCCGGAGCTCCTCGCCGTGACGGTCTGCCCGATGACGGACAGCGCGACGTTCCACGAGCCGGTGACGGCGTGGCCGGTCGGCAGCGTGAAGGTCACCGTCCAGCCGTTGATCGCGGACGTGCCGGTGTTGGTGACCGTGGCCGGCTGGACCACGTACCCGTTTCCCCACTGCGTCTGGACGGTCGCCGTCACCGAGCACCCGCCGGGACCCCCGCCGCCCGGGGTGGTGGTGACCGTCGCCGTGTTCGACACCGGTGAGAGGTTGCCCGCCGCGTCGCGAGCCCGGACCTGGTAGCGGTACGTGGTGTTCGCGGTGAGCCCGGTCTCGGCGAACGAGGTGGTGGCCGAGGTCCCCACCTGGGTGAAGGCGCCGCCGGACGCGCCCGGCGCGCGCAGGACGTCGTAGCCGCTCACGCCCACGTCGTCGGTGGAGGCGGTCCAGGTCAGGGTGGTGCCGGTGGAGGTCGTCCCCGAGGCGGCGAGGCCGGCCGGTGCGGTCGGCGGGGTGGTGTCGCCTCCGGTGGTGGCCGGCGGGACGCGGACGATGCGGTCGTCCTGCGCCACCGGGGTGCCGCGGCCGTCCCGGTTGCTGGTCGCCACCCAGAGCCAGCCGTCCGGCCCGACCGCGACCGTGCGGAGCCGCCCGTAGGCGGACTGGAACTCGGCCAGCGGCGTGCCGGGCGTGCCGGCGCCGGTCAGCGGCACCGCCCAGAGCCGCTGGCCGCGCAGCGCGGCGACGAAGAGCGTGTTGTTGGCCCAGGCCAGCCCGCTCGGCGACGCCTCGGCGGTGGTCCACGTGACGATCGGGTTGCGGAAGGAGGGGTTGGTGCAGGTGCCCTCGCACGTCGGCCAGCCGTAGTTGGCTCCCGCGACGATCTGGTTGATCTCGTCCCGGGTGTTCTGCCCCAGTTCGGCGGCGTACATCCTGCCCTGGGAGTCCCAGGTCAGGCCCTGGACGTTGCGGTGGCCGTAGGTCCAGACGCGGGAGCCCGCGATCGGATTGTCCGCGGGCACGCCGCCGGTGGGCGTCATGCGCAGGATCTTCCCGGCGAGGCTGTTGAGGTTCTGCGCGTTGGCGGTGTTGCCGGCGTCGCCGGTCGCCACGTAGAGCATGCCGTCCGGCCCGAAGGCGATGCGGCCGCCGTCGTGGAAGGTGCTGCTCGGCACCCCGGAGAAGACCACCGTCTGCGTCTGGGGCGCGGTCAGTTGCAGCCTGACCAGGCGGTTGTCCCCGGCGGTGCTGGTGAAGTACGCGTACACCCAGCCGTCCTGGGCGTAGGCGGGCGACACGGCGATGCCGAGCAGGCCGCTCTCACCCGAGGCGCTCACCCCGCTGACGGTGGCGACCGCGGTGGGCGTCTGGCCCGGCCGCACCCGCAGGATGCGTCCGGTGTTGCGTTCGGACACCAGCGCGCTGCCGTCCGGCAGGAACGCCAGGCCCCAGGGCACCTGAAGGCCGGTGACGGAGACCTGCGCCCGGGAGAAGTCGAAGCCGCCCACCACCTGGGCGCGGGCCTCGGGAGCGGTGACGAACAGCGCGAGCAGCGCCAGAATCAGGGCCGGGACGACGCGGGCGCGCATGATGGGCTCCTTGGGACTCCATGGCCGGACCACTGTGCGGGTGCCAGCACCGTAGGCACGCGGGTCGTGGAACCTCAAACACCGCGGTCGGCCCGCCCTGACGATCTGGGAGGACGGCCCCGCGACGATGAAAATTTCATGGACGCGGCGAAAGTTGCGGATCGACGGATGCTCGGCTCCTCGGGGACAGGCGCGACAGGGGGTCGCGCTTCCTCGGCGGCGGGCCGGTTCCGCGAGATCGCCGGGGGAGGACGGGGGCGCCCGCGCGTCAGCGGCGGACGGCGTCGGAAGTGTCCTCCTCGAGCAGGAAGCCGCCGGACTGGTGGTGCCACAGGCGGGCGTACGGCCCCTGGGCCCGCAGGAGTTCGTGGTGATCGCCCTGTTCCACGATGCGGCCCTGGTCGAGCACCACCAGGCGGTCCATGCGGACGACGGTGCTCAGCCGGTGCGCGACCACGAGGGCGGTACGGTCACGCATCAGGCCCCACAGGGCCTCCTGGACGAGGGTCTCGCTTTCGGAGTCCAGTGCGCTCGTGGCCTCGTCCAGCAGCAGGATCGGCGCGTCGCGCAGGATGGCGCGGGCGAGGGCGACGCGCTGCCGCTGGCCGCCGGAGAGCTTGACGCCGCGCTCCCCGACGAGCGTGTCGAAGCCGTCCGGCAGAGCCTCGGCGAACTCCGTGACGTGCGCCGCCCGCGCGACCCGGTGGATCTCGGCGTCGGTGGCGCCCGGCCGGGCGAAGGCGATGTTGTCGCGCAACGACCGGTGGAACAGGGCGGGCTCCTGGGGGACGTAGGCGATCAGGCTGCGCAGGTCGGCCTGGCGGAGCCTGGCGATGTCCTGGCCGCCGATCAGGATCCGGCCGCCGTCGATGTCCATGAGGCGCAGCAGCAGCCGGGTGAGGGTGCTCTTGCCGCCGCCGGACCGGCCGACCAGGCCCAGCTTGGTGCCGGTGGGGATGTGCAGGTCCAAGCCGTCGAACAGGGGCGGAGCGCCGGCGTGCGCGAACGTCACCCGCTCGAACCGGACGCCGGCGTCGGCGGGGCGCAGCGGTTGCGGGTCGTCCGGGTCGGCCACTCCCGGCGGCGTGAGGAGAAGCTCGGTGAACTGGGCGGACTCGGTGAGCACGCTCTCCATGCGACGGTAGATCTGGTTGAACTCGAACATGATGCCGATCGAGGTCGAGTAGTAGCTGAACGTCACCACGATCGCCTCCACGCCCAGGCCGCCGCGGAGGGTGACGGCGAGCAGCAGGCCGACGGTGCTGGTGAGGATCGACAGCGGTGCGATGACGGTGTCCACCCGGAGGTTGCCGTAGTCCCAGGAGTGGAGTGTCAGCCTGCGCTGCTCGGCGACCCGGGCCCGGTGCTGCGCGGCCTCGCGGCCCTCGGCGGCGAACGCGCGGACCGTCTCCATGTTGGCCAGCACGTCGGCGACGTGCCCGGACACCCGTACCTTGGCGGCCTCACGCCGGTTCACCAGCCTCTGGCGGCGGCGGATGAGCGGGGCGACGAGGAGGACGGTGACGATGATGAGACCAAGGAGGACGACGACCAGCAGCGGGTGATACCGCCACAGCACCACCGAGGCGAACGCCAGTGGCACCACCTTGGCGATGATCGAGAACGTGAGCGTGTCCACGAAGCTCTCGAACCCGCCGGAGAAGCTCAGCACCCGTTTGGTCAGCGAGCCGGCGAAGTTGTCGTGAAAGAACGCGGCGTCCTTGGCCAGCAACTCGTCCATGCCCTTCACGCCGAGATGCTCGATGCCCCGGGCATCCGTACGGTTCAGGAAATGTATGCCTGCCCGCCACAGGATCTCGCCTGCGAGCAGCACCGCCCCGAAGCCGAGCACGTACGGAACGAGCACGGCGATGGTGGCGTCCCCGCCGTCGGCCAGCCGCCCCACGATCGCGCCCACCGCCAGCGGCGCGATATAGAACAGGCAGGTGTTTCCCAACGCCGGCAGGATCAGCGCGGGCGCGGCGACCCGCCACTGGCTCAGCAGCTCCCTGTTGTAATACCGCAGCGCCAGCAGAACGGCCGACCTGCGGGCGGGCGGTTTGTCTTCGGGGGAATCGAGTAATTCCGGCACGGCCATCCGCCCCTCTGAGCACCTATGGCTATGGCCATGGTGGCGCAGAGCGGGCGGGGCAGGCGAACGATTTTCTTGGGAGCGGGATGGGGCGAGGTGCGCGTTTCCTGTCATATTGCTTTACGCGTACCTGGTGACGCGCTCCTCAACGACAGGTCAGGGTCTCGAGGTGAGGCGGGCGCGGCGCCCTCGTGAAGCGGGAGGCGGAGCACGAAACGCGCGCCGCGGGGGCTGTCCTCGATCCGCAGGGTGCCTCCGCTCGTCTCGGCGATCTGCCGGGCGATCGGCAGGCCCAGCCCGGTGCCTCCGGCGTCTTTGTTGCGGGCGGTGTCCAGCCGGGTGAACCGCTGGAACACCGACTCGCGCTTGTCCGGATCGATGCCCGGCCCGTCGTCGATCACTTCCAGCACCGCGGTGCCGTGCGGAAAGCGCCGGTCGTCGCACTCGTCGCCCGGCGCACGCCGCACCTTGATGATGATCTTGCTGTCGGCGTGCCGGTCGGCGTTGTCGATGAGGTTGGTGAGGAGGCGGCCCATCCGCAACCGGTCGCCGATCACCACCACGCCGGGCTCAAGGGAGAATTCACAGCTGTTTCTCATGTGGCGGCGCATCCGGCACTCCGCGGCGACGAGTTCGGCCAGGTCGATCTCCTCGCGGGCGCACGGACTCCCCGCGTCCAGCCGCGCGATGGTCAGCAGGTCGTGCACGATCGCCTGAAGGCGCTCCATGCTGCCCAGAACGGTGCGCCCGAGCTTGGTCACGCTGGTCTCCTGAGGCGCGCGCAGGGCGTCCTCCACCTCGGCGCGGATGGCGGCGATGGGGCTGCGCAGGTCATGGGAGGCGTCCGAGGCGAACTGGCGCTGCTGTTCCACCGCGTTCTGCAGGCGGCTCAGCGTGTGGTTGATGCTGACGGCCAGATCATGGATCTCGTCATCGCTGGACGGTACGGGTGCCCGGCGGCTGAGGGAGGTCTCGTTGATCTCGTCGAGTTCCGCCCGGATGGCGGTCACCGGCTTGAGGGACTCGGCGGCGATCCGGCGGCCGAGGTAGGTGATGGCTGCGGTGAGCACCACCGCGGCCCCGCCGACAAGCCCGGCCAGCCGCGGATCGACCCACAAGGGGACCACGGGGGTGGCGCAGTAGACGATCCAGTTCCCGCCCTCCCGATAGGCCCACTGGGCGACCACGATCTCGCATTGGCCGGGAGGAAAGACCCCGCCGCACACGACGGATTCGGCGGTGGCCCTGTTACCGGGGGTGAATGTCGCCATGCGCGGCTTGCCCTGCATCTTCGGGGTCGAGACGACGACCCGGTTCTGTGAGTCGACGACCTGGATGTGGCGGAACGGGTTTCGCGCAAGGGGATAGGCCACCTTGCCCCGCTCCACCTGCATGGCCACCCGGCCGCTATCCGCGACGATCTCCGCGGTGAGGGCCTCCGTGCTGAAACGGTGAATGGCGATCATGAGAACTGTGGCCACCAGTGTGCACAGCAGGGCCGCCGTTGCGGCGGTGAACAGGGTGATACGCGTTATAAGTGAAACGCGGTGTCTGACGCTCATGTTTCAATCCCCCAGACGGGGAGCACCTGATGGAGGGGTCCTCAGCGTCGCGGGTCTTGACGGGCCCGGGCTGTTTCGCGAGCGCTCGTCAGGCCGAGACCGAGGCCGGTACCGGCGCGGTCGCGCCCGCGGGCGGCATCCGGCCGGCTGAGACGTCCGAAGCGGAGGGACGGTCGTGAGAGGTCGGCATCGGGAGTACAGCGTCATCACCTCTGTCCACGGCAAGACCGGCATGTTGCCCAGGTAAATCGGCATCCTTGGTAAGCGCCAATAAGTGGCGTCTTAAGTCGATTATCTGAAGAAATGGGAAAGTCGCGACAACGGGGAGTGCGGTTTGGTGCAAAACCTCAAATGGATCTCCCTGTGGCCTACCGTCCCCAGGCGGTCCGATTACTCCCCCAAAATGGACCGGGCCGGGGACGTCGGCCGGACTACCGCGATAGCCCGGTCGTCCGACGGGCGCGACGCCGTACTGGCGGACGGTGTCCGGCGAGTTCCGGGCCGCGCGACCTCGGTGATTTCGGCGACTTCGCCGGGGGCCGCGCCGGCCCGGGTCGGCCTGGAAGGCCCGGCACCTTCGATCCCGGCCCGGCCGGCTTCGACGGCCGGAGCCGCTCGCGGGTCCGCCCCTCGGTGGGGAGAGATCAGGACGGAGTCAGGCCGGTGTCAGCGGCGTAGTGAAATATGAGGGCAAAGCGCACCAAAAGCAATCAGCAGGGGGTTGGTCACGACACCAGGTCCGCTCACGGCGAAGATCCATGTGGGGAACCGGGTCGTGGCCCTTTGTCTGGGGGAAGCGATGCGGTTTCACATGCTAGGCCCGTTGGAGGCCGTCGACGGCGATCAGCGGCTCGCGTTGGGAGGCATCAAGCAACGAGCGACTCTGGCGTTCCTGCTGTTTCACGCGAACAGAGCCGTGCCCGTCAGCCAGCTGATGGAGGCGCTGTGGTCGCTCGAGCCTCCGGTGACGGCGCGGAAGATCCTGCAGAACGCGGTGTGGAGCCTGCGGGGGGCGCTCTGCTCGCGCGCCTGCGCCGATGAGTCCGTGGAGCTGCTGACCCAGCCGCCCGGATACATGCTCCGCGTGAACACCGACGAGATCGACCTCTACCTGTTCAACCGCTGGGTGTCGGAGGGGCGGGCCGAACTGGCCGCAGGCTCGGCCGCCGCGGCGGCCGTACGGCTGCGCGAGGCCCTCTCGCTGTGGCAGGGGTCCGTGCTGGCCGACCTGGTCGAGGCGGGCATCACCTGGCCCGAGATCACCTCCGCGCAGAACGCCAGGCTGGACGCGACGGAAGACTGCTTCGAGGCGGAGCTCGCCTGCGGCCGTCACCAGTCCGTGCTGGGCGCGCTGACGGCGATGGTCCGGACGGAACCTCTGCGCGAGCGCCTGTGTGGTCAGCTCATGCTGGCCCTGTACCGGTGCGGTCGCCAGGCCGACGCGCTGAACGTCTACAGCCGCGTGCGCTCCGCCCTCGTCGAGGACCTCGGGCTCGAGCCCTGCAGGGAACTGCAGGTGCTGCAGCAGGCCATCCTCGCCCAGGACGCCGGGCTGGATCTGCCCGGCACGCAACCGCAGGCGGAACCGATCACGCTGACCACGCTGGACACCTCGCCCCCGGCTCCCCCTCCACCCCCACCCGCGGTGCCGGCGGCCGAGTGCCGCCAGGTGAGCGTGCTGCTGGTCCGCGCCCAGCCCGAACTCGGTGACAGGCACCGGGTGCGCGAGGGCCTCACCGATTTGATCAAGAACGTCGTCGGCTCGATGGACGGGACCACGGTCGCCTCCATCGGATCGGTGACGCTGGCGCTGTTCGGGGCCACCGGCGACCGTGCGGTGGACGTCCGGCACGCGGTGCGCGCCGCCACGGCGATCCGCGGCGGTCTCGGCGCGGCTTCCGGTGCGGACGGCGGGAACGGCCCGTCCACGCCACGGGTCATCGTCCAGGCGGCGGTGACCACGGGGGAGGCGATCGTCCGCTACGACCCGAACGGAACCGGTGCCCTGCTCTCGGCCGACGGGCCTTTGCTGGACGAGTGCGACTCCCTGCTGTCCCTCGTCCCGCCCGGTGAGATCTGGGCGTGTGACGAGACCAGACGGGCCACCGCCGCGACGATGACCTACACGGCGGTCGGCGATTCGCCCGCGCGATGGCGGCTCGAAGCGGCGGATCCGCGCCACGTGGCGCCCGCGGCGCCCGTGACGCCCGTCGCCGATCACGAGCTCGAGCTGAGCGTCCTGCTCGGCCTGCTCGAACGGGTACGGCACCGCCGGGTGCCGCACGTCGTGACGTTGCTGGGCGAGGCCAACATCGGCAAGAGCCACCTGATCATGGAGTTCGAGCGCCGGGTCATGGGGCAGCCGGAGCGGACGCAGTTCCTGATCGGCCACGCGCCGCTTTTCGCCAGGAACAACGTGCTGGCCATCCAGGAGGCGATACTGGCGTCGGTCGACGGTCTCATGCGGAGGGATCCGGCGAGGACGGCGGGAGACAAGGCCGCCAGGGCGCTGTGGCACCTCACGGCGGGTGAGCAGAAGTCCGGCAGGCTGCTCTCCCTGCTGGGCCCGCTCGTGGCAGCGGAGGCAGCGGAGACTGAGCGGGAGCCACCCTGCGCCCTTGGCGACTCGCGGGCCGCCGCGCTGCGGTTCTTCGGGGAGATCGCCCGGAACTGCCCGCTGGTGATGATCGTGGAGGATCTGCACCGGGCCGACGACGTCGTGCTCGACTTCGTTCACGACCTCGCCGACCACATGAAGCCGGTGTCTCTGCTGGTGATCGCCACCGCTCGCCCCGACCTGTTCACCCGCCGCCCCGGGTGGGGCGGCGGCAAGCGACGATTCACCACGATCACCATGGACCCCGCCGTGGAGTCCGCCTCGCCGCGGGCGGAGGAGTTCCTGCAGTTCGCGACGCGGAACGACGCGATCGATTCGCGGAGCTGGCTGCGCGGCAGCCTGCTGCGCAGCGCGCCGTACAGCTGAATCGCGGCCCGCACCCGGGGAGGACCACCCACGCCCGGTGTCCGGGACGGCCCGGTCCCGATCGCGGTCTCCGGCGACCGGTGAGACGGTCGGCCGATTCCGAATTCGATGCTGTTGACAATCGCGACCAACCTGGCCTCCACTTACCAAGGAGCGAACCAGGTTGGAAAGGTCGGGGTCCAGGGTATAGGGGGAGTCGAATGAAGATTGCGGTGCTCGGCACGCTTTCGGCATGTGAGGCGGGGATATCCTTCATGCCGACGGCGGCAAAACCGCGCCAGGTTCTCGCCATGTTCGCCACACACGCCGATCGTGTTATTCCGGCCGCGACTCTGGTGAAAGAACTGTGGGGGGATACGCCTCCGCCGAGCTTTCAGACAACGCTGCAGACGTATATCGCCCACATCCGCAGCCATGTCAGGGCCGCGCTGTCGCAGTCCGGCCAGCTTCACCGTCGCAGCCCCAAGGATGTGCTGATCACCCGGCCCGGGGGTTATCTGCTGGCCCCCATGGGCGGGTCGGTGGACATGTGGGAGTTCGAGCGCCAGGCCTTCGCCGGCTACCGGGCCATGGACTCCGGGGATCACGCGGTGGCCTCGCGGAAGCTGCGGTCGGCGCTCGCCCTGTGGAGGGGGCCGGCGCTCGCCGACATCGGCGTCGGTTCGATCCTGCGACTGGAGATCGAGCGGCTGGAGGAGGCCAGGCTGTGCGCCCTGGTGCGGCGCATCGAGGCGGACCTGCATCTGGGCCGGCACCAGGAGGTGCTCAGCGAGCTCACCGTCCTCGTCCGGCAGTACCCGGACAACGAGAGCCTCTGCAGGCACTTCATGATCGCTTTGTACCGCTCGGGACGCTGCGGTGACGCGCTGGCGGCCTACCGCCAGCTGCGGACCACGCTCGTCCGCGAGCTCGGCATCGAGCCCTCCGCCACGGTGCGCGAGCTGCACCAGGCGATACTCGCCGGCCTGCCCGAGCTTGACGTCACGGAGGTCAAGGCCGCGAGGCCCGGACTGGCCCGCACCGGCTGACGTCGACGGCGTCCACCGGAAGGCGCGACGACACGGAAACATCCGGCCTGGCTCGCTCGCGGCTCGTCGGCGCCCCGGATCGCGTGGGAGCGCCGGCTCCCGCGAGCGTGCGCGAGCGTGCGCGAACGATGGTCACGATGTCCTCATCCCCTCCGTTGCGTCCGTCGTGGCGTGGCCACGGCGCCGGGGGCGGTGGCGGTGGCGGTGGCGGTGGCGTCCCCGAGCCGGTCACGCGCGGTGACTCCCGCCGCCCGATCTCAACGGAAGAACCTGGTGGATCGCGAGGTCACCGGCCCGAGTTGACGGGCAATGAATAGCCCGTGAATCACAAATGAGTGCCAGGTTATTGGCGGCCGATATTTTCGGAATCAGCCACACAGGTTGAACTCGGATCCAATCCATAGGAGAAGCGGAAAATGGATCTGCGATTTTCCGGAAAAACGGCGGTGGCCGGCGGAACCGGTCTCCAGGCCGCAGGCACCCCGATCGCCGAAGGTGTCACCTTCCTCGGCACCGGCCTGGAGGTCGGCCACGCGCTGAGGGAGAGCGGGTGATGAGCCGGGTGGCGGGCGGTCGCGAGCACGTCATCTCCTGGGAGGATCCCGGCATCCTCGCCCGCGAAGGGCTGTCGATGAGCGGCCTGGACTGCATGAACGCGCTGATCGAGGGGAAACTGCCGCCGCCGCCCGCGTGCTCGATGATGAACTTCCGCCTCACGGAAGTGGCGGAGGGGCACGCGATCGGCGTCATGAAACCCGCCGAGTACCACTACAACCCGTTCGGCGGTGTGCACGGAGGCGTGCTCGTCACGTTGATGGACACGGTCATGGGCTGCGCGGTCCACACGATGCTGGCGGCCGGGGTGCTCTACTCGACGCTCGAGGTCAAGAGCAACTTCGTCCGTCAGGTGAGCGTGCACTCCGGGACGCTCCGGTGCCTCGCCTCGGTCATCCACCTGGGCGGCAGGACGGCCACCGCCGAATGCAGGGTCACCGACGCCTCCGGTGACCTGTGCGCGCACGCCACGACCACCTGCCTGATTCTGCGACCGCCGAACAGCGGCAACCAACGGTGAGAAACAACCAGGGGAGTTGAATCACGATGAAGGGTCGCGCGGCGAAATCGGCCGGGCTTTTCCCCGGACAGGGCGCCTTCGACGGCAGGGCACTGCTCGCCGCCGCGGAGCGCTATCCGGCCATCGGTGCCGTCTTCACCGAGATCGACACGGTGACCGCCCCGGAGGGCGGTCGCAAACTGTCGGAGATCGTCCTCGGCAGTGAACCGGCGACCATGGCGGGGCTGCTGGCCGATGACCACTGGGTCTCGCAACTGGCGGTCTACGGCATGGACGTGGCGGTCTTCCGCGCCCTGTCCGAGCTGGGCTGGCGGCCCGACACGCTGGCCGGCCACAGCCTGGGCGAGATCGCGGCGCTGACGTGCGCGGACGTCTACACGGTCGCCGACGGCGCCCGGGTGATCTGGCAGCGGGTGCGGGCGGTGGAGAGCCTCGACCTGCGCGGGGGCTACATGGCGGCGCTGTCCGCGGACCCCGCCCGCGTGCGCCTGCTCATCGACCTCATCGCCGACGAGTCGCTGGCGGTGGCGGCGGAGAACCATCCGGCGCAGAGTGTGGTGTCCGGGTCGGAGACGGCGATGGACCTCCTCCGGCAGGTCGCCGGGTCGCTGAACGTCTCGTTCGGCAGGCTGGACTCCGCGGTGCCGTTCCACTCCCCGCTCCTGCGGGGGGCGGTCGCCCCCTTCGCCGCCGCGGTCAGGAGGATCCCGGCGCGCGCACCGAGCCTGCCGGTCTACTCGGCGATCTCCGGACGCTACTACGGGCGGGACGAGGACCTGGGCGGCGTGCTGGCCGCCCACCTCGTGGAGCCGGTGCGCTTCGCCGACGCGGTGCGCGCCCTGCACGCCGACGGGGTGCGCACGTTCGTGGAGTGCGGCGCGCTCGGCGTACTCGGCAAGCTCGTCCGCCGCAACCTCGCGGAAACGGACCCCGTCGTGGTGCCCGGGGTGGGTGACGCGGACCAGTCGATCGACAGCGCCGCCGCGCGGCTGCGCGGCCTGGGCCTGCTGGGCGCGGCTCCGATCATGCCCGGCGGACTGCTGCCCGACGCGGACCCCGAGCGGCTCAGCGCGTTCTGGGCCGAGCGGGGCGGTGCCATCCTCGACCGGATCCGCCAGGAGTTCGCCCAGTACGGCCCGGCCGAGCCCGCCCCGCGGGCGGACTCGACGGCCGACCTCGGCGACGAGCTCCGCGAGCTGTACGCCGACGCCCTCGAGTACCCGGTGGAGGTGTTCACCGACGACGTCCTTCTCGAGGCCGAGCTCGGCATCGACTCCGTCAAGCAGGTGGAGCTCCTCGCCCGGGTCTCGGAAAGGTACGGCCTGCCCGCCAGGCCGGGAAACTTCCGGCTGGACGAGGTCGCCACCATGGGCAAGGTCATCGACTACGTGCGCTCCATGCTGGACGAGCACGCCACGGCCGGGCGTTGAGCGGCCATGTCCATGGGAGAGCTGAACGGCAAGGTGGCGCTGGTCACCGGGGGCGCCAGGAACGTCGGCAAGGCCATCGTGACCGAGCTGGCCAGGCGTGGCGCGCACGTGATCGTGAACTACTTCCACGCCCGGGAGCAGGCCGAGGCGACGATGGCGGAACTGACCGCCGCCGGTTACCCGGTGGACCTGATCAGAGCCTCCGTGGCCAGACCAGAGCAGGTCGAGCGCATGTTCGCCACGATCGGGGAACGTCACGGCGGCCTCGACATCCTGGTGAACAACGCGGCCTCCGGAGCACTGCTGCCGCTCGCCGAGGTGACGGCGGAGCACCTCGACAAGGGCTGGAACACCAACGTCAAGGGGGCGCTGGAGTGCGCCCGCCACGCGCTGCCGCTGATGGAACGGAGGGGCCGCGGATCGATCGTGAACGTCTCGGCCCTTGGCGGTGCCCAGTTCGTCATGGCCAACTACTTCGCCTGCGCGCCGGCCAAGGCGGCGATGGAGGCGCTGACCCGGTATCTGGCGGCGGAGTACGCCCCGCGCAACGTCCGCGTGAACACGGCCTCGGCCGCCATGCTGGTCAGCGAGGTGGCCGACCGGTTCCCCGACGCGGCACGGATGCAGGAGGCCGTCAGGCGCGCGACGCCGATGGGCCGTCTCGGCACGCCCGAGGAGTTCGCCGAGGTCGTGGCCTTCCTGGCGGGTGAGCAGTCCCGCTGGATGACCGGCCAGGTCGTCCTGGCCGACGGCGGTCTGTCCCTCGGGACGAGCATGCTCGCCGCGCCGCCGGTGGAGCCGGTCGCGGAAGGCGAGCCGGGCGGTGCCGTGCGGGATGAGCCGGGCGGTGCCGTGCGGGATGAGCCGGGCGGTGCTGCGCAGGACGAGCCGGACGGCGTCGCCATCGTCGGCATGGGCCTGGTGGTGGCGGGCGCCAACAGCCCCGAGGAGTACTGGCGGCTCCGGCTCGACGGCGAGGAGCTGTTCGTGCCGGTGCCGGCCGACCGCTGGGCCAGCGAGGAGTTCCACTCCGACGACCTCGCGGCCGAGGACAAGTCGTACCAGGACCGCTGCGTCTTCATCACCGGCTTCCAGCCCGGCCCCGGCACTTTCGACGAGACCGGTGACGCCGAGGAGCACGAGCTCACCACGGCGTGGCTGCGTCACTCGATGGTGCAGGCGATGCGCGAGGTCACCACCCGGCCGGGCGACCGGTTCTCGTGCAGCATCGGCTACACCCCCGACGGCAACCAGCACCTGGAGGAGGCCGGAGTCCTGGCCGCGGTGGCAGCGAGGGCCGAGCGGCTGCTCGCGGGCCTGGACCTGGCGGACGCGGCGCGTGAGAGCCTGCTCGAGGAACTCGACGGCACGCTCGCCGGACGCTACCGCCGGGGCGCCGGAGCGGACCCGTCGCGCTTCCTGCCGTACCAGGTGGGGCGGCTGGCCGTGGAAGGGGTGCTCCCGCCGGAGACCAGGTTGCAGATGGTGGACACGGCCTGCTCCTCCTCCCTCTACGCGGTGGACATCGAAGCCAAGACGCTGCTCGCCGACGACGCCGACGTGGCGGTGTGCGGGGGAGCCTTCGCGCTGGGGCCTCGTGGCACCGTGCTCTTCTCCAAGCTGCAGGGCCTTTCCAAGCGGGGAGAGGTGCGCGCGCTGGACGCCGACGCGGACGGCGTCATCTTCGCCGACGGCGCCGCCGTGGTCGTGCTGAAGCGCCTCAGCCGGGCCCGCGCGGACGGCGACCGGATTCACGGGATCATCAGGACGATCGGCACTTCCTCCGACGGCAAGGGCAAGGCGGTCTACGCGCCCAACCCCGACGGCCAGGCCCTCGCCATGGAACGGGCGCGACCGGACGGCGTGGACTGGATCATCGCGCACGCGACCGGCACCCCGGCCGGGGATATGGCCGAGTTCACCACGCTGCGCGGCTATCACGGCGACAGGACCTGCGCGGTCACCTCCAACAAGTCCCTGGTCGGGCACACGGGGTGGGCGGCCGGTCTGGTGTCGGTGATCGAGGGCGCGCTGGGCATGCGCCACGAGACGATCGCGCCGCAGTTCCGCTTCACCGCGCCACCCGAGGACTTCAGGATCGAGGAGTCCGGCCTGTACATCCCCACCGAGGCGCGGCGCTGGCCCGCGCGCCCCGGCCGCAGGCGCGCGCTGGCCGTCTCCGGATTCGGGTTCGGCGGCACCAACGCCCACCTGGTCGTCGACGAGCCGCCCCCCGCCGCCGCGAGAACGGTCCCCACCCCGCGCGTGGACCGCGATCGCATCGCGATCGTGGGCTGGGCGGCGCACCTGCCTGGACTGCCGGACCGGGACGCGGTGGCGGCCTGGCTGCGCGGTGACGGCGCGGGTCCCGACGCGAGCTTCGGCGACGTCTACCCCGTGCCGGGATTCGAGAAGGTGCGCCTGCCCCCGCGCACGGTGCGGACCATCGACCGCTGCCAGCTCATGATCCTCGAATGCGGCCACCAGCTCCAGGCGCAGCTGGGCGGAGCCTGGACGGACCTGTCCGAGCGCACCGCGGTGTTCGTCGGGCATCTCGGGCCCACCCGCGCGGGCATGCTCTACGCCAACCGGTGCTATCTCGACAGCATCGACCGCACCCTGTCGGCCAACCCCCGCCTGGTCTCCTCCGCGTTGCTCCCGGCGCTGGTCGACGGCCTGCGCGAGGACATGGGCCGGCTCATCCCGCCCGCCAACGAGGACTCCTTCCCGGGCATGATGCCCAACATCGTCTCCGCGCGCGTGGCGAACTACTTCGGCTTCCACGGCCCCAACCTGATGATCGACTCCGGTCTGGCCTCCGCGCTGTCCTCCTTCGACGTCGCCTGCCGCTACCTCCGCACGGGAGACGTCGACCTGGCGCTGGTCGGCGGCATCAACGGCAACAACCTCCCGGAACTGCTGCCCCTGCTGGCCCGTGAGTTCGCGGGCGCGGGGGAGCCGGTGGCCGCGGAAGGGGCCTTCCTGTTCGCGATCACCCGTGAGCGGGTGGCGGCCGAGGCGGGCCTGCCGGTCCTCGGCTGGATCGACACCTCGACCGGCGGGTCCACCGGGGACCGGGCAGGCATCCCGGCCGGCGGGCCCACCGGGGACCGGGCAGGCGCCGCGACCGGCGGACCCGCCGAGGAACGGGCGGACATCTCGACCAGCGGGCCCATCGACGTCCGGGCAGACGCCCGCACCGACGTGGACTGTGGCGCGGGCGCGCCGGACAACGCCCGCTACCTCGGCGCCTCCGGGGGCATGGCGATCCTGCGCGCGCTGCACTCCGCCGACGCCGCCGCCGTGCGCATCGCCTGCTCCGGCGAGCCGGGGGCGCCCGCCGTCCACCTGACGCCCGCCGTACGGGACGCGGAACCCGTGCTCGCCGCCGGGTTCTCCGACCCGGAGCGGTACGCTCCCGGCGCCGCCGTCGAGGTGCGCCGGCACGTGCCGGAACTGGTGGCGGCGCCCGCGCCCGTGACAGGGGAGGGCGAGCCCTTCCTTCCCGACGGCGTCCTGGTGCTCGTCGACCGGCCGGAACTCGCCGAGAACCTCTCCCGCCTGCCCGCCGGCGCGCGCGTGGTGTCCTGCGCCCCGCTCACGGCGTCCCGGCCGGGGTGGCACCACCTCGCCGAGGTCACCGCCGAGGCCGTCGACGCCGTCCTGGGCGAGCGGATCCCCTCGCACGTGCGGGTGCTGGCCGACCTGACGGCCTCCGCGCCGCCCGCCGAATGCGTCGCCGCCGGCGCGCCCGGCCTGGAGGCGCTCCACGAGCTCACCTTCCTGGTGTTGCGCCGCTGCCCGGCGGCCTCCGTCACGACGGTGCTGCTCGGCGCGGTGCCCGGCGGCGTGCCGCACCCCTACACCGGCCTGTTCTCCGGGCTGACGAAGGTCGCCCATCTGGAGTCGCCGGACTCCGCCCGCTTCATGCTCGCCACCGGCACCCGGGACGTCCGCACGGCGGAGCGGGCGGCGGAGCGCGAGTCGGGCACGGAGCGCGCGCTGCCCGTGGTCTTCGACGTCGACGGGGAACGCCGCGTGTTCACCCTGGTCGAGCGGCCGGCCGAGGTGGGCGACGAGACCGCCGTCCGGCTCACCGAGGATTCGGTCGTCCTGGCGGTCGGCGGCGCCAGGGGGATCACCGCCGAGCTGATGAAGGCGCTCGCCGAGCGGTTCAGGCCGAGGCTCTACCTGGTGGGGAGCAACCCGATCGACAGCTACCCGCCCGAGGTGTTCGAGGCGAGCGAGGAGGAGTTCGCCGCGGGAAGGAAGGCCTACCTGCGCGCCCAGCTCGGCGCCCGCCCCGGCACGCCCGTCGGGGTGCTCAGCCGGGAGTACGACCGGATGGCCGACGCCCGGGCCGCGCGCGGCAACCTCGACGCCATGATCGAGCACTGCGGGCCGGACCGGGTGCGCTACCTGACCTGCGACGTGACCGACCCCGACGCGGTCCGCGCGGCCGTCGGCACCGTCCTGGAGGACGGCGGGCACATCGATCTGCTCGTCAACGCCGCCGGGCGCAACGGGTCGGCGCTGATGCCCGACAAGGACCTCGGCACCTTCAAGGCCGTCCGTGACCTGAAGCTGGTCTCGCACCGCAACCTCAAGCGCGCCCTCGCCGGGCGGCCGCCCGGCCTGTGGTGCAGCTTCGGCTCGCTCCTGGGCTTCTTCGGCCAGCGCGGCGAGGCCGACTACGCCTCGGGGAACGACCACCTGGCCGCCGCGGCCGCCTACGCGGCGGCAGCCGAGGGCGCCGCCGAGGTCACGCTGGCCTGGACGCTGTGGGGCGGCGTCGGCATGGGCGCCTCGCCCCTGGTGAGCGACTACTACGAGCGGCGCGGCTTCTACACGCCCATGACGGCGGCCGAGGGCGTCCACCACTTCGTCCGCGAGCTGCACACCGGCACGCCGGAGGCGCACGTCGTCTATCTGGGCGAGGCGGAGCGGCGCACGGTCGGGGAGTTCTACCCCGCGTTCTTCGCCGCGCCGGAGGCCCCCTCTCCCTTCTACCTGCGCCGGCTCGTGGCGCGGGAGAGCGACGCGGTGACCTACGAGTGCCGGTTCGACCTGTCGGGCGACGGCTATCTGCGGCACCACGCCGTTCACGGGCACCCCACCCTGCCCGGCACGTTCATCACCGAGATCGCCGCGGAGGCCGCGCGGTCCCTGCGGCCCGGCCTGCGGGTCATCGGCTTCACCGACCTGCGCTTCGAGAGGTTCCTGCGGATCTTCGAGAACGTGGACCCTGTCCCCAAACGGATCCACGCCCGTGTCGCGCACGCGACCGGGGACCTCGTCACGGTCGACGTGCGGCTGGTCACCGACGTCGTCGCCCCCGGCGGGGTCGTCCTGAGCACCGGCAGCGTCCACTTCAGCGCGCGCGTCCTGCTGGCGGCGACCTTCGGCGTGACGCCGCGGATCACCCCGTGGGCACCCGACGCCGCGGAGGTGGCCGTTCCCGACCCGTACCACGTCCAGAACGCTCCCGTCCTGCTCACCGGGCCGTTCGTCACCACCGCCGGCACCCGGCTGCACCCCAGGGGCAAGCGCGCCAGGTTCGCGCCGTCCCTCCGGCGGGACGACCCGGTGTGGTCTCGCTTCGCGATGCCGAGCCTGCTCCTGGACGGCATGGCCCGCATGGGCGTGCTGAACCTGATCGGCGGGCACCTGGTGCCGGTGGCCGCCCCCCTGTCCATCCGCCGCATCGACCTCTACCAGGAGGCCAACGACCTGTCGCTGGCCGGCTCGGGGCCGATCGAGCTCTACGCGACGCCGGCCGGGTTCGCCCTGGAGACGGACGGCCCGGTGGAGAACCGCTTCGTGGCCGCCAGACCCGACGGGAGGGTGGTGGCACAGATCAAGGACATCACCGCCACCGTCCTCGGCTACCTGAGCGTGGACACCGGAGAGTTCCACACCCCCGACTCGGCCCTCGCGGCCATTGCAGGAGATGGACGATGACCGCACCTCCCGCGCCAGGGCCGGAAGGTCGCCACCTGATGGGCGCGCTCAGCAGCTTCAAGCGCGACTCGCTGAGCCTGATCACCGAACTGCAGGGGTACGGGGGCATCGCCCGCGTGCGGCTCGGCCCGTACCTGGTCCACCAGCTGACCGGGCCGGAGTTCATCAAGCACGTCCTGCAGGACAACACGGACAACTACCGGCGTGGCCGCTTCTACCAGGGCTTCAACCTCTTCATGGGCCGCGGCATGCTGACCACGGACGGCGCCGAGTGGAGGGCGCGCCGCGATATCAGCCAGCCGTTCTTCCAGCGGGCCTGGCTGCACGGCGCGTCGGGCGTGATCACCTCGTGCGCGGAGGAGCTGATCGCCCGCTGGGAGGGGCCGGCCGAGCGCGGGGAGGAGATCGAACTCGTCGACGAGATGATGTGGCTGGCGATGGGCGTGCTCAGCCGGATGCTCTTCGGCGTCGACCTGCGTGACAGGTACGCCGAGCTGGCGCCGGCGGTCCGCTTCTCGCTCAAGGCCATGATCCTCACCGGTGAGGTCAGCCAGATGCTGCCGCGGTGGGTGCCGACGAGGTACCGCCGTGACCTGAGGCGCCACCAGGCCGTGCTCAACGGGGTGATGGACGACGTGATCGCCCTGCACCGCGCAGGCGGCGGCGATCCGGACGACCTGGTCAGCGCGCTGCTCAAGGCCACCGACGCGGAGACGGGACGGTCGTGGCCGGACCGGCAGATCAGGGCCGAGCTCAAGACCCTGTTCATGGCCGGTCACGAGACGACGGGCTGCGCCCTGGCGTGGACCCTCTACTCCGTCGCCCAGCACGCCGACGTGCGCCGCAAGCTCGAGGCCGAGCTCGACTCGGTGCTCGGAGACCGGGCGCCGACGCCCGGCGACCTACCCGACCTGCCGTACCTGCGCCAGGTGGTCGACGAGTCGCTGCGGCTGCACCCGCCGATCTGGGTGTTCCCGCGCGACGTGGTCGAGGACGACGTCATCGGCGGTCACCACATCCCCGCGGGGACGACCCTGCTCATCCCGCCCTACGCCGCCCATCGCGACCCCGGTGCCTGGGAGAGCCCCGAGGCGTTCGACCCCGAGCGGTTCTGCCCGGCCGGCCGCGGCCCGGCCAGGTACACCTACCTTCCCTTCGGGGGCGGGGCGCGGCGCTGCGTCGGCTACTACATGGCGCTGCTGGAGATCCAGTTCACCGTCGCGATGCTCGTCCGCCGCTATCACCTGAGCCTCGTCCCCGCCCAGCAGGTGACGCCGGTCGGCCTGGTGTCCCTGAGACCGGCGCGCGGCATCCGCGTGCGGCTCGTCAAGAGGGGTGCGTGAGGCTCGTGACGCGGACCACACCCGTCCACCGCTACGTCTGGGAACCGGCCCCCGCCCCGCCGCTTCCGCCGTGCGGGCCGCGGCACCTGGCGGGCCGCCGGATCGCGGTCATCGGCGGCCTGGACGGCACGGCCGAGCGGGTCACGGCCGAGCTCGCCGGGTTCGGCGCGATCCCCTGGCAGCCGGGCGACCCCGGCGTGCCGGACGCCGTCGTGGACCTGACGCTGGCCGACCCGTTCGTCCCCACCGACGCGGCGAGCTGGGAGAAACCGCTCACCCGCACGCTGGCGGTGCTCCGGCACTGCTACGACGACTGGGCCGGGGAGAGCGACAGCCGCCGCCTGGGCTATCTGGCCGTGACTTACCAGGGCGGTCACATGGGGTACGGCGAGACGGCCGCCCACCAGCCGCTGGGCGGGATCTGGGCGGGCCTGGCCAAGACACTCCACCGGGAGATCCCCAACGTCAACGCGCGGGTCGTCGACGTCGCCGACCCGAAGCAGCCCGACCTTCCGGACATCGTGGCCCGGGAACTGTACCGGTGGGGGCTCTGCGAGGTCGGCTACGTCGACGGCGTACGCCACACGCTCGCGCCGCGCGTTCGCGAGGCGCCGCCCGCCACCACGGCACCGGGCCCGCGGGACGTCGTCCTGGTCTGCGGAGGCGGGGTCGGCATCGGCTACGCGCTGGCCACCGAGCTCGCCAGGCGGCACGGCTGCGAGGTCGTGGTCACCGGGCGCCGCGCCGCGCCCGAGGGAACGGAGGAGTGGCTGCGCCTCGATCCCGCGGGATTCGACGACCACCGTCACGACCTGATGCGCCGGGCCGCGCGCGACGGCACGCTCCGCGAGACCAGGAGGCGGCTGCACCGGCTGGCCCGGCTGCGGGAGCTGGCGCGTAACCTGCGGGCGGCCGCCGAGGAGGGGCTGCGCGTCAGGTACGAGGCCTGCGACCTCGGCGACCCCGCCGCGGTGTCCGCCCTGGTGGACTCGCTGGGCCCGCGGCTGACGGGCGTGGTGTACATCGCGGGCGTGGACCGCCCCGCCAGGCTGCCCGCCAAGACCGACAGGGACTTCCTCGCGGGCGTCTCGGTGAAGATCACCGGGTTCCTCCGCGTGTTCGACGCCGTCCGCGACCGTGACCTCGCCTTCTTCTGCAACGCCGGATCCCTCACGGGCCGGCTGGGCGGCATGGTGGGCGAGCTGGACTACGCGGCGGGCAACGAGGCGCTGGCGCGCCTGGGCCTGTGGGCCCGGCGGGCCGGTGGGTTCCGGGTGCTCACCACGTGCTGGCCCCTGTGGCAGCAACTGAGCGCCTCGACGAACGTGGACGCCGCGCTGCGGTACATGACGGCGCTGGATCCCGCCCAGGGACTGGATCTGTGGTGCCGCGAGCTGCTGTCCTCCTCCGGCGAGGTGACGTTCCTGGGGCGGCTCGGCAGGGAGCTGCGCCCCGTCCAGGCCGGCCAGTTCATGATCGAGCAACCGCTCCCCGGGTTCGACCTCGCCTACGCGAGGATCTTCCATCTTGGGCGGCCGACCGGCTACCGCCCGCCCGCGCGGCTGGTCGCGCGGCTGCGGCTGGACGGTGACGCGGTGCCCGCCCTCGGCGACTTCCTCGTCGACGGCAGGCCGGCGCTCCCGGTGAGCCTGCTGATGGAGAACGCGCTGCGCTCGGCGGAGTGGACGGTGCCCGAGCAGGGACCGGTGCTCGTCCCGTGCGAGCTGCGCGACGTCCGGATCGACCTGTCGGGTCTGGCGGCGGACGGCGGCGAGCTGGTCCTGGACCGGGAGTGCGCCGGTGCGGAGACCGAGGGCCGCTGGAGCACCTCGGTGGTCTTCCGCAGGCCGGGCGACGGCGCGGTGGTGGCGCGGATGCTCGTGGGATACGACCCGGCGGGGTACGACGCGCGGAGCGTGCCCTCCGTGCCCGTGACCGGCCACGCGACGGCCGCGACGGCCGCGACGGCGGGGCCCGTGGAGGGCGGGCACCCGCGGGGCCTGGACTGGCGGGGCGTGCTCATCGCGGCGGGCGGGTGGCGGCGCGATCGCGACGGCACGCTGAGCGCGGAGGTACCGCCCTGCCCGCCGGCCGACCTGTGGATCGCCGACCTGGTGCCGGGGAACAGGCTGCCCGTCGCCGCGGTGGAGAACATCGTCCGGGCCGTCGTGACGGGCCCGGGGCGGCGGTTGCGGATCGGCCGCGTCGCCCTGCACGCCGACGCCTCGTCGGCCGGCCTCGTCGTCGGCCTGCCCGGCGGGCGGGAGTGGCACGCCGTCGACAGTGGCACGGCGCGGGTGGTTCTGACACTGCGCGAACCGGAACTCGGCGCCTGACGGGGAGAGAGGGCACGATCCCGATGAAGATCACGATGGCGGACATCTACCGCCAGGAGCACATAGACGACCCGTATCCGCTGTACCGGCGGGTGCGCGAGGTCGATCCGGTCTACTGGGACGACGAGATGGGCGACGACGGGGCCTGGATGGTCACCGGTTACGCCGCCGCCCAGACCGCGCTCATGGACCACCGACTGTCGGCCAGGCGGCCGCACTGGGGCCGGGACCGGCTCCCCGCCGACCCGGAGCTCGCCTCGGCGCAGCGCGCGATCGACCAGCAGATCGTCGTCAGCGACGCGCCGGAGCACACCCGGCTGCGGCAGCACCTCACCCGGCCCTTCCTGCGGCGCCGCGTCGACGAGATGCGCGAGGACGTGGTCAGGCTCACCCACTACCTGCTGAAGGCGGCCGTGGCCGGTGAGTCGGGCGAGCTGGACGCGATGGACCGCTTCGCCTTCGCGCTCCCGGCCGTCAGCCTCGCCGGCGTGCTGGGCATCCCCGCCTTCGACGAGCGTTACCTGTCCTGGATGCTGAGCCTGGGGCTGCTCATCGACGACGGGCCGCTGAGCCGTACGCACCACGACAAACTGCTCGGTGGGGTCGTCGAATACCTCCGCTTCTTCGCCGGGCACGTCGCGGAACGGCCGGGGAAGGGAGCGGCGGGCAGGCGCCAGGACCTGCTGCAGACCCTGGCCGACCACTACACGGACGGCGGATTCGCCGACGCGGAGGAGCTGAACGGCAACCTCGCCTTCCTGCTCACCGCCGGCCAGATCAGCACGGCGCACCAGATCGGCAACACCCTGCTCCACCTGCTGCGCGACCCCGACGTGTACGACCGGCTGCGGGCGGATCCCGGCGCGGTGCCCGCGGCCACCGCCGAGTTCATGCGCTACGACGCCTCCATCCAGCTCACCAAGCGGCGGGTGCGCGAACCCTTCGAGCTCGGCGGCCACGAGATGGGCCCGGGGCAGGAGGTCTACGTCTGGATCGGGGCGGCCCATCGCGATCCGGCGCAGTTCGCCGACCCCGACCGGCTGGATCTGGACCGGACGGGGGTCAGGCACATCGCCTTCGGTCACGGCGCCCACTACTGCCTCGGGGCACGCCTGGGGCAGCTCGTCCACGACGTGGCCGTCCAGGCGTTCATCGAGCGCGTTCCCGCGCCCCGGCTGCGGACCGACAAGATCGAACGGTCGGTCATGCCGACCTTCCGCGGGCCGTACAAGCTTCCTGTCGGTTTCGGCCGGTAGGCGCCTGCCTCAACCGCTCACCAGAAGGAGGACCCGGTATGTGTGGCATAACCGGATGGGTGGATTTCGACCGTGACCTCACGAGGGAACGAGACCTGCTGCGCGCGATGACCGAGACCATGGCCTGCCGGGGGCCGGACGACGCGGGCGTGTGGGCCGACACCCACGCGGGCATCGGGCACCGCCGGCTCGCGGTCATCGACATCGAGGGCGGCGCCCAGCCCATGAAGGCCGAGCGGGACGGCCGTGCGGTGGCCGTCCTGACCTACTCGGGCGAGGTATACAACTACCGCGAGCTGCGCGAGGAACTGAGGGCCAGGGGACACCGCTTCCACACGGCGAGCGACACCGAGGTGGTGCTCGCCGCCTACCTGGAGTGGGGTGAGAACTGCGCCGACCACCTCAACGGCATGTTCGCCTTCGGCGTGTGGGACGCGGAGCGTCAGGAACTCGTGCTCGTCCGCGACCGCCTGGGGATCAAGCCGCTGTACTACCACCCCACCCCGGCGGGCGTGCTCTTCGGCTCGGAACCCAAAGCCCTGCTGGCCAACCCGCTCGTGCGGCGCGGCATGGACATCGACGGGCTGCGCGAGGTGCTGACCTTCACCAGGATTCCCGGCCGGACGGTCTACCAGGGCATGCTCGAGGTGCTCCCCGGCCAGGTGGTCAAGGTCGGCAGGAACGGCCTGACCTCCAGGCGCTACTGGAGGCTGGAGGCACGCCCGCACACCGACGACCTCCAGACCACCGTGGAGACCGTGCGAGGGCTGCTGGAGGACATCGTCGAGCGCCAGCTCGTCTCCGACGTCCCGCTGTGCGTCCTGCTGTCGGGCGGTCTGGACTCCAGCGTGCTGACCGCCCTGGCGGCCGGGAAGCTCGCCGCCCGGGGGGAGCTCGTGCGCTCCTTCGCGGTCGACTTCGTCGGCCAGGGGGAGGGCTTCACGGCGGACGACATGCGCGGCACGCTCGACGCGCCGTTCGTGGCCGAGGTCGCCCGCCACGTCGGCTCCGAGCACACCGACATCGAGCTGGACGCCGCGCGGCTCGCCGACCCGTCGGTACGGCGGGCCGTGCTGAACTCGCGCGACGTGCCGATCGGCCTGAGCGACATGGACGCCTCGCTGTACCTGCTGTTCAAGGCGATCAGCGCGCACTCCACGGTCGCGATCTCCGGGGAGTCGGCCGACGAGCTGTTCGGCGGATACATCTGGTTCCACGACCCGAACGTGATCAACGCCCCCATCTTCCCGTGGGCCGCGTACGGGTCCATGGACCACACCGCGCTGTTCGACCTCGGGCTGCTCCAGAAGCTCGACCTGCAGAACTACCTCGCGGATCGCTACCACGAGGCCCTCGCCGAGGTGCCCCGCCTGGAGGGCGAGACCGGCCTGGAGCGCCGGATGCGCGAGATCAGCCACCTTCACCTCTCCCGCTTCCTCCAGCTCATGCTGGACCGCAAGGACCGCACCAGCATGGCCTGCGGCCTGGAGGTGCGCGTCCCGTTCTGCGACCATCGCCTCGTCGAGTACGTCTTCAACGTCCCCTGGGCGATGAAGACGCACGACGGACGGGAGAAGAGCCTGCTGCGGGCCGCCACCGCGGACCTGCTGCCGAGGTCGGTCCTCGACCGCCGCAAGAGCCCGTACCCCTCCACCCAGAACCCCGCCTACGACCAGGCCGCCAACGAGGAGCTGGGCCGGGTGCTCGCCGACCCGGACTCGCCGCTGTATCCCCTGCTCGACAAGGAGAAGGCGCGGCTCAGGGCGGACGGCAAGGGCCCCGGCGGGCGCATGGAGCGCAACCTGCTGGACAACACGCTGCAGATGAACACCTGGCTCGACTCCTACGGCGTCACCCTGGACGTGTAGGCTGGCGGACCCGATGCCGGCGGGCCGGGCGGCGTCCGTGAACGGCCGCCCCCGACGGGTTCCCGGCCCTCGCCGGGTGCGCGTGCCGTACGGGGAGCGCCCCGCCGGACGGGAATCGCCCGGGGCGTCCGGTGCCTTCGTACCGGCGAATCGCGAGCGAGGTCAGATCAAACCGGCGAGGGCCGTGAAAGACGGGGAAACCCAATCACCCCGGCCGTGGACCGATCGTTAGGGAGGTAGGGGGGATTTTCGTGAACGAGCACGCCGAAACCCCTGATCCGTTGCCCGTGGCGAGAATGCGCCGGCTCGGGACGGGCCTGGGATTCGCCGGAGCCCCACGCGCCGGCACCCAGCTCGGCCCAGGTTTTTCCAGGCCGAGGCCGAGTTTCTCGGAAATGCTCGTCGCCGGCCTCTCCCGGTGACGGAGGGTGGCCCTTCATCCGTATCCAGAAATCCTTTGCCGATGCCGGAAACAGGGAAAGGAAAATATGAGCAAGTGATTTCCGGTGGCAAGTGATCGTCTCCGGAACCGGCATTTTCGTCGATATTTAGAAATGCCTTCCAGGGGCCTGCTCTTACGGGATGTCAGGTCGCGAGTAAGTTTTGGCCGGTAGGGTGGCGCGTGTGCTCATCTCGTCGGGTGGGCGGGTGATGACACGGGCCCGGTAAACGTGAGCAGGCGTCGGAGATCGCGGTATCCGTCCAGCTCACGCCGATTTACCTGGAGCGGGGCTGGAGGAATGGTCATCGATCGAAGTCTCGGCGTGCAATCCAGAGCCGTGGTGACTACCGTCTTCACTGCAAGGAACGACGAAGAATCCTTCGTGCCGACCGGCACGAAAACCAACGGGGAACGTCCGAACTCTTTCAGAGAGTGGCAAGAGATGCAGTTTCGCATTTTAGGCCCGGTAGAGATCTGTGACGACAAACGACATCGCCGCTTCGTCCCGCCAGGGCGGAAGCAGCGCGCATTGCTGGCGACGCTGGTCATCAGGGCGGGACACGTTCTGCCGGTGGACCGCCTCATCAACGAACTGTGGGGCGCGAACCCGCCGGCCACCGCGGTCAACTCGCTCCAGGCGACGATCGCCCGGCTCCGCCGCCTCATGGACGTGCCGAAGACGGGGGACGGCACCGACTGGGTGATCCTCACCCAGGATTCCGGATACGTGATGCGGCCGGGGCGGCAGGCCACCGACGTGGACCGGTTCACCGAGCTCGCCGACGAAGGCAGGGCCATCGTCGCGATGAACCCCGGCCGTGCCGTCGCCCTGCTGCGCCAGTCGCTGGCCCTGTGGCGCGGTCCCGCGCTCGAGGACGCCATCTGCGGCGACATCTGTGCCACCTTCGCGATCCAGCTCGAAGAGAAGCGGCTGGCCGTACTGGAGGCCCTGTACGACGCGGGCCTGCGCACCGCCCGGCACGCCGAGATCATCGGTGAGCTGGAGGCGCTCGTCGGCGAGCACCCCTTCCGCGAGCGGTTCCACGACCTGCTGATGGTCGCGCTGTACCGCAGCGGCAGGCAGCCGGAGGCGCTGGCGGTCTACGAGAGGCTGCGCGCGCGACTGTCGCGTGAGCTCGGCCTGGAGCCCAGCCCGGCCCTGCAGCAGCGGGTGCAGGAGGTGCTGAACCGGACGGCGGAACTCAACGGTGCCGCGCGCACCGGCCGGCGAACGACGCCGGACGGCGTCCCGGAGACGGACCTGATCGTTTCCGGGCTCTTCCGGGAGGTCGGACACCTCCGGCACCGGCTGGAGCTGCTCACCCGCGAGTACAACGCGCTCCACGACCGGTTCGACGCCCTGGTCGCGCCGCTCGCCAGGCCCAAGGCGGTGGGAGAGTGAAAGCCCTGCCCAGGCCGCGCGGCTACAAGTGGCTCGACCGGCACATCGACCGGCTGGACCCGAAGACCGACTACCACGAGATCGTGCGGCTGACGGCGGTCTTCCGGCTCAATGAGTTCCTGCTCAACATCGGGTACGTGGTCAACTTCATGGACGTGACCATGCCGACCCACGGCGGTGACGCGCTCATCTTCGGCGGCAAGGTCGTCCACCAGCCGCAGCGGCGCTTCGAGGACAGCGCGTACTTCCTGTGGACGTGGTACCTGTACCCGCCGGACAGCGAGCCGGTGAAACGGTCGATGGACCTGCTCAACCGGATCCACGGGGCGGTCGCGAAAGGGATACCGGGCGCGTTCGCCCACAACGAGGACTACGTGCAAGGCCTGTGCCTGCTGGCCGTCCTGCCCCATCGCCTGCAGCAGCTGTGCGGGCTGCCCGGATACCCCGAGCACGTTCAGGTCGCCTACCACAACTGGGCCCGGGCCCTGTCCGAGCACGTCACCGTCGAGGGCGGCGCGGCGGTCAGGGACTTTCCCGAGGACTTCTACCAGATGGTGAACTTCGCCGACGAGTACGACGCCCGCCAGTGGCCCAGAACCAGGAACGGCCACACGGCGAGCGACGCCTTCATCCGGCAGTTCTGCGAACGCTGGTTCCCCCGCCCCCTGCGGGGCGTGGGCCGCACCCTCATGCTCACCGTCATCCCCGAGAACATGCGCAGGGTGCAGCAGCTGGAGGACCCCCACCCGCTGGGGCAGCTGCTGGTCAAACTCGGGATGCGCGCCATGTTCACCCTCCAGGGGCTGATGCCCGATCCCCGGACCCCCGTCTACCGCCGCAAGGTCAGCAGGTCCGACAGCCCGAGCATGCGGCAGCTCAAGGAGACGGGGGAGCTGCCCAGCGGACCGCCGAAGCGGCGGCCGGCGGCGACGGGAGGTTCCTAACGCCCGGAACAGGCGTCCACCCGCGGTCGGCGGGCGAGCCCTCCGCCCCCTCCGGTGCCGTACGGACCGCCGGAGGGGATCGACCGCGGTCGAGGCGGGCCCGCACCCCGTCCCGGGATCCTCAGCCGGAGCCCTTGGCCCGGGCCTGGCGGTAGCGGGCGGGGGAGACGCCGAACTCGGTGACGAACGACTGTCGAAGGCTCTCGGTGGAGCCGAACCCGCAGCGGGTCGCGATGTCCGCCACCGAGAGCGACGACGAGACGAGGAGCCGCTCGGCCGCCTGCGTGCGCGCGTGCCTGATGAAGCGACCGGGCGTCTTGCCCAGGTGCTCCAGGCTGAGCCGGGTCAGGTGACGCTCACTCACGTTCAGCTGGGCGGCCAGCGTCGCGGGGCTCAGATCACCGTCGAGGTTGCTGACGATGTGGTCGACCACCTGCCGGATCAGCGGATGCTCCGGTGGCGGCGCGCCCACGAACATGCTGATCTGCGCCTGGTCGCCCGGCCGCTGCAGGTAGGTCACCAGGGCACGCGCCACGATGCGGGCCAGGCGAGGGCCGTGGTCCTCCTCGACGAAGGCGAGCGTCAGATCCAGGGCGCTGGTGACGCCGGCCGCGGTCGACACGCGCCCCTCGCGGATGTAGAGCGGTCCCGGGTCGACGGTGACGTTGGGGTGGTGGGCGGCGAGCGTTCCCGCGTACCTCCAGTGCGTGGTGGCGCGCCGCCCGTCCAGCAGCCCGGCGGCGGCCAGCAGGGTCGCGCCCGTGCACACCGACGCCACCCGGCGGCTGACCGCGGCCAGCCGGCGTATGTGTGCCAGGAGCACGGGATTGCCCGCGGCGGCCTCGTGGCCGACCCCGCCGGAGACGACCAGGGTGTCGAGCGGGCCGGTGACGCGTTCGAGGGCTTCCTGGCTCTCCAGCGTCAAACCCGAGTCGCAGGGCAACGACCTGCCGCCCGAGGTGGCAAGGCGTATCCGGTAGGGGGGAGCCGCCCCCAGCTGGTTGGCCATGTGGAGCGGCGTGGTCACCGAGGCGATGTCCAGCAACTCCGACTGCGGATACCCGATCACGACGGTCAACCGCTCATCCATGGTGCCCATCCCGTCGGAGAGCCGACACGGATCCCAAGCTTACCGGCCGGGCCGCGACCGGCCATGGTCCGCACGACCGGCCCGCGCTCGCCGGCCTCACCGGCCTTTCGGGCATGTCGTCTTGGTCGCCTACCGGTGCCGGCGGGTCACTGCTTCGTCAGGCCGCCGACGCTGAGCACGAAGTTCCCGCCGCGTTCGTCGACGCCGGCCATGACCGACGCCTGGTGCCCGCCGTCGCTCGCGATTGTCCAGAACGTGAGCGTGGTGGTCCCCAGCGCGGTCCGGCAGGTCTGGACGGCCGGTTCGAGCCTGGCCGTGTTCCCGCGCGCGGTCAGCGTCCAGTCGCATCTGTTCCCGGTCTGAGCCATCACGAGGTTCCTGCGGCCGCCGCGGGCGAACGTGACGAGACCCTGCTGCGCTGTCCGAACGGTCCGGACCTGGCCGTCCGGGTCGGTGTACCGGGTGGTGAGAAAGTTCACGCGGGGCTGCGGGTCGGACGCGTCGTAGCGCCATGTTCCCGCAAAGACCCTGCGCGCCTGAGCCCAGGCGTCCCCCGTCACCTTGGTGCGGGCGCCCTTGTCGAGGCGGAACCCGTAGTCGCCGTCCGGCTGGTGGCTGACGGCCTCGACGGTTGGCGCCAGACGCGACGGCAGGTGCCGGCGCCGGGTCGTGACAGGCGTGTCGAGCATGGGGATGCCTCCTGTGTGGGTATGCGCTGAAATGGTGGCGAGAGCCACCGCGAGGGACGGCGGGCAGCGTCCGGCGCCCGTTGCGATCAGCCGCAAATCAGGACTTTACGGACGAGCTGCATCCCGCTCATCAGCGCTGCGTCTCATCTTCCGGGTACTCCGCGTGCCGTAGAGGGGCCGGATCCTCGTCCCGGCGCCGTACGGGCGAGATCCCTCCCCGCAGGACGAGTAAGAGATCGATTTCTCGGTAGGTTCACGCCGTTGCGAGCGTCACGGGGTGATGCTCGTCGAGCACTACCGGGGAGACACCGAGGCGATGTTCGAAGGTTTCGAGGCAGGACCGATCGAGGTCGAGGACGCGTCCATCTTCGTCCGCCGCGGCGGGGAGGGGCCGCCGGTGCTGTTGCTGCACGGTCATCCCCGCACCTCCGCGACATGGCATCGCGTCGCGCCGCGGCTGGTCGAGCGCGGCTTCACGGTCGTCTGCCCCGACCTGCGGGGATACGGCCGCTCGCGCGGCCCGGCGCCCACCGCCGACCACTCCGGGCACTCCAAGCGCGCCGTCGCGAACGACATGGTGGCGGTGATGCGCTCCTTGGGGCACACCCGGTTCGCTCTCGCCGGACACGACCGGGGAGGCGCCGTGGCGTTCCGCCTCGCCCTGGATCATCCCGACGCGGTGTCCCGGGTGGCGTTCGTCGACTGCCTGCCCATCAGTGAGCACCTGTCCCGCATCACCGCGAAGTTCGCGACGCAGTGGTGGCACTGGTTCTTCTTCGCGCAGCCGGACGTCCCGGAACGCGTCATCAACGCCGACCCCGGCAGCTGGTACCGCGGCGACCCGGAGAGCATGGGCCGGGAGAACCACGACGAGTTCCGCGCGGCCACCGGGAATCCCGACGTGGTGCGGGCCATGCTGGAGGACTACCGGGCCGGTCTCACCGTCGACCTGCGCCACGAGGAGGCCGACCGGGCCGCCGGCGTGCGGCTGCGGTGCCCCGTGCTGGCCCTGTGGTCCCTGCGCGACGACCTCGAAGATCTGTACGGCGACCCGCTGAGAATCTGGCGGAACTGGGCCGGCGACCTGCGTGGCCACGGGATCGACTCCGGCCACCACGTGGCCGAGGAGGCCCCGGACGCGCTCGCCGCGGCCCTGGGCGACTTCTTCGGCGGCTGATCCGAAGCGGCTGATCCGAAACGGGACAGGCCGGCCGCTCGCCCGAGGCGACAGCGTCATCCCGCCTCCTGAATGTACAGGAATTCCTGAATTCAGGATTCTGTGTACCCTGAGGACATGCTGACGATTGCTTCCGAGATCGAGGTGCTCGCACGGTTCGGCAGGGCGCTGGCCGACCCGATCCGCTGCCGGATCCTGCTCGCGTTGCGCGAGGCTCCGGCCCACCCCGCCGACCTGGCGGAGCGGCTGGGCGTCTCCCGCACCCGGCTGTCCAACCACCTGGCCTGCCTGCGCGACTGCGGCCTGGTGGTCGCCGTGCCGGTCGGCCGCCGCACCCGTTACGAGCTGGCCGACGTGCGGCTCGGGCACGCGCTGGACGACCTGCGCACCGCGGTGGTCGCCGTCGCCGCCGACGGCACCTGCCCGGACGCGAGCGAGAAGGGCTGCTGCTGATGGTCACCGCCGCGCTCGGCCCCGGCCCGGCCCGTCGCGCCCTGCTGACCCGGCGGATCCGGCTGCTGGTGGCCGCGACCATCACCTACAACGTGATCGAGGCGGTCGTGGCCATCACGGCCGGGACCGTCGCCTCCTCGGCCGCGCTGATCGGGTTCGGGCTGGACTCCGTCGTCGAGGTCGCCTCGGCCGCCGCGGTCGCCTGGCAGTTCAGCGCCGCCGACCCCGAGCGGCGGGAGAGGAGCGCGCTGCGCGTGATCGCGGTCTCCTTCTTCGCGCTGGCCGCCTACGTCGGCTTCGACGCCGTACGCGCCCTGCTCGGCGAAGGCGAAGCCGAGCACTCCACCCCCGGTCTCGTCCTCGCCGCCCTGTCGCTGCTGATCATGCCGTTCCTGTCCTACACGCAGCGGCGCGCGGGCCGCGAGCTCGGCTCCGCCTCCGCGGTGGCCGACTCCAAGCAGACCCTGCTGTGCACCTACCTGTCGGCGGTGCTGCTGGTCGGCCTGGTGCTCAACAGCGCCTTCGGCTGGTCCTGGGCCGACCCGATCGCCGCCCTGGCCATCGCCGCGGTGGCGGTCAGGGAAGGCCGCCAGGCCTGGCGCGGCGACGCCTGCTGCACCCCCGCCCCGCCGGCCGCCGGCCCCTCAGGCCTCACTGCCTCCACCGGCCCCACCGGCCCGGCCGCGAAAGCCTGCCCTGACGGCTGCTGTCCCGCACCGCGGGAGTAGCGCGCCGCCGGCGAGGTGACCGATCGCGTTCACCGCCGGTGACGCCGGCCGGCCACCGGGATGCTCACCGGCCGAGGTAGGCCTCGGTGGAGGCGCGGAGGGCGGTGACGCACGCGGCCACGGCCGGATCGGCGGCCGCGCCCTTCCGGTAGGTGACGCGGGTTCGCCGGCGGGTCGCGAGCGGGACGAGGCGCACCCCGGCCGGCGGCCGCGCCGTGGCGAGCTGCGGTACAAGCGAGACGCCCTGGCCGGCCGCCACCAGCGCGAGCACCGCGGCGAAGTCGTCGGCGTGGTGCCGCACCAGCGGGCTGAAGCCGGCGGTGCGGCAGACCTGCAGCGCGACGGCGTGGCAGGCGGTGCCGGGGCTGCCCACGATCCAGGCGGCGTGCCGGGCGTCGCCGACCGGGTCGGGGCCGGGGTCCGTGCCGGTGGAGGGCATGGCGAGGAACACCGTCTCCTCCAGCAGCGGCACCGCGTCGAGCGTGGGGCCGGGCTCGACCGGCATGATGTCGTAGTCGTTCACCAGGGCCACGTCCAGCCGCCGTTCGCGCAGCGCCTCGGGCATGGCGACCGGGTCGAGCTCGGTCACCATCAGCTCGAGGGCGGGGTGGTCGAGGCCCAGCGTGACCAGCGCGGCCGGCAGAAGGGTGCGTACGGCGGTGGGGAACGCGCCGATGCGCAGCGGACCGGCCGGCTCGCCGCGGGCCGCGGCCAGCGCGGCGCCGGCGCCTTCGAGGGCGGCCAGGACGGTTTCGGCGTGCCGCACGAGGACGACACCGGCCGGGGTCAGGGCGACCCGGCGTCCGGTCCGCTCCAGCAGCGGCACGCCCGCCTCGCGTTCCAGCGCGGCCAGCTGCTGGGAGACGGCCGAAGGCGTGTACGTGTGCGACCTGGCCACGGCGGCGATCGTGCCCAGCCGCGCCAGGTCGCACAGCAGGCGCAGTCGGCGGACGTCGAGCATCAGCTCAGCTTACGGGTGTGCGTAGAAAGCTGAACTGGACCTTGCCGATCCGGGCGGCGCACCCTGGACGCATGACGCTCACCGGCCTGTACGTGCCCTTGATCACCCCGTTCGACGACGCCGGAGCCGTGGCTCTCGACGCGCTGGAGGCCCTCGCGCACCGGATCCTGGACGCCGGGGCGACCGGTGTGGTCGCGCTGGGCACCACCGCGGAGCCGTCCGCGCTCAGCGGCCCGGAGCAGCGGGCCGTGGTGGACCTCGCCGCCCGGGTCTGCGCCGAACGCGGCGCGCACCTCCTGGTGGGCGCCGCCACCCCGCAGGCGCTGGACGCGCTGCGGGACCGGCCGGAGGCGGTGGCGGCGCTGAGCCTGGTCCCGCCGTTCACGCGCCCGGGCGAGGCCGGGGTGCTGGCCCATTTCCGCCATCTCGCCGAGGTCAGCCCGGTACCGCTGGTCATCTATCACGTCCCGTACCGGACCGGGCAGCGCCTGTCGGCGGACGCGGTGCGACGGCTGGCCGCCCTGCCCGGTGTGGTAGGCGTCAAGTACGCGGTCGGCGGGATCGACGAGGACACCGTCGCGCTCATGGCCGATCTTCCGGACGGCTTCGCGGTGCTGGGGGGCGACGACCTGTTCGTCTCGCCGCTGCTCGCACTCGGCGCACACGGCGCGATCATGGCCTCGGCGCACGTGGCCACCGCGCGGTTCGTGGAGCTGGTCGAGGCGTGGCGGGCCGGCGACGTGGCCCGGGCGCGACCTCTCGGGCACCGCCTCTCGGCCCTGTCCGGAGCGCTGTTCGCCGAGCCCAACCCCGCCGCGATCAAGGCGGTCCTGCACGCCCGCGGCGTCATTCCCACCGCCGCGGTCCGGCTGCCGCTCCTGCCGGCCCGGCCGGAGACCGCGCGAACCGCGCTGCGCCACGCCGACGCCCTGCGCCACGCCGAGGCCCCGCGCCACGTCCCGGCCTGACCGGCGGGCCGCGATCTCAGCCGTCGCCGGCCGCGGTGAACGCCGGGGCGTGGTCGCGGGCGAAGCCGGCGATGTCACGCGGGGGACGGCCGAGAAGCCCGGCGAGCGTGTCGGTGGTGAAGTCTCCCCAGCCGGAGACATACGCCCGCGCGTACTCCTCGAGCATGTCGACGATCCATTCCGGGACGCCGTGGCCGAGCAGCGTCTTGCGCTTGGCGTCGTCGCCGACCGGCAGGTACGTGACGGGCCTGCCGAGAGCGAGCCCCAGCTCACCGGCGACCTCGTCGAACGTGAGCGAGCGCGGGCCGGTGAGGGTGTACGTCTCGCCGTGGTGGCGGTCGGGGTCGTCGAGAAGCACGCGGGCGGCGCACTCGGCGATGTCGCGTACGTCGATCATGCCGATCCGCGCCGAGGCCATGTTCAGCGAGAACGTGCCGGTGGCGGCGATGTCGCCCGCCTCGTTCAGCAGGTTCTGCATGAACCAGTGGGGACGCAGGATCGTCCAGCGCATGCCGCACCGTTCGATCTCCCGGTCCGACAGCGCGTGCAACCTGCCGCTGCGGTTCGGCGCGTCGTGTGCCGCGCCGACGACGGACAGGCGCACGACACGCTCCACACCGGCCTGGCGCGCGGCCCACACGGCGTTCATGGCGTTCTCCGGGGCGCGCGGGCCGTTCGGGGTGAGCAGCCACAGGTCCTGCACGCCCTCGAAGGCGGGCGGTAGCGACCGGGCGTCGTCGAGGTCACCGGCGAAGACCTCGGCGACCTCGGCGACCTCGGCGCCCCGCTCGCGCGAGCCGCCCGCCGCGGACTCGTCGCGGACGAGAGCACGAAGGTTCACCTCGGCCCCCCGCAGCGCGTTCATCAGCGCGGTGGACACGGTTCCGGTGGCTCCGGTGATCAGTACGGTGCGCGACACGCTCGTTCTCCTTTGTCGGTGGTGATGGGGATGCGGACCAGGCCGCGTACCGCGGCGGTCACCCGGCCGGCGCGCGGCCTCCCGCGGCCTCCCGTGCCTTCCGCCGTCGCGGACACGGTGACGCGCGTGGTCCGGTTGTTCGGATCAGCCGGCCGAAGTGGCCGAAGTGGCCGAAGTAGCCGGTGCCGGGGCGTCGCCGTGGTGGACCGGGGACTCCGGGGACCCGCCCGCCGCCCGGCCGGCGGTGACGCGCTCCAGGGCCCAGAGCACGACGGTCCCGGCCGAGAGGGTGGCGCCCAGGACGCACACGCCGGTCCAGCCGCCGTGCACCCAGACCACCGATGTCAGCGCGGAGCCCACCGTGCCACCGAGGAACAGGGAGGTCATGAAGGCGGAGTTGATCCGGTTACGGGCCTCGGGCCGGATCGCGTAGAGGACGTTCTGGCTGCTGTTGAGCACCGCCTGGTGCGCCAGATCCAGCACGATCACGCCGGCGAGCAGCCAGAGCAGCGAGTGCGCCCCCGCCGCGATCGCCGGCCATGACGCCAACAGCAGGACCGTCCCGGCGCCGGTCACGAGCTGGACGCGCCCGCGGTCGGCCAGCCGCCCCGCCACCGTGGCGGTCAGCGCACCCGCGACACCGGCCAGGCCGAACAGGCCGACGGCCGACTCCGACCAGCCGTACGGTGACCGCACCAGCAGGAAGGTCAGCGCCGTCCACAGCACGCTGAACGAGGCGAGGCTCAACGCGCCGATACCCGCCCGCCACCGCAGCAGCGGCTCGTGGCGGAACATCGCGACCGTCGAGCGCAGCAGCCCGACGTAGGACAGGTGCCCGCCGTCCTCGCCGAGCCGGGGCAGGAAGACGCGCAGCGACACCGCCATCAGCGCCATCAGCGCCGCGTTCACCCAGTAGACCGTCCGCCAGCCGCCCAGCTCGGACAACGCTCCGGACGCGGTCCGCGCCAGCAACAGGCCGAGCATCAGCCCGGTCATCACCGTGCCGACCACCCGGCCGCGCTCGGCCGGATCCGCCAGCGTCGCCGCGAACGGCACCACCACCTGCGCTCCGACCGAGGTCAGCGCGGTCAGGGCCGTACCGGCCAGGAGCACCGTGCCGTTGGCCGCGGTGGCCGACACCAGCAGGAACACCGCGGTCGCCGCGTAGAGCGACACCGCCAGCCGCCGCCGCTCCACCAGGTCGCCGAGCGGCACCAGCAGGACCAGCCCCAGCGCGTACCCGCCCTGCGCGGCCGTCACCACCAGCGCCGCCGCCGACGGCCCGACCCCCAGCTCCCGGCCGATCAGGTCGAGCAGCGGCTGCGCGAAGTAGTTTCCCGCGACCGCCAGCCCGGTCGCCACCGACATGAGCAGCAGCAGCCCGTGCGACAGGCCGCCGCCCGTACGAGGTCTCGTCGTCATGCGCCCAGCTTGGGCAACGAACGATCGATGAGTCCAACACATGCTTGTCATCGGACCGATCGTGCATCACGATTGATCCGTGGAACTCCAGCAGATGCGCTATGTCGTCGCCGTCGCGGAGACGAGCAACTTCACCCGCGCCGCCGAGCGGTGCCTGGTCGTCCAGTCCGCGCTGAGTCACCAGATCGCCCGCCTGGAACGCGAGCTGGGTGCCAAGCTGTTCGAGCGCACCAGCCGCCGCGTCCGGCTGACCCCCGCCGGTGAGGCGTTCCTGCCCGCCGCCCGCCAGGCTCTCGACGCCGCCGAACGGGCCCGCGCCGAGGTGGCGGCCGCCGCCGGCGAGATCCGGGGCCGGCTCGCCATCGGCGCCATTCCCACCGTCGCGGCGGTCGACCTCCCAACCGTGCTGAAGCATTTCCACCTGCGCCACCGGCAGGTGCGGATCACCCTGCGCTCGGGCGCGAGCGAGGAACTGGTCGAGCGGGTGCGGCAGGGCAGCCTGGACGCCGCGTTCCTCGGGCTGCCGGTGGGCGCACGCCCCAGCGGCGTCCGCGGCCGCGAGCTGGCGCGCGGCGACCTCGTCGCCGTGGTGGCGCCCGGCCACCCGCTGGCGGGCAGGGAACGCGTGGACCTGCGCCGGCTGTCGGACGAGCCGTTCGTCGACTTCCCCCCCGGCACCGCCGCGCGGGCCCAGTCGGACGAGGCGTTCGCGGCGGCCGGGGTCCGGCGCGAGGTCGCCTTCGAAGTGACGAACATGGACTTCATGGCCCGCCTGATCCGGCAGGGCCTGGGCATCGGGCTGCTGCCCGCCGCCTTCGCACCCGAACTTCCCGATCTGCCCATCCTGCGGCTTCGCGACGCCCCCGCCCGCATGGAGCACCTCGTCTGGAGCCGCTTCCCGCCGTCCCCCGCCGCCGCGGCGTTCCTGGCCGCCCTCGGCATCCCGGCGGCGGAATCCTCGGGATCGCCGGACCTGTGACCTCGTCGCCTTCGCCGTGCGGGCGGTGCCGCCGCCCGCGGTGATCGTCACGTCGGCGCCGGGGCGAGGACCCCCGGCCCGGGTCGCCGCGGACGCGTGACCTCCCGCCCGCGTCGCCGCCGTGGGCGGCTCAGATCTCCCTGACGAAGATGACGGCGTCGGTCCGGCCGGCGGTGGCCGGGTCGAGGGGGAAGTAGGTGTGGTCGGCCGGGACGCGGGGCGCCGGCTCGCGGTCGAGGGCCGCGGCGAGAAGGCCGGGATCGACGACGGCGCGGTCGTGGGGGAGGGACGACAGGAGCCCTTCGAGGGTGTCGGGAGGGGGGACGTCGGAGCCGCGGGTGCCGAAGGCGGTGGCGGCGAAGGCGTACCGGTCGCCGAGGCGTGTGTCCACGATCGCCCCGGCGCTCCACCACTCCAGCGTCCGGCCCGCCAGGGGGCCCCAGCCCTCCGGCAGCAGCCAGCGGCTCCTGTCCCTCTGCAGGTGACGGTTGTGGGCGAAGGCGAGGGTGGGGCCGCGACGGGACTCGAAGCCGACGATGGCGTCGAGGTTGTCGGCCATCATCGCGTCGCGCAGGCGCATGAGCGAGCCGACGCGGTCGGGCGAGGTGTCGGCCACGCCGGCGTGGTAGCGCAGGAGCCCGGCGGCGGTGCGGGCGTACAGGCCGGCGCGCCACCAGGCGCCGGGGGAGGTGGCGGCCGTCAGGTGGGGGGCGTGCGCGGTGAGCAGCGCGCGCAGGTCGTCGGTGATCAGGCGCAGTTCCCCGGCCTCGGGGGTGCGGCCGACGGACTGGGCGGGATCCGTCCACAGGGCGGCCGGGTTGGTCCAGCGCTCCTCGGGGCCGAGCAGCTCGTCGAGGCTCTCGCGGCTCCAGGCCAGGTCGAGGTGGGCGGCGAGGTAGTCGTGCAGCGCGGTCAGGGCCGTGCGGGGACCGGCGGGACCGGTCATCTCCAGGGGGCCGTCGAAGCCGTAGAAGCGGAGCCGCTCGTGCGGGGGACGCCGCTCGTTGTAGGCGCGCATCCAGCGCAGGAGCTCGCGGTTGGCGGGTGAGGCGCCGGAGCCGTGGCTGAGGCCGCGGCTCACCGCGTCGTCGAGGGTCCCTGTGCCGTCGGTGACGTACGCGTCGGCGGCCAGGGCCATCAGGCAGTCGCTCTCGATGGTGATCGAGCGGTAGCCCTCGTGCTCGACGAGGTGGCGGAAGATCTCGTTGCGCAGCTCGGGGAAGGCTTCGACGCCGTGGGTGGGCTCGCCGAGGCCGAGCAGGCGGGTGGCGGGGGACAGGAGCGCGGTGAGGGCGGCGCCGGTGAAGGGACGGGCGGCGTCCCGGATCGAGATCGTCACGTATTCGACTGTATCGTTGAACCCTTTGTGTAAACTTTGGCGGTATTCACGGCTGCTGACGAGGAAGAACCTTCAAAATGCGGTTGCGGCCCATCGACCTGGCGCGCGAGCACGGCCTGTCCACGCAGGCGGTGCGCAACTACGAGGAGGCGGGGATCCTGCCGCCGGCCGAGCGCTCGGCGCACGGCTACCGCGCCTACGCTCCGCGCCACGCGGCGGCGTTGCGGACGTTCCTGGCGCTGATCCCCGCGCACGGCCACGCGACCGCAGGAGCGATCATGCGGGCCGTGAACGACGGCGCGGTCGAGGAGGCGCTGCGGCTGATCGACGAGAGCCACGCGCAGCTGGCCGACGACCGGCGCACGCTGGAGGCCGTGGAACGGGCGCTGCGCGACCTGGCGCCGCCGCGCGAGCCGGAACCGGAGGCGGGGGCGACGTTCATCGGGCCGCTGGCGCGCAGGCTCGGCATCCGGCCCGCGACACTGCGCAAATGGGAGCGGGCCGGGCTGATCGCGCCCCGGCGCGACCCGCACACCGGCTACCGCGTCTACACCTCCGCCGACGTGCGCGACGTGCTGCTGGCCCACCAGCTGCGGCGCGGCGGGTACGGGCTGGAGCCGATCGCGCTGGTGCTGGAGCGGGTGCGGGCGGCGGGCGGGCCGGAGCCGCTGCAGGCGACGCTGCGGGAGTGGCACGACCGGCTGACGGCGCGGGGCCTGGCGATGCTGGCGGGCGCGGCCGCGCTCGACATCTACCTGGAAACGCCGTAGCGCCCTGAAGAATCCGCTGGGGGAGGTGATGAACCGCCACGGTTTCCGGCTGTCCGCCCCGGCCGCCCGGAAACGGGTGCGAGCCCCGGTCGTGAAGCTTCCGAGGACCCACGGGTATGACCGAATTCAGCCGAGCCGACTTCGGCCGGGGATTTCGGCCGAGCGGCGCTACCGAACAGCTCTTAGTGCTTCGGCCTTCAGACCGGGGGGGAGGGCCCGCGCGGGAGTGCCCGCCAGGGCGCGAGCGTGCCCTGTCCTTCCAGGTCTTATCGCTCGGCCCACCCTGCGTAGGG
>NZ_JBPXMD010000035.1:0-77621 GCF_051918855.1 Streptosporangium sp. H16
GAGAAGAGACACGCCTCATCGGCCCTGCTGGGGACCGCTGTGGCATAAACCGTCTCCACGATTTCAGGGGATTGACACCGGCCGGCTGACGCCCGATCGACCAACGGCCAGGCCGACATGTGGTTGAGGCTGCCCGAACAAGACCGGTGGAGTTAACCGGAGATACGACGAGAAAGCCCGATTCCGCTATCTGGAGTCGGGCTTTCATCCTTCGGCTCGACCTCCGCCACAATGATCATGTGATCGACTATTACCGCGATTTCTTCGAGCGGCATCAGTGGCTGGAGGACGGACTCTCCTGGACCGTCGTACAACCCCTCAACGAAGAGATCACGGTGGACGATCTCCTGCGACGGCTGAACGGAGGCCGCGCCCCCGAGCAGCGCGTCATGGAGTGTCCCCGGGAAGAGGCCGGGGAGGAGGACCGCCCCGTCCTCCTCGTCTCCGAGGGAGAAGGAACCTGGGGCTTCCTCGAACTCGCCTACGGCTTCGGCCTGTCCGACCGCGTCCTCACCGCCCTCAGCACGGAGTCACGCGTGTGGATGGTGACCTGGCACTTCAACGGGGGATACACGATCCTCTACGCGGCCGGCGGCGAGATCAGGGCGCGGATGCGCGACTTCATCTTCACCGAACACAGGGTGGAGAACGGTGACCCGAGCATCCTGGCCGGCTTCCGCACCATGCTCGACGCTCTCGACCCGGAGGACTACCGCGGCAAACGCGGTGCGGCGTTCGCCTTCATCGAGGCGGCCACCGGCATGTGCCTGGACAGCGAGTTGCCGGATGTGGAGGACGCCCCCGTCGTCATCCTCGACAACCCTGCCGCCTGACCAGTTGTCGGCCAGCCTCCTCGCCACGGTGGCAGCCATCCACCCCGGAGACGTCCGCTGACCTTTCGCTGATTCCACTGACTTTTCGCTGATTCCACCCCCGGAACCCTCAACGGACACCACCCGCCCGGCCCTGAGCCAGGAGCAATCCCAGTCCTGGGCATGGACCTGCCGCTTCTACGCCTGTCATGCGTGCCGGTCCTTGGCATCGTCGGCGAAGGAGGAGGGGCCCCACCATGCGTACATCACCAACCACCGAGACGGGATCTTCGCTGCCGGCGACCTTCCTTGACGACGACCGGCCAGGGGCTGCCGCCCGCGCCCGTTCACCGACACTCCGACGCACTGCCGATCAAGGGTCTCAACACGCTCGCGGTCGATCGCCCACCCGTGTCGATCGAGGCGGCCAACGACCGGCTCGCCACCCGATCTCGGCCGACAGTCGCGGGTTCAGCCGCTGATCTTGCTCGTCCGCGAACAGCCGCCGTACGCCGTATCGCTGACGTAGGAGTTCGACGGCGGCGCGACCGGCTCGCGCAGGCCACGATGGAAGCTGTCGCTTAGCAGGTGGAGCACGCACGGTGTCGGCCGTCTGGCGTCTCCTTGATCGTCGGATCCGCCGTGCATGAGACACTCCAGCTCGCCTAGGATGTGTTGTTCATGACCTCCACGCGAACGCGCAAGCTTCGGAAGGATGCGGCGGAGAACGCTGAGCGACTGATCGCCGCAGCTGTGCGTGCGGGGCTGGCCGAGGGTAAGTTCGTTCCGCTGGAGCAGATCGCCGCTGAGGCGGGAGTCGGGATCGGGACGCTCTACCGTCGCTACCCGAACCGGGAGGCGCTGCTTGAGGCGATGGCGGTCCGCGCCTATCGTCTGATCTTGGCCGAGGCCGAGGACGCGCTGACGTCCGGCGATACCGGTCATGACTCGATCAGCCGGTTCCTCCATCAAACCTTCGCTCATCGAGACGAACTGGTGCTTCCACTCCACGGAGCGCCCATGACCGAGGGCACCGAGTCCGCGGAGCTGCGCGCACGCATGCAGCAAATCATGGGCGCCATCCTCGATCGCGGCCATCAGGACGGTTCGGTCCGCACGGATGTGAATGCGGGGACCGTGGTGCGTTTCGGGGCGATGCTCGCGCAGCCGATGTCGAACGTGCCCGGCTGGGCCGAGGCGGCCGCCGAGCTGCGCGCGGTGTTCCTGCGCGGCATCGCACCCGATCGCGGTTAGTTCGACGCGTCAGTTCCGGCGCGCGGAGCCCTGGCCGGATACCCATGCTGCGAAGGCGCGCACGTCGGGGACGAGGTGACGCGTGACGTCGAAGTCGGCCTGGTAGGCGGGGACGGTGGTGAACCACTGGAACATCGCGCGCATGTCCTCGTCATCACGGAGCACGTCGATCGGCAGCCCTTCGTACCGCGTCGGTCGGCCGAGCTCGGATGCGACCCGGTCGGCCACCTGAGCCATTGTGAGCTCATCGCCGGCGAGTTCGACCGCGTCACCGTCGATTACATCAGGGGCGATCAAGAGACGCGCGGCGGCGGCGCCGAGGTCGCGAACGGCGATCATCTGGAGCGGAACGTCACCTGCGACCGGCAGGCGAAGCACCAGTTCCCCACTCCCGCCGTCGGCGAGCTGCGGCGCCAGGTTTTCCATGAAGAACGTCGGGCGGACGAACTTCGCCGGTACGACCTCGCCAAGCCGCTGTTCGACCCGGTACTTGCTCTCGAAGTGCGGGATCCCCGTCGCTCGCTCCGCCCCGCCGACCGAGGAGTACACGACGTGCGGCACGCCCGCGCGTGCTGCGGCATCCGCGACGGTCACACCGCGGCGCGCCTCGCCCTCCGTGCCGTCTGCTCCCTCGAACGTCGTCATGAAGAACAGTGCCGCGACCTCGGTGAGTGCTCGCTGGAGCGATTCGCCGTCCTCCTGGTCGGCGACGACGACCTCCACGCCGCGGGCTCGGAGAGCACGTGCGCCCGCGGCTCCGGCGTCGCGAACCAGGGCGCGAACCGCTTGCTTCTGCGCGAGCAGAGCATCCACCACGCTGCCGCCCTGCTGTCCGGTCGCACCGATCACGGCGATGGGCTGCTGAAGATGAGCCATGAGTCATCCAATCTGAGTAGGTGACATTTAAAGCGGAGGAAATCCTCCGCTATTCCCACATGATGAGCGCATGCTCGTTGACGCGGACTCAGACGGTTACGCCGCCGCCACCCGACCTCACAACTCGTCCATCAAGCAGCGACCCGCGCGGGTCGCAGTCGTCTCCCGTCCGGAGGACATCGCGCCCGCGCTCGATGAGGTGGCTGCGCTTGCGCGGTCGTCGGGCACGCCACTCGAGATCGTGCCGCAGGCGACCGGCCACGGAGCCGGCGCGCCGGTGGGCGAGGGGGCGGTCCTCCTCGACACGTCGAGGCTCACCGACGTGTCGTTCGACCCCGAGTCGCGCGTCGCCGTGGTCGGGGCCGGCGCGACCTGGTCCGCGGTGAACGCCGCCGCCGAACAGCACGGCTTGCTCGGATTGGCCGGCTCAGCCCCGAGCGTGTCCGTGTCCGGTCACACCTTCGGCGGCGGTATCGGTTGGCTTGTCCGGCGCGATGGACTCGCCAGTGGAGCACTTCGTGCCGTCCGCTACGTCGACGGCGGCGGTCGCTCCCGCACCGCCGCGGACGACGCCACCGACGAGGTCGATCGAGCGGCGATTTGGGCCTTCCACGGAGCGGGGGAGTCGGGATCGCTCACACGCTGGAGTTCGACCTCGTCCCAGCGGCGGACCTCCATGCCGGAGCACTGCTGTGGCATGCCGACGCGCTACCGAAACTCGTCGAAGCGTGGTCGAGCACCATCGCAACAGTCGCCGGCAGCGTTTCCTCCAACATCGCGGTGCTCCACGTGCCGCCTCTGCCCCCGTTCCCGGAGGAACTACACGGGAAGGTCGCGGTTCATCTCGCGATCGCCGATCCTGACGGGCCCGTCGCGGCGACTCCGCTGCTCGACGCGACGCGGGCGGCAGCGGATCCTGTCTCTGACAGCTGGGGCCCAACCGACGCGGCGGGACTTGCTCGAATCCACCTCGATCCACCCACGGCGACCCCGGCCATCGGTGACGCGCGGTGGCTCGACGCATCGACCCCTGTCATCGCCGAAGCGCTCCTCTCGACAGCCGCGGCAGACGACGCCCCGATCGTGATGATGGAGATCCGCCACGCGGCGGGCGCACCGATCAGGCGCACCGGGGCCGTTGTGGCCCCGCCGGGCGACTTCGTCTACCACGCGGTCGCACCGCTCAACCTGTTCCCCCGTGAACGGATCGAAGCAGGGTTCGCTCGGGCACGAGCCGTGTGGTCGATCGCCGACGCCGGGCTCGTGGGTCGAGGGCGCGGCCGGCGTGCCGGATGCGCTGCCGGCGGATGTCCGGAAGCGGTCCGCGGCGATCTCCGACGCTGTAGACCCGGACGCCAGAATCCGCCGCTCGCGCCTGCTCGGATGATCCCGCGGCGCTCGTTGACCCGGCGACGGGGCCGGGGCGCGATCAGGCTCCGCCGCCATTGGGGCTCTGGCGTGCGGCGCTCTTCCGGCGCGGCTTCGCCGACCGGGGCGGGATGGAGCGCATGTGATCGCGGACGACGGTGAGGACACGAGCGAGGCTGTCGATGTCCGCGCGCGCGAGCGGTTCGAGGAAGAGTCGCCGCAGGACGTCGATGTGACCGGGGAACACCCTGGCGAGCACGTCCCGTCCCGCCTCGGTGATGGTCACCGTCACGCCCCGGTCGTCCTGCGCGGACGGGCTGCGGGCGACGAGTCCGGCCTCCTCCAGCAGGCCCACCTGGTAGGTCAGGCCGCTGCGGCTGTACACGACCCCGTCTGCCAGCTCGGTCATGCGCTGGCTGCCGTCCGCCGTGTCCCCGAGTCTGGCCAAGAGCTGGAACTGGACGTAGCTGAGGTCGCCGGCGTCGCGCAGCTGCTGCTCCACCGTGTGGCGCAGCAGGCTGCTCACCTCGATCAGCGCGAAGTACGCGCCGAGTTCGGCGGGATCGAGCGGCGAAGGGGACGCTTCTTCGGTCATGCCGCAATCATAGTTGCTTCGAGTTCGAAGCAGTGCTAGCTTCATTTCACCGAAGTGCTTCGAATCCGAAGCACTTCGACTCTCTCGAAGAAAGAAGTCCGTCATGAAGGCAGTGCGATTCCACGAGTACGGTGACGCCGATGTCCTGCGCTACGAGGACGTGGCGCTGCCTGTCCCCAGCGCCGGTGAGGTTCGCATCCGGGTCGCGGCGACGTCGTTCAACCCGGTCGACGCCGGTATCCGCAGCGGTGGTCTCCAGGGCCCGTTCCCGGTGACGCTCCCGCACACGCCTGGTATCGACGTCGCCGGAACGGTCGACGCGCTCGGTGACGGCGTCGATGCGGTGGCGGTCGGTGACGAGGTCGTCGGATTCCTCCCGATGATCGGTGACGGCGCAGCCGCTGAGTACGTCATCGCGCCCGCCGAGATCCTGGCGGCCGCACCTTCGAACGTGCCGCTCGCCGACGCGGCGGCCCTGCCACTGGTGGGCCTGACCGCATGGCAGGCGCTGTTCGAACTCGGTGAGCTCACCGCCGGGCAACGCGTGCTCATCACCGGCGCCGGAGGCGCTGTCGGTGCCTACGCGGTTCAGCTGGCGAAGAACGCCGGCGCGTACGTCATCGCCACGGCGAGCCCGCGCAGCGCGGACCGGGTCCGGGCCGCCGGTGCCGACGAGGTCCTCGACCACACCGCGACCGACGTGGTGGATGCGGTGACCCAGCCGGTCGACCTCTTGCTCAACCTCGCACCGATCGAGCCCTCGCAGCTCGCCGCCCAGGCCGCTCTCGTGCGGTCCGGCGGGACCGTGGTCAACACCACGGTGTGGATGCAGGCGCCGAGCGACGAAGCACGCCATGTGCGCGGGCTCAACGTCTTCGTCCGGAGCGACGCCAAGCAGCTCGCCGGCCTCGTGGAGGCGATCGACCGAGGCGAACTTCACATCGACATCAGCCGCCGTATCCAGCTCAAGGACCTCCCGGCCTTCCATGCGGAAGTCGCCGCCGGTGCCGTGTCCGGCAAGGTCGTCGTCCTTGCGCATACCCTGCCCACTCCGCTCGGGTGAGGCTGTGGCCGAGCGCGGCGCAGGCGTACCCAGCGGGGTAGGCCACGATGGCGGCGAAGTCCCACCGTGTGGTGGTGCGCCCCTCGCCGTCAACGGCCAGGACGACGCCGTCTGGTGAGAACGCCAGTCCGGCTGCCTTGTCGTCGCCGTCCAGGCGGGCACCGACGGCAGGAAAGGCGTGTGCCCCGGTCACGAGCTGATGCGGGGCACACGCGGGCCTGGGCCAAGTGCCGCACTGCCCGTACGGCGGATTCAAGATCGTAAGTGTATCCGTCCATCGCTTGTCCCGCGCCATGCTCCTCACCAACGTCGCGGAAGCCGCCGAACACCGCGCGCCGAAGCGGGCACGCGCGTTGTCAGCCGTAGAGAATGTGCCGCAGTGTCCGCGCCAGGTGCTCGGTGAGCTGCTCGGATGGCATGGAGGCGAGCGGTTCGGCACGGGCGATGTACCGGCTGAAGGTCACTCCGATCAGTTGCGAGCCCACGAGTGCCACGCGAGCGTCCAGGTCGGCTCCGGGGTCGCCCGACGCGTCGGGCGAGAGCACCGAGCGGTAGACGCGGACACTCCGCTCCTGCATCGCGGCCAGGAGGCGGGTTGCCGTTTGCTCGTCGGTCGCGGCGCTACGCATGAGGGCGACGAGCGAGTCGTTGGCGGCGTCGGTCTCCATGCGCTGGACGAACCCGTGGGCGATCCGCTCGGGCAGCGTCGCCGGGTCCCCGGCCGCCACTTGTTCCAGGTCACGGTTGCCCGGCATCGCGGCGAGGAAAAGCCGTTCCTTGGAGACGAAGTGGCGCGAGATCAGGCCGTGGGTGACATCGGCCCGGCGCGCGACCTCCCTGAGAGTGGTGCGGGCGTAACCACGCTCGGTGAAGGTGTGGCGGGCCGCCTCCAGGATGGCCGCTCGATGCCCCTCCGGGTCGCGGCGCCTGCGCCGTGGCTCCCCGGGTGATTCCTGCTCATTCATGGAGGCTCCCGCATGTCGTCACTGTACTACTGTAGCCTTAATGGCCAAGTGGCCATTAAGGACGACAAGGAGCCTGTCATGAGCATGAAACCGCCGGAGCCGGCGGCCGTCGCCGAGACCCGACTGCTGCACAAGATGCATCGGGCGGCGACCTCCCTGCTGGCCGACGCCGCACAGCGGGACAGCGCCCCGCTGCCCATGCTGGGCGAACTGCGCGACTTCCTGGTGGCGGCGCTGCGCCATCACCATGAGAGCGAGGACGACGAGCTGTGGCCGCAGTTGATCGCAGCCGACCCCGCGGCCGGCCCAGGCCTGACCGCACTCAACCGGGAACACGACGCCCTGGACTCCGGGCTGGACGCGCTCGCCGCCGCCCCTGTGCGCGACGATGCGGACCGGCCGGCACTGGCCGCGGCGGCGACCGCCGTGCGTGACCTGGTACACGAGCACCTCGATCACGAAGAGCCGGTGCTGTTCCCGGTGCTGGCGGCGCACATGTCCGATCTGGCCTGGGCCGCGTTCTCCCAGAAGGTGATCGCCTCGGCCCCGCCCGTGAACGCCCACCTCAACATCGGCTTCTTCGAGCAGGTGGGCACCCCCGCGGAACTCGCCGTGGTCACCGCGAACCTGCCGCAACCCGTGCTCCAACTCGTCCCGGTCATGCGCCAGCAGGCCCGAGCCACCCTGGACAGCCTTCGCGAAAGGACGGTCACCTCATGACCCGCACTGTCATCGTCGGCGGCACCGGCGGCCTGGGCAGCGTCATCGCCCAGCACTTCGCCGAACGCGGCGACGAGGTCGTCATCACCAGCAGGGACAAGGCACGGGCCGAGACCGTCGCCGCGCGGATCGGCCACGGCGCCCAAGGACTGGCCCTTGACCTCGCCCGGCCAGAGACGATCAGCACCTCCCTGGCCGGTGTGACGGACGTCGACAACCTCGTCATCACAGCGATCCCCGAGGGGGCGAACTCGCTGGCGCAGTTCAACATCACCCATGCCGTCACGGCTGTGACCGTGAAGCTCGTCGGATACGCCGAGACCGTCCGGGCATTGAGCGACCGGTTCAACCCCGGCGCCTCCGTCGTGCTCTTCGGCGGGCTCGCCAAGGAACGTCCATACCCCGGCTCGACCATCGTCACGACCTTCAACGCAGGAATCACCGGCCTCGTCAGAACCCTCGCGGTCGAGATCGCCCCGTACCGTGTCAACGCCCTGCACCCGGGGCTGATCGGCAACAGCCCAAAATGGCGCGATGTGCCCAACCCGCCGCATGCGGACCGGACGCCGATCGGACGCCTGGTCACGATGGCCGAGGTCGCCGACGCCACCGACTTCCTGCTCCGCAACACCGGCATCAACGCCCACGACCTGTACCTCGACGGTGGCCTGCTGGTGACCTGACCCGCACTGCGAGCAGGAGTGTCCGGAAGGTTTTGCCGACCTTTCCGGACCGGAATCGGGAATTCGGCCTTGGGCCATGGTCGACTGCCGGATGGTCGCGACCAAGCCTGAGGTGTGGGTCGTGTGTTGGAGTTGATCCCGGCTGGGAACGTGTTCACGTTCCCAGCCGGGTAACGGCGCATGTTGTCCCCGCCGGAGACGTTCGATGACATTGACGCGCCGGTCAATCGGCGTTCACCGGTGCCCGGGACCGGGTCTGTCAGGTTAACGGCTCTGGCACGAATCCGGTGGTGACAGAGCGTTGCCAAGAGAGCATGATCCGCTGTCGGAGTAGGGGGAAGCCGGCTTGGCCGTACATCCGGCGTTTCAGGAGCTGGACCTTGGTGTTGGCGCCTTCCATGGGGCCGTTGCCGCAGGGCAGGGTCAGCCCGGCGATGACGGCTTGTTTGTCCTCTTCCAGCGACCTCGGGGCCGGCGTCGCGGAGCTCGTCGACGAGTTTGGTCACCGCGGGGTCGGACGGGTACCGGGCGAGGGTGGATCGGAGCCCCATGACGACGTGGTGCCGGAACTCCACGGCGTCGGAGATCCCGTACGGCGTCGCGTCGGCGCGCGGCCCACGGGCCGGAACGGGCCACCACCCGTCCCATAACCCGCACTTCAGATCACCGTGTCGCAACACCCGGCCCGGAGCCGGCATCGCCATGCCCAGCGACGCGAACTCCGGCCTCCACCAGCGCCCTGACATCACCCGGGCCTTCCCGGGCCCCTGCTCCGCAGCTCCCAAACCAGGACGAACCCGATTCGGAAGCCCCTGAAACGACAAGATCCCGCCTGATCGCGATGATCAGACGGGATCCCGTCAACCTCAGTCCAGCCGTTTCAAGAACGGCCCCTGGTGGGGTGTTCACGAGTGGGTCTGACCTGTGATGGAACGGGCGCTTAAAGATCGCTTCCCGGAATGGGATAGATCGTTTCCCAGGATCAGCCGGTGCCGATCGTCGGCGAGAAGAGAAGAGGAAAAGGATCTTCGCTGCGCAGCCCGACCAACATGGGAGCACCAGGGGCGCCGCGCAGGCGACAGCACACATGGTCATGGAGTTCTCGTGCCGGCGTCAGGCGCGCATCGCGGTACCGCGATCGACGCCACCCATCCCCTCCGGAACCATCACCAACCAGCGTGAAGTCAGAAGTTCAACGACCGGTGATCAAGAGCGCGGCCCGTTTCTGCCGTATTCCGGAGGCATCCGTATGGAGACGATGGAGGGCGTCAGGAGGCCGCGAGTCACGAGGCGGCCGGGAACGCTCCGTAGTCGGCGGACCTGGTCGCGGTGATGGTCTCACCGTGCGCGACGCCTGTCGCGGTGACGGTGGCCACGCCTGCGGGGACGGAGGTCAGCCGCGTGTTGATCGACGCTCTCACGGTCTTGCCGGGGACCACGTTCCTGAACGTCTTGTCGCCGTAGACGGTGGCGATCGCCACGTCCACCGGGAAGGTGTTGTCGTTCGTCGCCGCCACCGACAAGTGCACCTTCCCGCCGCGCGTGCGTGACGTGACCGCTGCCGTCACGTCGAGCGCCGTGACGTCCGCGAAGCGCACCGTGTACTCCAGTTCGGTGCCGAACGGCAGGAGCAGCATGTGCTGGCGCCGGGAGGCGTCCTTGAAGTACGTCTGCGTCTTCGGCACCACCCGAGCCGTCAGCGTCGCGTTCCACTCGATGACCATGTCCGTGCGACCACGCCGGACGCGCAGTCCCGTGCCCTCGCCCGTGACGTCGACACCCGGCGTCCACTCCGTCTCCACCGGACCGAGCAGCGTCAGACGATCGTCGCCGCGCAGCACGAGAGGCATGCGCTCCGTCGAGTGCTGGAGCGCGGTGACCTTGACGCGAAGGGCATCGGCGCGGAGATCGACGTCCTTCGTGAGTCGACCGTCCGGCGTCGTGTAGCGGATGCCGAGATGCTCGGCTGAGCTCACCTCGTCGAGCGCAAGTTCATCGTTTTGGGCCGGATCGCCCCGGAAGTATCGGGCGAGCAGGTTCCCATTGGAGTCGATGCTGGTGAACTGGGCGGAACGATGCGTGCCCCAGCACCCTTCCACGGAGTTGTTCGTACTGTAGAGCAGCATGCCGGCATCCGGGTGCCAGAGGAAACTCAGCCCGCTCTGGACCCGGGATGTGGCACGGATGCCGAACAGGCCCCCGAAGTAGTAGGGGGGCTTTCGGACGAAGAGGAACTGCTGCCCGCGCGGATCGGTCCGGAACTCCACGAAGCTGTCGGAGGTCAGGTAGGGCATGGTGCTGATCGCGGCATCCTTGTCAGCACGGGTGGGGAATTTCTCGGGGTAGGTGGAGAGGCGCACCACCTGCGGATCGACCTGGCCTGCCGGCGGCTGCGGCACCGGTTCGGTCGACGCCGCCCATTCCGCCCTCAGCGCCGCCTTGTCCTCCTGAGCCGTCGTGAAGGCCGCCGAGACGGGGATGCTGGGCGTCCACAGGGAGTTGATGTCCGCCTTGTAGCTGTCGTCCTTCACGTCATCGAGGATGTGGAGAGAGGTGCGCGATGACGTCGCGACGTTGCAGAACCAGCCGGCGCCGTCGGGTTCACGCACGAAGTTGTACCGGATCCACTCGTAGTACGTCTCCTGCATCCGCTTCACGACGGGCGAGCCGGTGGTCTCGTAGAGCGCCGCCAGGTCGGGCGTCATGACACCGAGCGAGTACCCCAGGTCGTTCCCGTTCTGCTCGTAGAAATAGCCGACGGGGCTCAGTCCGTCCCGGGCGAGCACGTCGATCCGCTCGTTGAGACGGGTGGCCAGGGTGGGATCGCCGAGCAACGGCAGTGCTTCCGCGATCCCCAGAAGGCCCCCTGCGACCTGATTGGTGTACGGGATCGGGTTCGACCAGACCAGCGGGTTGGCCGGGTCCAGAAACCAGTCCGCGGCCTTGCGGAGGGCGGCGATGATCTTGCTCTGGGTCTCGGGCAGTGCGCCGGTGCGTTGGAGCTCCACGAGCGTGACGGTGAGGAAGCCGAGCGCGAAGCCCGTCGCGGGTCGTGACAGCTCTCCGGCGGAGTACTCCGGCCAGCAGCCCTGCGGCTTCTGCAGCTTGAGGTAGTGGCCGATGGCGGCGTCCAGGCGCGCCAGCAGCGCGGGGTCACCGGCATAGGGGTTCCAGCTCCGGGCGTTCGCGTGGAACCACGACAGGGTGAAGACGTTCTCCTGCACCCGGGCGTTGAACGGTTCGGCCGGCGACCGCCAGAACCCGCCCCTCATGAACCCGTACGTGTTCGGGTCCTCATCCTCCACCCCGTTCGCCAAGGGCGCGAGCACGGCCAGATACGGAGCCAGTCGTTGCTCGGCCGCGGCGAAGAGACCGCGGTCGGGGGCACCGGGTGGCAACGCGGTGACATCGGCCAGCGGACCGCCGATCTCGGATGTCGCGGCGAGCGCGGGCCTTGCCGTGTTCAGCGCCAGGGTGAACACCGCTGTTCCCGTGGCCATGCCGATGAGGGCCTGCCGACGGGAGAGGGACAGACGAAACACTGAGGGAACGGACTGATCTTCCATGATCAACCTCCTGGGGGATCGGCGTGCATAGAAGTGAGCTCTACGAAGTTGTGCCGGACGGTCTCCGGGACCGCGCGGGCTACGCCCTTACCTGTGCTCGTCGGGGCATCACCTGGACTGACGGAACGAGCTGGTTCGCGGATCGGAGCACGTCGGGCGCGCTGAGGGTCTCAAGGTCCAGCTCCTCGGTGCTGTGGATCCGCAGCGTGGTCTGCTCCCCGGGCAGCAGCGTGACGAGGGCGTCGTCGACGAACCCCGCCGGATCGGCCTTGTCGATGAGGAGGGTGAGATCCCGGATCAGCGTTCTGGCCTGGACGGTCAGCTCGTATCCCTCCGGGATCCTGCTCACCTCGGCGCGGAACGACGCCGACGCGAGCGCGCTGTCTCGGTACTCGGCGAAGAACCAGAGGGCGCGGACGCCGTGGAGGGCCGCGACGACCAGTTCTCGTTCCGGGGAGGAGGCGGTGCCGATCTCGTCGGGGATCCGGACGCGCTGCGCGCCGCGGGGTCCGACGGCGACCGCGATGGTGGCCTCTGCCAGGATCGCGCCCTCGTAGTCTCTGCGTTCCAGCAGCAGCTCGCCGTCCCATCGCCGGTCGGTGTCGTTGAGGACCGCCGCCTCGAGACCGTCCGGAGCGGGTTGGATCGTGACCAGCTGTTCCCGGTTGATGTGTCGCAGCGCATAGAGCATCGGCTTCGCGCGCCCGTCACCGTCGACGGCCGACCAGGAGGTCACCGGCCAGCAGTCGTTGAGCTGCCAGACGATGGTGCCGGAGCAGATCGGCGCGCGGGAGCGGAACCATCCGATCCCGGTGCGGATCGCGGCCGCCTGATTGAGCTGCATCGCCCAGTGCCAGTCCGACATGTCGTTCGGCAGCCGCAGGTGCGGGAGCAGCCCGTCGGTGAGCTTGTCGTTGCCGTTGACGGCCTTCTGGTGGACGACCATGCCCGGAGACTCCGGCGTGAGCGGGTCATCGGAGACGGCACGCGTCAGCGTCGCCCAGGCCGGTGGCGCCTGCCAGCCGAACTCCGCGACGAACCTCGGCGTGTAGTCGAGGTAGTGGAGGTAGTCCTTCTCGTTCCACACATCCCAGATGTGGATGCTGCCGTGACGCGGGTCGTTGTGATCCGGGTCGTCGCCGAGCCCGCTGCCGGCGGGGGTGAACGGGCTTCCGGGGGTGTATCCGATGTGCGGCGCGAGTTCCTCGACGATCCTGGGCAGGAGGTCGTGGTAGTACCACGCCCCCCACGTGGCGCCGTCCAGCCGCGAGAGGTAGCCCCACTCGTGAAGACCCCAGAGGTTCTCGTTGTTGCCGTTGAGGATCACCAGCGACGGATGCCCGGCGAGGCGGGTGACCGCTTCACGCGCTTCCGCCTCGACCTCGCCGCGCAGCGGCTCCTCCTCGGCGTAGGCGGCACACGCGAACAGGAAGTCCTGCATCACGAGGATCCCCCGCTCGTCGCAGAGATCGTAGAAGTCGTCGGACTCGTAGATGCCACCTCCCCAGACGCGCAGCAGGTTCAGCCCGGCGAACGTGGCCTGACCGATGCGTGCGGCGTAGCGGTCACGGGTGACCCGGTGCGGGAACGCGTCGTCGGGGATCCAGTTCGCACCGCGGACCTCGATGCGGCGACCGTTGATCCGGACCGTGAACGGAGTGCCGTGCTCGTCGGGTGTCGTGTCGAGGTGAACCGTGCGGAACCCGATGCGCTGGTCGCGCTCATCGAGCACCGCCTCGGATGCGGGGTCGCTGACATCGATCAGGGCGACCGTGACGTCGTAGAGCGCGGGGTCGCCGTGCCCGCGAGGCCACCACAGCCGCACGTCGGGAACCTCCGCGTCGACCACGATCCGGTCGGTGTCCCGACCCAGATCGGCGCGGATCGTTCGGCCCCCGATCGTCACCAAGACGGCAAGGCGCCGATCGCGATCGGTGCGGGCGACATCGATGTGCAAAGCAAGCAGCCCGAGCGAACCCTCCACGGTGACGACGGGGCGCACGTCGCTCAGCCGCGCGGTCCACCGCTCCACCCGCACCGGACGCCAGATGCCCACGCTGGCCGTGTCGATTCCCCAGTCCCAGCCGAAGCTGGATGCCATCTTGCGCAGCGCGTTGAACGGGTGGGAGTTCACATGCGGCCGGTATCCCAGCTCCAGCGAGCGGCGGTCGGCCTCGCGGACGGGCGACTCGAGGTCGACCTCCAGGGCGTTCGATCCGCGCCGCGCGGCGGCTCGGATGTCGTACCGGTAGCTGCGGTGCATGTTCTCGGAGCGGCCGAGCTCGTGACCGTTCAGCCGAACCGTGGCAACCGTGTCGATGCCGTCGAAGACGAGGTCAAGTCCGGGGCCGAGATCGTCCAGATCGAAGTCGGTGCGGTATCGCCACCGTGACCGACCGATCCACGCCTGAGCGGACTCCTGATCGTCCAGGTAGGGATCCTCGGTGATGCCGGCGGCGTGCAACGCGGTGTGCACGGTGCCGGGGACCTCGGCCGGGACGCGCACGCCACCCAATCCGACGGGCGCCCTTCCTTCCAGGTGGAGGAGGGTCCAGCCGTCGCGCACGTCGGTTCGTCGCAGTCTCATCTCTTGCTCCTCCCAATCCCGTTGGTGCGGTCGAAGACGGCGCGCAGCGCGGGAGCCGACGCCGCGTCATCAGTCGGCATCGGGACACGGTCGAACGCAGCCCCGCCGGTGCGGATCTGCTCCGGCCAGGCCAGGGACACCCCGAGATCCTCGGAGAGCACCTGCTGCAGCTGCGTCAGCTGCCGCGGGTCCTCACGGATCCGCGCCGGGTCCAGACCGGTCTCCACGACGCGCGCGGCCAGGGCGCCGACGGCTTCGCCGATCGACCACTCCACCGGGTGCAGCCGGTATGCGCCGTTGGTGATGTGGGTGGTGCCGATGTTCTTGTTCGCGGCGACGAAGTTGTCGGCGTCGGCCGCGATCAGCGCGCCGAGGGGGATCTGGAAGGGAAAGCAGTCGATGTCGACGTAGTTGCGCCCCGACGTGCTGGGGTGCAGGTCGATGCGGTAGTAGCCGATGCCGACGCTGTCCGCGAAGATCGCGCTTCCCGCGTCGGCACCACGCATCTCGCGGCCGATGTGTCCCTCGGTGACGGTGAACAGGGCGCGGATGCGCCGCGACTCCCGGATGTACACCTCCTTCGCGAGACCGTCGGCCGTGCCCGTGACGTCCCCGCGGGGACGCAGCTCCGGGTAGCCGAACCCGCCGTCGTGGCGAGGCGCCTCGGTCTGCATCCAGTGCACGAAGCTGCGGGTGAGAGAACGTGCGCCCTCCAGCGCCTTCTCACGGGCCTGCGGGCTCACGCCGTGCAGCGGCAGCTCCCAGTAGTCGATCTGCGGCCAGTTGACCAGGGTGATCTCCCCGCCGGTGAAGGCCGGGTCCAGCAGTTGCCTGGAGAGGATCCGCCGGTACTGCCAGAGATCGTCCGCACGCGTGTGGATCGCCTCTTGCGGGGACTGCGCGAACAACGGGCGCACCCGCGGCTGCAGGGTGTCGGGGACCACGTCCTCCCAGGACAGCTGGGAGGCGGGCCAGCGCGGGTCGATGGTGTCGCGCCAGTGCTCGTAGCGATCGGGCCGGGGGATGGTGTGATCCTCCCCCGGGCGGTACTCCAGGGCGACGCACCAGCTGACCGCCTGCTGGTCGTGGACGTCGGCGACGTCGGGGGCGTGCAGCTCCCCGGTCTCGTCCTTCCCCTCCGCGCCGATGACCACCGGCAGTCCGGCCGGCTCGATGAGGTCGCCCTCCTCCGTCGCATCGGCGACCAGGGTCGCGCGCACCTCGACTTGATCGCCGTTCGGCGCGCGAAGCGTCACCGACGTGATCCGTCGCCCCTCCCGGCGCACGTCGACCGCGGTGTGCTCGCGCAGCAAGGTGATCGCCCCGGATGCGATATGCGCCGAGAGGATCTCCTCCACCGCCAGGGCCCCGACGCGTGGTTCGTGGCAGACCCGTGAGACGAAGCCCATCCCGGGATTGAGATGCTCGATCCCGGCGGCGTCCTCGGTGAGCGGGTACGCGCGCCGGTAGTGACCGCGGATCGCCTCCCGCAGCGCCCGATAGCTGGGCGAGGTCAGGGAGGTCTCGATCCACTGGTGCTCGTCAGGCGGCACAGCCTGCGTGGACAGCTGTCCGCCCAGCCACGTCGAGCGTTCGGCGAGGACGACCCGGCATCCGAGCTTCGCGGCGGTGAGCGCCGCCGCGACGCCTCCGAGCCCTCCGCCGACGACGAGGAGATCTGTGGAGATGGCGGAAATGCGCAAAGGATTCCTTTCGAGAGGTCGGGCCGGTCAGCCCTTGACGCTGCCGTCGGCCAGTCCGGCCACGAACGCGCGCTGGTTGAACAGGAAGAGGACGACGACGGGGATGGTCGAGATGACCGCGCCGGCCATCAGTGGGCCGTACTGGATGTTGCCGCTGGCGAGGAATCGCGCCAGCGCCAGCTGCACGGTCTGGGAGCTCTCCGTGTTGGTCACCACCAGCGGCCAGAGGAAGTCGTCCCAGACGCCGACGAAGGAGAAGATCGCGACGACGGCGACCAGCGGCTTCGCCAGCGGCAGGTAGATGGAGCGGAAGATTCGCCACTCGCCGGCGCCGTCGATGCGTGCTGCCTCGGCGAGCTCAGGGGGTGCCGTGCTGAAGTACTGACGAGCGAGGAAGATGTTCATCGGCAGGATCAGGTACGGGAGCATGACCCCGGCAAGGGTGTCGAGGAGCCCGCTGCCGCCTTGCCCGAGAATGTCGTTGCCGCCCGCCAGCGGTATCCCGCGCGCCATCAGGAACAGCGGTATGAGAGTCACGGAGACGGGGATCGCTGTGGTGGCGACGATCCCGACGAAGATGCCGAAGCTGCCGGGGAACGGCATCAGTGCGAACGCGTAGCCGGCGAGGACCGAGAAGACGCTGTTGCATGCCACGACAGCGACGGCGACGATCGTCGAGTTGAGCATGGCCCGCACGATGTTGGCGTCCGTCCACGCCGTGCCGAAGTTCTCCAGTGTGGGGTTGGCGGGGATCAGCGAGACGGAACCGAACGCTTCGTTGTTCGGCGTGAAGGCCAGGCTGATCATCCACAGGAAAGGCATGACAATCAGGAACGACAAGACGTAGAGGAAGAGCATGGCCGGCACGCGCGACGTGCCCTTGATCCTCGTCGTGCGTCGTGACGTGGTCGCCATAGGTCGAGTGACGGTCACTTCTGTCTCCCAACGAGCGAGCGGACGGAGAGCACAGAGAACCCGACGATGAACGCGAACAGCACGAACGCCATCGCCGACGCCGACCCGAGCTGGTTGTACTGGAACGCCTCGGTGTAGATCAGGTAGTTCACGGTCGTGGTCGACCCCAGAGGCCCGCCCTTGGTGAGGACATAGATCTCGGCGAATCCCTGCGCGAGGAAGATGATGTCCATCGTCACGACGTAGACGAGCATCGGCCGCAGCCCTGGGAGCGTGACGTAGCGGAAGGTGTTCCAGCGACCGGCGCCATCGACGCGGGCGGCCTCGTACAGGTCGCGGGGGATGGACTGCAAACCGGCCAGCAGGAGGACCATGTTGCTGCCGAGCGCCTTCCAGATCCGCATGGCCGAGGCGGCGTTGAGCGCTGTGTCGGCATCCAGCAGCCACTTCTGCTGGGGAAGGCCGAACGTGGCGAGGATGTCGTTGAACAGGCCGTTCGGAGAGTACATCCACAGCCAGACCAGACTCACGACGGTCAGGGAGACGATGTGCGGAAGGTAGAGCGCGGAGCGGAAAAGGCCGACTCCGCGAAACGGCCGGTTCACCAGCATCGCGAGAACGAGGGCGATGACGACCGTCAGCGGCAGGACCTGCAGCACATACCGCCCGGTGACCAGCAGCGCGTTGCCGAACTCGGGATTGCTGATGAGTTCGGCGTAGTTGTCGAAGCCGGTGAACTCGGGGCCGCCCCGGCGGATGGGGTTGTAGTCGGTGAAGCTGAGAATGAACCCGTAGACGACCGGGATCATCTGGAAGATCAGGATGTACAGGACCGCGGGAAGCACGAACAGCAGACCGATGAGCTGTATGCGATTCCAGCGACGGTGTCCGGGGCGGGGCGAAGTGGTGCGGGGGGTGCTGGTCGACACGATGAGAGGCTCCTACCGGCTCTGCTTGAGGACCTTGTCGACCTCGACCTTCGCCTGGTCCAGTGCGTTCTGCGCGGGCACGACGCCGTTCAGCGCCTGCTCGAGGTGCTTGTCCAGCGTGTCTCGCGCCTGCACCCAGCCCGGAACATTCGGGTTGGGCGTGAAGTTCGGCGCGTTCGCCACGAACGCCTGGAGCACTGGGTTGTCCTTCACGTAGGCCGTCTCAGCCGCGGACGCGCGTACCGGAACAGCGCCGATGCCCCGGGTGTACTCGGCGCTGACCTTAGGACCGAGCATGTACGAGATGAATGCCCACGCGAGGTCCTTCACCTTGCTGTCGGTGTTGATCATCAGGCCGGGGCCCGATCCTCCCAGAGCGGAGCCCTCATCCTGTCCTTCGAAGGGCAGGGCGGGCATCACACGAAGGTCCAGGTCGGGGGCTGCGGCGACGATCTGGTTCGCGCCGCTGGCCGACTGGATCTCCATCGCCGCCGTGTCCAGAACGATCGGCTGCTGCGCGGCGGGCGCGTTGATGTAGTCCGCGCCGAGGTTCGCCGAGACCGCGTCGGGACCGGCGAACAGATCGGTGAAGAACTCGAGCGCCTGGACACCCTGCTTGGAGTTGAACGTGGCCTCGGTGCCCTGCTCGTTCAACTGGGATCCCCGCGCCGATCCCAGCAGTGTGGCAAACGTCTGCTGTCGGCCGATCGCCTGGCTGGGCACCAGCAGCCCGGAGCGGGTGATGGTGTCGCCGTCACGCACCGTGAGCTTCTCCGCGGCGGCGCGCACTTCTTCCCATGTCTTCGGCGGCGCGTCGGGGTCGAGCCCGGCGGCGGTGAAGTCGGCCGCGTCGTACACGATCAAGCTGCCCTGCATGGACAGCGGCATCAGGTAATGCACGCCGTCGACCTGTCCGCCCGGCAGGGCGGCGGCCATGTCCTCTCGGTCTGCCGAGTCGAGCTTGGCAAGATAGTCGTCGAGGGGCTCGAGCCGGTCGTTGACGACGAAGTCGGCGATCGCGGCCGGACCGTGTCCGAACACGTCCGGGGCGGTCCCCGCGGCGAACGCGGCGTTCAGCTTCGTGGACAGGTCGCCCCAGTCGACGAAGGTGACATCGAGCTTCGCGCCTGTCTCCTCCTCGAACGCCTTGGCGATCGGTCCGGTGACGAGGTCGATCTCGGTCTGGTTGGTTCCGGGGAACCAGACGGTCAGAGTCTTCCCCTTGAACCCGTCGCCGCTCGGCGATGCGTCGTCGGTCGGCGCTGAGGTGCATCCGGCGAGCAGGACCGCGCCGACCGCCAGCGCGGTGACGCCGGCCCAGCGCTGGGCGCGCCGTGGAGCATGAGCCTTCATCGGACCTCCTTTTTCGTATGAGTAGAAAACCATTCGGTCTTGATGGGGGGGTGCGGCCCGCTCAGGTCGAGATGGCCGGGGGGGACGTGTGTGGGCTGGTGATGGTCGCCGTCGAGGGCGGCTCGACCGGGAGCAACTCGTGGTAGGTGTTCGGGATGGTCCCGTCGAGCAGCTCCATGAGCACGGAGATGGCGCGACGACCGAGTGCGCGGCGCGGCACCCGGATCTGGCTCCAGGTGTGCGCGGGCGACACGTCGGGCACGGTGTCGAGCACCACGACCGAGAGGTCGCGGGGAATGTCGAGCCCGGCGGCCTGCGCGATGGCGGCCAGTATCGTCGCGGAGCCGTGGTTCTCGATCAACAGCGCGGTGGAGCCCTCGCGGAGGATCCCGTGGAAAACCTCGGCGTTCAGCTCGTCCGGCGCGATGAAGAGCGGGTCGCCCGAGCCGAGGCCCAGACGGGCGACATGCGCACGGAAGCTCTCATGGCGCGCCTCCTGCGGGTTCCTGCGCGCGGTCTCTCCGAGATAGGCGATGCGGCGGTGGCCGGCCTCGGCGAGGGGCTCGAGGACCAAGGCGAGCGCCTGGTGGTAATCGGGGGCCACATACGGGAGCTGCGCGCTCGCGCCGTCTCGTCGCCCGATGAACACGAACGGGTACTGTTCGGAGGCGAGGCGGACCAGTTCCTCCTCGTTCTGCTCCATACCCAGCATCACCGCGCCGTCGGCCAGACGAAGCCGGTTGGCCCCATTGGCGTAGATCCTGCGGATCCCGTCGTCGCCCTGCGTGGACGCGAACAGCACGAGGTCGACCTTGAGCTCGACGGCCTGTTCTTCGATCCCCACCAGGAACGGGTGGTAGTAGTCGTCGGAGGCCACGGGGAACACCGGCTCGAAGGTGTGGACTCCGATCAGGCCGTTGCGCCCCCCGCGCAGCGAGGTGGCCGCGACGTTCGGGACGTACTGGAGCTCCTTGACGGCCGCGTGGACGCGATCCTGCGTCGCCTGCGGAATGGACTCCGCCGCCGCGCGGCCATTGAGCACGAGCGAGACCGTGGACTGAGTCACGCCGGCGAGCCGCGCGATGTCGCTCTGCCTGGGAGCTCGCGTCCTCTTGGCCATCACTGTCTCTCAGTCTCGAGGTCATCCCATTGAGCCCGCTTCAATCTCACCGGCTCCCCACCTCAGTTGATATCAGTTACTCATACGAATTAGCAACCATGTGAGGAGCCACTGTCCCGGTGAGGTGGCCCGCAACCGCCGTCGGCTCCGCAGGCTCTCGATGAGCCGCCTGACGGCCTCAGAAAAGGCTGCGCAGAAACCGTGATCTTCGTACCGGTTCGGTGACGGCATCTGTTTGCCCTGCTCACCGGGCATACGTTCCTGGCCCATGCCATTCGAATTTCTCTCCGACCAGCAGGGCGCCCGCCATGGCCGTTCCCCCCCGATCCCTCGGCGGCGGAGCCGGAGCGGTTCTTTCGCCCGGATCGCGCGGCACTGGCCGCACTGACCGCGCTGGCCGCACTGGCCGCACTGGCCGCACTGGTCGACAAGCGCCGCCCGGCCGCCAAGCCGGGGTGGGCGGTGCAGTGGAGCACGGTGCGGAGGACACTCGGGGTGTTCCTGACCGAGGACCCCCCTGGCGGTCCCACCCGGCACGGTGACCTTCGTTGCGGAGCAGTCGGACCTGGATCCGGCCTGTCCGGCCGATTACGGGCAGCGGCCCAAGACCCCCTACGAGCACGCCTGGCAGATCCGCGAGCTGCTGGAGCACCACGACTTCGGAACCACTCGTCTAGGAAGATCGGTGATGTCGGCGGTGGCACCGGGCCCGATGTGGTCGTCGTGTTCTTCGGGGCGAATCAATCAGCGAGCCGGTAGGGCGGACGCGCGCAGTGCCGCGGCCAGCCATTCGAAGGGGAACCGCTCCGGTGGCGCGTTGTTCACGGCGGTGACCAGTGCCATGTACCGGTCGAGCGGTCCCTCCGGCTCCGGCGGCGTGCGGTCCCACTCCGCGCCCACCAGCATGTGGTCGGCCGTCTGAATCCGGAACTCGGGCGTGTCCGGCATCCCAGGGTTGTCCGGTGTCGCGAAAACACCGGTCAGCCACCCGATCCACCGGTCGGCGATCTCCCGCCCTCGCGGTGAGTCCGGCGGCACCTGCTCCCGCGCCGCGTCCATCGCCGCCTGGCCGATCGGCGTGGCCGCCTCCAGGCTGTCCAGCATCGGCGACGAGGTCATCAGCGGTCCGGCCCCGGTGGTGCACACCTCGTACAACTCATGGCGCACGGCCTGCCGGGCCTCGGTGTCCCGGACCATCTCGGCCAGCTCGATCCACGCCTCCAGCTGGGCCGCGGTGGGATGTTCGGGCAGCTCCGGCTGGGCCGCCCGCCACCACTCGACCATCCGCTCCGGTGGCTCCCAGCCGGTGGAGACCTCGGTCCAGAACTCGTCGATCAGCCGGTCGCGCTCCTCGTCCGGCATGCCGACAAGCTTGTGCATCAGCGTGACCTGCTCGGCCGTGGAGTCCTGTCGCAGGATGGCCGACAATACCGCGCGACGGCTGTGCAGCCGTGCCTCCTGCCGTGCCAGCAGGGCCAGGTGGGTGGTGGCCAGCTCGCGCAGCGTCGCCTCGCCGACCAGCACCCGCCGGATCTCGTCCAGGCCGGCGTCGAGTTCCCGTAGCGTCCGGACCAGTTCCAGCCGGGCGATGGCCGACACGTCGTACAGGCGGTGGCCGGCCGGGGTGCTGGCGGCCGGCGTGACGACACCGACGTCCGCGTAGTACCGGACGGCGCTGACGCTCAGACCGGTCCGCCGGGCGACATCTCCGATGGCATAAAACTCGTTCATGTCCACGACGCTCACTATGCAACCTCAAGCGGCTTGAGATGCAAGCTCCTGATGCCGCGTTCCTGAATGGAGTCAAAGATCCCTGCTGAACTGGGGTCATGATGATCTCAGGGGGATTGTCATGCCGAAGCCACCGCACGCGCGTCCGCCGATTGAACCGGCTCGCGCACGGCCGCGTGGCCCGAACGCCTCTGACGGCGCTCATGGTCTGCCTGGCCAACCAGCACATCCTGCTCAGCTGGCGGCAAGTCCACGACCGCACCGAGCAGCCCGCGCCTCAGGACGCCTCTCGCCAGCCGGCATGACCACGACCACCAGAGGATATGGCCCTCTCCTGGACCGGCTGCGGCCGCGACCTGAATCTGTCGGCCTCGTACGCCATGATCGGCGTCCATATAACCCGCGCGTTTCCTCAAGGAGAACCATGGCCGTCAACGACGGATCCGGATGGTCCGGCATCGGCTGGGACGGCTGGACGAACCTCGGCCTGATCCGCGCCCGGCTCGACGCGGGAGCCGACCCGAACTCAGGGGTGTCCTTCCATGGACGGCCGCTTCACGCGGCGGCCGAGCGCGGCTCACCCGAGGTGGTCGCGGAACTGGCCCGGCGCGTCGATGACGTCGACGCGGAGGACGAGGGCCGTACCGCGCTCTGGCTTGCCGTCTTCAACAACCGCCCCGGCAACGCCCGCGCCCTGGTCGCCGCCGGAGCGGACCCGTGGCGGCCGATGATGAACGGCTGGTCCCCCGGACGGCTCAGACTGGCCACTCCCACCCCCGAGCTGGTCCCCCTCCCCGACGGGCAGGCCGGCCTGTCCGCCGCCGAGGCCGCCGCCGTGGCAGAGGCCAGACGCCTAACCGCCGCGTTGGGGCGCTTCGACGACGACGGCCACAGCCTCGCCTGCGTCGCCGGCATCACCGCCGCCGAGGCGATGCGGCGTCTGGAGGCCGTACCGGCCGACGACGCCGACGTTGAAGAGATCATGGAGGATCCCTGGGCGGACGTCGACGCCGCCTTGTCCGTCATCGGTGTCACCGACGTGCCCGGCGGATGCGTCGTCTTTCAGCCGTGTGGATACACCGCGTCCGGTGCTCCCTGGCGGATGGCTTCGGCGTAGGCGGCCGAGCCGTCACGGCACACGACCTGGGCGCCGGGATGCTCGCGTAACCATGCGATCAAGGTGGCGGCCTTGCGATCGGGCAGCACATCGATGCGGCGGTGAGTGACCGCGTCGATGAGCAAGGTCGCGTAGCGGTTGCCTCGTCACAGCGCGAAGTCGTCCACGCTCAGCACCGCGGGCACCGGCCCGGCTGGGGCAGGAACGCTCATCAACAAGCGCAGCACCGTGGTCCGCGAGACCTTCACCGCCAGCCGGGGCAGCACAGCCGCCCCGGCGCGACCGGCCAGCACCACCGCCAGGTCCACGATCAGCGCTGCCAGCCCCACAGTACGACGCGCATAACGAGCCGCCACCTGCCGAACCTGTTCACGAAACGTCCGCCGCACACAACCGCGGGCCTCACACACCAGTCGGCGTACGCGCAGGTCAACGACCACGGTGCGGCTGCCGACCGGCACATCCGCCAGACGCCGCGTGTGGTAGGCGTGCACTCGCCGGGCCGGAACTCCACAGGCGGGACAGGATGCTGCTACCGATCGTGTTCGGGCTCGTACCCGCACGATCTGCTGCTCTGTGATCACCTGCTCGAGGACCACGCCGGCCAACTGCGGGAACAGCATCTTCAAGACTGTCGAGGCACACCAAGGTCACCTTGCCGGCCCGTACACTCCGTCACCACCGGATTCGTGCCAGAGCCGAAAACCGTACAGTCCCGTTCATGTCGGTCAGGGCGGGCTTGCTTGGTCCGGCGGCGTTCCAGCAGCCAGGTGGGCTGCTCGGGCGCGATCAGCTGGCGCCGGCTGAGGGACGGGACAGAAGCCGGTGTCCGGCCTCGGCCGTACGCGGAACGTCTTGCCGAAGTCAGCAAGGCTGAGCCTGCTGGAGACGGACGGCTGCAGCTCGCTCCAGCGGCCGTCGCAGGCGTGGCGATCACTCTGACCTGCCGCTTCCCACGTGCGGTCCTGTTTGACACCTCCACATATCGCGTGCAATATATTGCATACTGGGTTGGTGTAGTGAGCCACCGGTGGCGTCAACAGGCGGGTGCTCCGAGCCCGGAACAACCCCCTTCCCCCCGGGGCCGGCGATGCGATGGGTCGCCGACCCTCAACCCAGCCCCGCCCGAAGAAAGACAGAGAAGCCTCCGCCGTTCAGACCGCTCTGTAGTTGATCGGAGTGAACCGGACACGGTGAAGGGTAGAGAGAAAGGTACTCGTGGTGAAAAGGTACGACTATATTGTGGTGGGCGCCGGGTCAGCGGGTTGTGTTGTGGCGGCAAGGCTCTCCGAAGATCCGAATACGCGAGTATTGCTCCTCGAAGCAGGCGGACAGGATTCTTCGGAACTCATCCACGTACCGCCGGCGTGGCCTGGGCTGTGGGGCACTGAAGTCGATTGGAATTACAGTACGGAACCGCAGCGCGGCACGGCTGGATCCGTTCACGCGTGGCCGCGCGGGAAGGTGATCGGCGGCTCCAGCAGCATCAACGCGATGGTTTACCTCCGAGGACACCGTAAGGACTTCCACCAGTGGGAGCAGGGAGGCGCTTCAGGCTGGGGCTACGCAGATGTATTGCCGTACTTTCGCCGCATGGAACACGTAGAGGGGCGTGAGCCGGACTATCGAGGTAGTGGCGGCCCGATACGTCCCAGTACTGCTGTCCATCCGAACCCTCTGTCCTCTGTTTTTTTGGAGGCCGCCGAGGAGTTGCACTACCCGATCACCGCAGACTTCAACGGTTCGGCCCAAGAGGGTGCCGGATGGCATGAACTGACGATTTCTGAAGGCAAGCGGATCAGCACGGCTGGTGCGTATCTACACCCGATTGCGGACCGCCCGAATCTCACGATCCTCACCGGCACGCGGGCGCGTCGCCTCCTCTTTCAAGGGCGGCGACGCTGCATCGGCGTCGAGTATCAGCGTGACGGGGAGTTGGGCAGCGCAAGGGCCGATGCCGAGGTAATACTCTGCGCGGGTGCGATTGAATCACCGCGGCTGCTTCTGGCGTCTGGTGTCGGGCCAGCCGATCACCTGCGGGAAGTTGACATCGAGGCAATTCATGACCTCCCCGGGGTGGGAATGAATTTGCACGATCATCCCCTGCTCGGGTATGTCGTGGAGTCCAGTCGGGAGATCCCGCCCGGTACGGCAAACCATGCTGAGGTGTCGATGCTCTGGAGAAGCGATCCAGGGCTCCCTGGGCCGGACATGCAGTTCATGTTCATTCACGTCCCCTTCCACCCGCCTACGATGCAGGCGCCGGCGAACAGTTACACGTTCGGCATCGCTGCCGTTCCGCGGAGCCGTGGTTGGATCAAGCTCGCGAGCGCCGACCCGGATCAGCCGCCATTGATCAACCCGAACTACCTCGATGACGAGGACGACGTACGGCGTCTGCTGCTCGGTCTTGAAAGGGCACGAGAGCTGAACGCAACGAGCGCGTTCGCCGCCTGGCGGAAGAACGATGTCCTTCCCGAGAGCGACATCCGGGATGAGGCGAGACTTCGTGAGTTCGTGGCTCGCGGCACCGGAACTTACTACCACCCAGTCGGCAGTTGCAAGATGGGCGTCGACGACATGGCCGTGGTCGACTCTCGACTTGCAGTCCATGGACTGCACGGTCTGCGCGTAGCCGATGCATCAGTGATGCCATCCATCGTGTGTGTGAACACCAACGCGACCACCATCATGATCGGTGAAAGAGCTGCCGACCTGATTCGGGAAGACTCCGCTGCATGACATCGGTAGCGGCCTCCGACGTCGTTTGTTGACGCTGGGGTTCGCGGCCGGTGAAGGTTAACACCGCAGCCCGGTGTCGGCGTCGACGACCGCCTCACAGGTGCCCCCAGACCGCGCCCTGGAACTGATCAGTGGTTCGGCCCTCGGACCGGTGTTCCGGCCGGCCGACTACTCGAACGGGTTCTCACCGGACGTAACCAACGACGTGGAACGGTCCATGCGCCCCTCGCACAGGCCCGGCACACCCGTGCGCCCCCCGGGGGGGACCGGAATTGACCCTCCGTCAACCGACGTCGATCTCCGGAAGATAGTGCCTTGCATTCCTCATAGCACGGAATGCTTTTCCCGGACGCCGGGAGAAAGTGCCTCCCTCAGGAGGCCGAAATCCGCCGGCGTTTGTGACAGGCTATTGATCTTTTTACCCACGGAGAATGGGAAGTTAAGCCATGCCCACGGCCAAGAAAGCCGGACCCCGGCTACAAAACACAAATAACGAACTTTCCCCAGGGCCCGGCACGAAAGTCGCGGAGGGCGATTTGGGAACCGGGTATTACTACAAGCTCTTCAAGTCATTCGGTGTCGACGCGGACGGCCGGATCACCGCTTCGGAGTTGGCCACACGGCTTCGGGAGTCCGGTATCTCAGAAACCGATCCACGGGTCACGGAAGTGTGGGCGGCACTACGCCGGGGAATCGACATCGAGGGGCAATCCCGGATCGACCTGGATCGTTTCATCAGCCTGTGCCAGAAGGGCGGCAGCGTCGTCGCGAAGTCCATCAGGGGAGACTTCGTCATACCCGACTTCGCTGCGCTCCAGACGGAGATAGCCGGGATCTACGAAAGCCTGCGGCGCGTCGACGCAGGACATGTCGCCGACTACATTCCGCAACTCGGCCGCGTCGATCCGGAGAATTTCGGGATCGCACTCTGCACGACCGACGGGCAGCGTTTCGCGGTCGGTGACGCGGACACCATGTTTTGCGTGCAGTCGGTGTGCAAGCCGATCAACTACTGCCTGACGCTGGAGGAGCACGGCGCGGACGTCGTGCACCGGCACGTGGGGCGGGAGCCCAGCGGCCGCGGCTTCAACGAGCTGACGCTGAACAGTGACGGCCTGCCGCACAACCCGATGATCAACTCCGGCGCCATCATGTCGTGCTCGCTCATCCGTCCGAAGCACGACACAGCCGACCGCTTCGAATACGTCGCCGAGACTTGGCGCAGACTCGCCGGGGGCGGCACCGTCGGCTTCAACAACGCCGTCTACCTCTCCGAGCGCCGCACCGCAGACCGGAACTTCGCCCTGGGCTACTTCATGCGGGAGCACGGCTCCTTCCCCGAGGGCACCGACCTGGTCGAGACGCTGGAGTTCTACTTCCAGTGCTGCTCGATCGAGGTCGACGCACGGTCGCTGTCGGTCGTGGCGGCCGCGCTGGCCAACGGCGGGGTCAACCCGCTCACCGGGGAACGTGTTTTCTCCGCCGACACCGTACGCAAGTGCCTGTCGCTGATGTCCTCGTGCGGGATGTACGACTACTCCGGCGAGTTCGCTTTCACCATCGGGCTGCCGGCCAAGAGCGGCGTCTCCGGCGGTCTGATGATCGTGGTCCCCGGCGTCATGGGCATCTGCGTCTGGTCGCCGCGGCTGGACGCGCTGGGCAACTCCGTGCGCGGTGTCGCCTTCTGCAAGGAACTGGTGGGCCGCTTCAACTTCCACGTCTACGACTCCTTCGCCGCCGGAGAGATCTCCGGCAAGCGCGATCCGCGCCGCGGCAAGAACGAGGAGGAGATCACCTCGACGATGCGCCTGCTGTGGGCGGCCAGCCAGGGCGACCTGGACGACATCCGCATCGCGCTGGCGACGGGGAAGGACCCGAACTCCACCGACTACGACAAGCGGACCGCGCTCCACCTGGCCGCCTCCGAGGGACACCTCGAGGCCGTCCAGTACCTCCTGAACCAAGGCGCTGACCCGAAGATCAACGACCGCTGGGGCGGGACCGCGCGCTCCGACGCCGAACGGGGAGCTCACGAGCGCATCGTGAAGCTCCTCACGCCCAGTCCGGCCGTTGCGGGCTAGCCGCTCACCCGTCCGTCTGCGGCGGCACGTTCCACCTCCACCACCCACGTCCTGCCGACCCACGGCAGGCCATCCGAAGGAGAAGACACAAGTGGCTTACAAGGCCGAGTACATCTGGATCGACGGTACCGAGCCGACCGCGAAGTTGCGCTCGAAGACCAAGATCCTCGCCGACGGCGCCGAGCCGGGCATCTGGGGCTTCGACGGTTCCAGCACCAACCAGGCCGAGGGCCACGCCTCGGACCGCGTACTGAAGCCGGTGGCCGTCTACCGGGATCCCATCCGCAGCAGTGACGACATCCTCGTGCTGTGCGAGGTCTTCAACATCGACGGCACCCCGCACGAGTCGAACACCCGCGCCCTGCTCCGCCCGGTCGCCGAGAAGTTCGCCGCCCAGGAGCCCCTGTTCGGCATCGAGCAGGAATACACCTTTTTCCAGGGCTCGCGCCCCCTCGGCTTCCCCGAAGGCGGCTTCCCCGCCCCCCAGGGCGGCTACTACTGCGGGGTGGGCGCCGACGAGATCTACGGTCGTGAGATCGTCGAGGCCCATCTGGACAACTGCCTGAAGGCAGGTCTGGGCATCTCGGGCATCAACGCCGAAGTCATGCCCGGCCAGTGGGAGTTCCAGGTCGGCCCGCTCTCCCCGTTGGAGGTCGCCGACCAACTGTGGATCGCGCGCTGGCTGCTCTACCGCACCGCCGAGGACCACGGCATCTCCGCGACCTTGGACCCCAAGCCGGCCAGGGGCGACTGGAACGGCGCCGGCGCCCACACCAACTTCTCCACCAACGCCATGCGCGAGGGCTACGACGCGATCATCGAGGCGGCCGAGTCCCTCGGCCGCGACGACAAGCCCCTGGAGCACATCAAGCACTACGGCGTCGGTGTCGAGGACCGCCTCACCGGGGCCCACGAGACCGCCCCCTGGAGCGAGTACAGCTACGGCGTCTCCAACCGCGGCGCCTCGGTCCGCATCCCCTGGCAGGTCGAAGTCGACAAGAAGGGCTACATCGAAGACCGCCGCCCCAACGCCAACGTCGACCCCTACACCGTCACCCGCCTCATCGTCGACACCTGCTGCACCGCCCTGGAAAGGGCCAACCTCGTCTGAGGACGGCCGTGACGGACCGGCATGCCCGGCTCCGCAGCAGGCGCGCCGGTCCGTCCCTCATGGATCCCAACCGTGCAATTCCGCTGCTCGGCAGCGGCTTCCATACAAAGGGAGACTTCGATGCCGAAAGGCTTCGACGCGGGCGACACGTCGTTCGTACTCATCAGCGCCGCGCTGGTCATGCTGATGACGCCTGGCCTGGCTTGGCTTTCTTCTACGGCGGGATGGTCCGCGTCAAGAGCGTGCTGAACATGCTCCTGATGAGCTTCATCAGTCTCGGCATCGTCAGCGTGCTGTGGGTGGCCTACGGCTACTCGCTCACTTTCGGTGAAGACGCGGGCGGCGGCCTGATCGGGTACCTCGGTTTCGCTGGCATGCAGGGCATCACGGACTCCAGCCTGGTGGGCACGATCCCGGTGTTCGCCTTCGCCGCCTTCCAGCTGATGTTCGCTGTCATCACCCCGGCCCTGATCAGCGGCGCGATCGCCGACCGTGCCAAGTTCGGTGCGTGGATGTTGTTCATCGTGCTGTGGGTGACCCTGGTCTACTTCCCCGTGGCTCACTGGGTGTTCCAGTCCGGCGGTTGGATCTACAAGTTCGGCGTCAAGGACTTCGCGGGCGGCACGGCCGTGCACATCAACGCAGGTATGGCCGCCCTCGGGGCGCTCCTGGTCCTCGGCAAGCGCGTCGGATTCAAGAAGGAGCCGATGCGCCCGCACAGCCTGCCGTTGGTCATGCTCGGCTCCGGGCTGTTGTGGTTCGGCTGGTTCGGTTTCAACGCCGGCTCGGCCCTGGCCGCCAACGGCACCGCCGGCGTCGCCTTCCTCAACACCCAGGTCGCCACGGGTACGGCCATGCTGGGCTGGCTCGCTTGGGAGCGTCTGAGGAGCGGCAGCTTCACCTCCCTGGGCGCGGCGTCCGGCGCAGTCGCGGGCTTGGTCGCCATCACCCCGGCGTGCGCTGCGGTGAACTCCTGGGGTGCCATTGCCATCGGCATGATCGCGGGTGTCGCCTGCGCCTGGGCCGTGGGTCTGAAGGACCGCCTCGACTACGACGACTCCCTCGACGTCGTGGGCGTCCACGCGGTCGGCGGCCTCGTCGGCACCCTCCTCATCGGCGTCTTCGATACCACCGACGGCCTCGTCGCCGGCGCGGGCTCCGGGCAACTGGGTAAACAGGCAGTCGGCGCCTTCGCCGTCGCGGCGTACTCCCTGATGGTGTCCTGGGTGCTGGCCAAGGCGATCGACGTCACCATCGGCTTCCGCGTCGCACCCGACCACGAGGTCGCCGGCATCGACCAGGTCGTCCACGCTGAGAGCGCCTACGACTTCACCATCAAGGACCTCGAACCGGTCTCCCCGACCGCGTCCGCGCACTGAGCGCCCGAAACGACGTCACCGCCGCCGCGACGACATGACACGACCAACATGATCAAGAACTACAAGGATCACCTGATGGTGATCACTGCTCCGTCATAGGAGCGGACTTCGTCGTGCAGGGCGTTGACGTCCCATTTCGCGCGGTCCAGCAGGTGCTCGAACCGGTGGGCGGTGCGATGGCCGATGTGGTCGGCCAGCTGCCAGGAGTTCTTACGCGGCACGTCGGCCAGCAGGGCGCGCACCAGGTCGGTGAAGGCCTGTCGCGGCTCGGGGCGGGTGAACAGGGGGTCGGCGATGCGCGTGGTCAGCGCCGTCAGTTCCGCATCCCAGCACACGACGCGATCGTCGGTCAGAGCGTACGTCACGCACCAACGATGACCCGACTACATCCCGTGGCGGAGCCAAACGAATCAAGGCCTGCGAATGTAGTACCTGTATATGAACTTTTATAGATATATCGCACTGTATGTCGTTATACGTACAGCGGGACAGCGCCTCCCTCTAGCGTCTGAGACGTTCGAGTACGGCACTGAAACAGGAGGAAGCACCTCATGTCCTTCGTGCGCATCCGCACCACCGTCGACAGGCGGCCCGGCCACCTCGCCTCCCTCGCGTCCGCCCTGACCCGGCGGGGAAGTGGAATCATCGGCCTGTTCGTCCGGTCCGGCACCGGGGGCGAGGCGCACGGGTTCGCGGCCGGGACCTCCGCCGCGGCCGACGACGTCGAGGCCGCCCGCGCCGCCGCCTTCGCCCGCCGCACCCGGTCCCCGGCAGGACCGGCCGTCGGCGAGCGCACCCTGTGCCTGACGGACGGCACCGAGGTCCTCGTCCGCGCCCTGACGTCCGATTCCGAGGAAGCGGTCCGTGGCCTGCACGAGCGCTGCAGCCCCGGTTCGCGCTGGTTCCGCTACTTCACCGCCATGCCGGCCCTGCCCCGGCACATGTTCGACCGGCTCTGCGACCGCGACCGGGGCGAGTCCGTCATCGCCTGCCACAACGGCCAGGTCCGCGCCATGGCCAACCTCATATACTGCGCCGACCCCGGCGCGGCCGAGCTCGCCCTCCTCGTCGAGGACGACTGGCAGGGGCGCGGCCTGGGCGCCGAGCTCGCCCGCATTCTCGTCGGCGTCGCCCGCGACCGCGGTCTCACCGAGGTCCACGCCATCATTCTGTGGAACAACCAGCGCATGCGCCGCCTCATGGTCGGTCTCGGCTCCACCGTCGGCCCCACCGACGACCCCGGGGTCGTCGAGGCTCGCCTGCCTCTCGCCGCCACAGTCTGACCATGGTGCGGCCGCGCGCAGCGCGCGATTCCGCCTGACGCTCCCCTCGTGGCGACCGGCCATCCCCGCCGCCGGGCGGCACCGGTACTACATTCGCAGGTCTTGATTCGTTTGGCTCCGCCACGGGATGTAGTCGGGTCATCGTTGGTGCGTGACGTACGCTCTGACCGACGATCGCGTCGTGTGCTGGGATGCGGAACTGACGGCGCTGACCACGCGCATCGCCGACCCCCTGTTCACCCGCCCCGAGCCGCGACAGGCCTTCACTGACCTGGTGCGCGCCCTGCTGGCCGACGCCACAGCTGCGGTGGAGCAGCAATCAGGGCGGATGGTTCACGCTGGTGCATGAGCACCTCGACAGCCAGCGCGTCGACTTGTCGCCCCACTCGCCGGGTGTGTTGCTCACGCTGAACACCTTGACCGTCCTGGCTGAAGCGCTCGCGCCGTGTCCTGCTTCCGGCCAGGTCTCGGATATCAACAAGAGCGTCGCCCTGCTCCAGAGCGAAGCCGCCTCCTTCTTCAACGGCACCCTTCTCGATCGCAGCGACCGAGTGATGTTCAAAGGGGCGTTGAAGGGCTTCACGCCCGATCAGCTGAGCGGTGACACACTGCTGCACTATGACCCCCAACGGCGTCACTTTCGGATCGCCCGTGACAACCGGGCACACATTTTCAACTGGTCTCGGGCAGTACGCGGAACTGGCTGGATCGATCTGTGCGGGTTCGCTCCCCGCCTCGTTCAAGCAGGTCACACCCCGGAGCAGGTTGAGAAGCTGCTGGGTGAGGTACCCGCCTGGCGGCAGGCGCCGGAGAAGGCAGTGACAGCTCTGAGCGCGCTGTGGACGCTGTCTCGCCTGGCCAAGGCTGAGACCGCGCCGAGAGAGGAACGCGCAGGCCGTGCTCGCGTCGCGGCAGCAGACCTCTCCCGGGTGGTCTACCGCAACATCTGATCACCAGCAAAGGTCCCTTGAGTGCCGTAGCCAGGTCTTCGCTCGGTGATGTGGTTTCAAGGGCGAGCACGCCGAGAGCCCGCCCCGCGGGCTCCCGGCCGACTGGCTCTGGCAGATCCCCGTCCCCGCGCTGACCGGCTTTGGCTCCTGGGGCAGTTGGGGTCTGCCAGGCAGAACCGCGCGCCTCGGGCCTCGGCTGGCCACGGCCGCAGACCCGAGGCGCGGGATCCACAAGAACCCCGCTGCCTGAAGATGCGATACCTCGCTACCAAACAGCCGGCAAACCCGGCCCCGAAGGTCTGGGTTTGCCGTTCATACCCACCGACGCCCTATGGTCACGTCCCAGTGCGGCTGGTAGCCGCCGTGGCTGACGAGCTCGCACCGCAATAGGCGGTAAGGGCCGCAGTCGCCAAAGCCGCCGAACGCGCACCACGCGACTGCGCCGATCCGCGTCTGTGCCTGTGAAATGACCTGGGCATCGATAGCCTCACGCTGCTGGAACTGATTCGAGACTTCGAAAAGCGGTCCCAGGTGACCACCCCGGATGGACACCGGCCAGGCCAACACGGCTGCGACCTCGTCACGATCGTTCAGCGTCTCGCGAGCTCCGACCTGCCCGCAGACCTAACCAGATAGGCACACGATGACGGAACGACTCATCGAACCCTGTGGGCGTGGGTTCCTGCTGTTTGACTCCCACCCGGGCGGATGCGACAAGTTCGTCGACGACATGTGGAATCGTGTCGCCACCGCGACCCCTGACACGACAGCCGGGCACCGCCCGGTCGCCCTGGTCATCGGTTCAAGTGCCGGCTACGGGATGGCGACCACGATCGCCGGGATCCGCCGTTGCGGCAACGACAGCCCCCGCCCGAATGCTGAGGATTCTGGGATTGAGGAGTTGTGGCGTGAGGGGTTCGACGAGCACCGGGCCCGCTTCGCCTCCTACATGCGCCGTGTCCGCCAGGCCTGGCCCGAACAGGTCACGGTGGCCGCGTTCATGCAACAACGCACCGCCGAGCTCAACGCCACCCACCCGCCCGCGCTGCACCTCGGCGGACTGCTGACGGCCACCTATGAGCACCACTCCACGATCGGGCCACGCATCTCCGACACGCTCGGCTTGGGCGTGATGTCCACCTGCGAGTGGATTGATCCGGCCGCCGTCGCCGAAGTGGGCTACCGGCGGTGGAACGATTTCGCCAGCCACCGGCCCGGCACGGTGCCCGCCATGCTCGGCGCGCTGTTGAATCCGTCGGTGGATGAGGCGTTGAGAATCTGGGCCCTGGATGAGGAGCCGATCAGGGTCATGCGTATCGCGGGCTTCGCCGGACCGCTCTACACGCTGGGCGAGAACGGAGCGCACCGCCTCACCGCCGCTCGTCTGGCCGACCTGCCGGGTATCTGGGCCAGCGTCGAACAGGCCGCGCTTCCGCTCCAGGTCCGGCCGTATCAGGTTGTCGACGGCCCGGATGCCGCAAAGCTTCTGGCGTGCTGGCGCGGCTTGCTCGCCCGCGGTCTGGTCACCGGTCACCTGGAGGAGGACCCTGACCTGCCGGCTTTCAGCACCCTGCATCTCGACGACGCTGCCGCGATGTGGCTGCTGGCCGGCCCGCGCACGGCGATCGGGTGGGCGGCCGCCTATGAGGGGGCCTATCCCGGAGCACTGGCCGATCTCGGCATCGCGCCGGAGCGCTACGCCGATGTGCCCGCCTGGACCACCTGGCTCAGCAGCCCGCCCCTGGACCGGCCGCCGGCGGCCGGTCGATGACCGGGCAGCCGACGGGCGCCTCACCGCCAGCCTGATCGAATGCTGAGACAACTATCCTGCTCGCGATCAGCGCAGCCGGCGGTTACCGCACCGCCGCGTCCTCGCTGAAAGACCTGGCTGCCCAGAGCGGTCGCGCACGTTACCGGCGGGTGGCCTGGCGAACCGGGGTGTCAGATGCACGCCCCCGAAGGAACCGCTTTGAGATCAGTTCCTGGTTGAGGTCGTGCTGCGCTCATCCGGCGACATCGAGATGGCCGCATCGATCAGGGTCGCGGCTGCGGCGCGAGCGTGGGCGGCCGCCGCCGGGACGCCGCTGATGGCGGCGGTGGTCTGGGCGCCCTCGGCGAGGATGGAGAGCTGGTCGGCGAGGTGCGGTGGAGCGCCGAGGTCGTCGACGAGGGTGGAGACGTAGAGCTGGAAACGCTTCTTGTGGTCACGTGCGATCGCCGCGACTTCGGGCGAGACGGCGCTCATTTCGCCGAAAGCGTTGATGAATCCGCAGCCACGGAAGTCGTCCGTGCGGAACCAGGCGTCGAGGAAGTCGTAGACGGCCAGCAGCTTGTCGCGTGGAGTGTCGGCGTCGGCGGCGGCCGCGGAGATGCCGGCATCCCAGATGCCGGAGCGGTACCGCAGCACCTCGGCCAGGAGAGCGGCTTTCGATGGGAACTGGGCGTAGAGCCGCTTCAGGGGAACGCCGGCCGCCGTTCTGATCGCATCCATGCCGACGGCCTGGATGCCGCACTCGTAGAAGAGCTGGTCGGCGACCCGCACGATGCGCTCGTGCTCGGTGCCCGCCGTTCCGATCGTCTGCTGGCTGGGCATCCGGTGTTCATCTCCCCGACTTGCGCTGAGAACCATCGTTCTCTAGTGTAATGGCCACGCGCTGAGAACGAACGTTCTCAGCGGAATGGGCGAGAGAGGTCATCATGGGTTACATCACCGTCGGGCAGGAGAACTCCACGCCGATCGAGCTGTATTACGAAGACCACGGCACCGGCCAGCCGGTCGTGCTGATCCACGGCTATCCGCTGGACGGGTCGTCCTGGGAGCGTCAGGCGCGTGAGATCCGCGCCGCGGGTCACCGGGTCATCACCTATGACCGCCGCGGGTTCGGCAAGTCCTCGAAGGTCGAGGCCGGCTACGACTACGACACCTTCGCCGGTGACCTGAACACGCTGCTCACGGAGCTGGACCTGACCGACGTCATCCTCGTCGGATTCTCGATGGGCACCGGGGAGCTGGCGCGCTACGCGAAGCTGTTCGGCACCGACCGGGTGGCGAAGTTCGCCTTCCTGGCGTCGCTCGAGCCCGGGATGCTCGGTCAGGGCGTGCCGCAGTCGCTCTTCGACGGCATCGAGGCTTCCGCGAAGGCCGACCGGTTCGCCTGGTTCACCGAGTTCTACAAGAACTTCTACAACCTCGACGAGAACCTCGGCACCCGCATCTCGCAGGAGGCGGTGACGGCGAGCTGGAACACCGCCTCCGGCAGCGCGCCTGTCGCCGCGTACGCGGTCGTGTCGAGCTGGATCGAGGACTTCGCTGCCGATGTCGAGGCGGTGCGCGCGAGCGGCAAGCCGGCGCTGATCGCCCACGGCACCGCGGACAACATCCTGCCCATCGACGCCACCGGCCGTCCGTTCCACGCAGCGTTCCCCGAGGCCGAGTATGTGGAGATCGACGGTGCGCCGCACGGCATGCTCTGGACCCACGCCGAGGAGGTCAACGCCGTCCTCGTGCCCTTCATCACCAAGTAGCCACCCACTCGCAGCCTCCCGCCGAGCCACGGCCTGGCTAAACGAATCGGTACGGTGTCGCCCCCGGCGGAAGCCTGCGCGGTCATCGCCCGCCGGGGGCGCACCGAGCCGGTGCCGCCCCGGCGCACGATCCGCTGCGGCCTCTGCCCTCCGGCGTCCGTCGGTCGTCGTACCCTGACCGGTTCCGCCACCGCGCCTTCTCGCATCAGCCGGACCTGCAAGAGACATCCAGTCGATGCCGGCGGCTACACGCGGGACCGGCAAACGTCTCCGGTCACCGCACTGGCGCCCGCCTGCCGGGCGCCGGGGGCGGCCGGGGGGTTAACCTGGGCCGATGACGGGGCGGTGTCGTGACGACGGCGGCGGCCGGGCGGGCGGCCTCGACGGGCTCCGGGGCCATCTGGCCGCGGGAGCGGGCGGGCATCGGCTGCGGTTCGGCTCCGGCGCCGCGGGGATCGAGCGTCTTGAGGCATCGCTGGTCGGTGCGGAGTTCGCGCCGCACCGGCACGACACCTACGCGATCGGGGTAACCCTGGCGGGCGTGCAGACGTTCCGCTACCGGGGTGAGCCGCGCCACTGCCTGCCCGGTGACTGGCACGTCCTGCATCCCGACGAGGTGCACGACGGCAGGCCGGGCATGGACGAGGGCTTCGGCTACCGGATCCTCTACGTCGATCCGTACCTCGTGCAGCAGGCGCTGGGCGGGCGGACGCTGCCGTTCGTCGCCGACCCGGTCTTGAGGCGGCGCGAGGCGCGTTCGCCGCTGTGGGCGTGGCTGCGCCGCATCGACGAGCCGCTCGACGACCTCCAGCGGCTCGATCTGGGGGTGCTGGTCGCGGACATGCTGGAGGAACACTCCGCCGCCCGCCCGAGCAACTGAACGAGCTGATCGCAGCGCGCGAGCCCTACTGGCTCAAGCTCAAACAGAGCGTCGACGCCCAAGGACGCATACGACTGCAATGCCCGGCCGCAGGCCCTTCCCCCTCGGTGACCTGCCCGCGCCTCAACCGCACCCGCCCCACCCCGCCCTGCCTCTCCCGCGGCGGTGGATCTGACCAACGCCCGCCAGCGCGCCGCCCACCTGGCCGCCAAACCCACGATCCAACTGCCCGACAACGAGAGAAAACGACCCCTTCCCCTGGCCGAGCTGCCACGCATCTGCCAGAAGTCGACCATCACGCTGCGCCCCGACGACCTCGGAATCAAGGACAAGCTCCGTCAAGACCGGCGCTACCTCACTCCTGCCTGGCAGGACGCCTACAAGAGCATCCGAGCCAACACCGAAGGCGTCAACGGCAGGATCAAGGGCCACCACATCGATATCGGCGACCCGATGAACCGGCTCGCGCACGGCCGCGTGGCCCAAACGCTGCTGACCGCGCTCATGGTCTGCCTGGCCAACCAGCACATCCTGCTCAGCTGGCGGCAAACCCACGACCACACCGAGCAGCCCGCGCCTCAGGACACGCCAACGCCTGACGAGCACGACCCCGCCCCGCCCAAGGCAGACAGCAGACCACCACCACGCGAGTGATCCGCCCCGCCACCAACCGAACCACATCACGACGACCGCTGGGTTTCGCACGCCCACCGGCCGGTCCCACCCGCGCTCACAGCGATCCACCACCACCAGCGCCCTCCGCCAGGGCCCCCGCACGAGCCAAAATCAGCCCACCCAGCGGCCACAGAGCCTCGGAAACGAGGAAATCCCGCCCGATCAAGCGATCGGACGGGATCTCGTCACCTGTTCCCGAGCTAACTCAAGAACAGCTCCTGGTGGAGATGAGGGGATTCGAACCCCTGACCCCTTCGATGCGAAGCAATTCGAACACATGTACCGATCATGTTCTCGCCCTCGCGACCTGCGCCCGACCGTCCGTCAACGTCCATCTACGTCTGTGATCGACCTTTACGGTTGTCACGCAGTTGGTCACTCAGAACCCAGCAAGAAGCGCCTCTTATGCTGCCCTTCGGCCTTGTCGGGGACAGCGGGGACAGCCTGTCCCCGGCAGTGTCCCCGATTCTTCATGGCGTTCTCCCTGGTCAACCCCCTTTGGGGGACAGCGGGGACACCGGGGACAGCTCCAGGCGTAGTTGCCAGGCCTCCGGCTCACGGCGAACGCGCGAATGCCGTCCTGAAGAACTGGCGGATCCTGCGCAAACTCCGCTGCTGCCCGCTACGTGCAGGTCAACTCGTCAAAGCAATCTTCGTCCTGCAAGCTCGCGAGGTGCGGTGAAATACCTTCAGTATGGAAAGCTTCTCCCATGGCATCCGTTAAGCAGTTTCAAGTCACTTTCGACTGTGGGGAACCTGAACGCGTCGCTCGTTTTTGGTGCGAAGTGTTGGGGTATGTCGCACCGCCGGTACCTGAGGGATTTGCTACCTGGGACGACTTCAACCGCACGCTGCCGCCTGAGGATCAGGGTTCATGGGCCGCATGCGTTGATCCCTCAGGGGTGGGTCCGCGGTTGTTCTTCCAGCGCGTTCCCGAAGGCAAGGTCGTCAAGAATCGGCTGCACCTTGACGTGCGGGTCGGCAGCGGGCTCGTGGGTGCGGAGCGTCTGGCGGCCCTTGAGGCCGAATGCGCGCGGCTGATCCCGCTCGGCGCGGTCCGCGTAGAGCTCCTGCTTGCCGATGGGGTAAACGAGTCGACCCTCGTGATGCAGGACATTGAGGGCAACGAGTTCTGTCTGGACTGAGAGGTCTAAGCCAGACCGTGCCGTACCCAAACATTGGGTTCGACATAAACCGCGTGGTTCTGGTCGATGTCGACGTGGACGGCGGCGAGCGCTTCCGGGACATCCTGAAGGCCCGGGGCGTCGAAGGGAGGCCGGTCCATTTGCGCCATTCGTCCAGAGTCCCGGCGATGGTCATGGAACGTGGGCATACCTCGACGATCTCGCCGCCTGCGCGTCCTTTCCTGCGCTTCGCGTCAAGAGCGGCTGAGAACACTCTAGGGTTGATCACGCCTAACCCTCCGTGGAGGTCTGAACGGAGTGACGTTAGCAGGGCTGAGCCTTGGAGCTTGGACGTGCGGACAGGTTCGCGATAACACCAACCCATGATCAACCCCAAGGTGTTCTCAGCAGCTTTTGACGCGAAGCGTCCAGGCGCGAAGCGCAAAGGAGACGCGCGAAGCACCTTCATCGTGTTGCTTTTATCGAGGCCGCCACCGGTATTAGACTCGAGACCGGATGGCCGGATGTGGAGGACGCCCCCGTCGTCATCCTCAACAAGCCTGACGCCTGACGCGGGAACCGGCCGATCTCCTCATCACAACACGGCGGCCCACCCGCTCTGAAAACGTCCGCTGACTTTTCGCTGACTTCGCCCCTGAAGCCCGCAACGGGCAACGCGCCGCACGATCCCTGCCACCGGCGACCCGCACACCACTTGAGCAGCAAAAAGGCCCGGTTCCATGATCTGGAACCGGGCCTTTCGTCTTGTGGAGATGAGGGGATTCGAACCCCTGACCCCTTCGATGCGAACGAAGTGCGCTACCGGACTGCGCTACATCCCCAAGACGTGGACTAGATTAGCAAACTTCCGGGGGCGCTCGCGCCATCTGGAGCGCGGGTCAGTCGCCGACCGCGCGGCGGGGCGTCTCCGCGTACTGGTCGAAGATCTCATCGCGGTGCGCGGCCAGGTCGATGATCTCGGCCACGGGGCGCTGGGCCTCCAGCAGGGCGGCACGGCGGCGGGCGCGCTTGGCACGTTCCGCGCGGGCCTGGACGATGGCTGCGCGCCGCTCGGCGTCGATCTGGACCGTGACCCTGAGAACGGCCATGTAGGCGCCCAGGAGCACCACTGAGGGCGCCACACCCCACCAGGGGATGACCTGGACGGCCGCCGTCACCACGGAGGCGAGCAGGAGCAGCACGCACCAGAGCGTCAGACGCCTGCGCTTGGCCACCTGCTTGCCCCGGCGGCGGAGTTCCGCGCGGCGGCGCTCGGACGCGGCCCTGCCGGCGGCGGTCCTGCCGGGTGCGGGCTTCCCGGCCGGGGGCCGGGCGGGCTGGGCCTCACTCCCGGTCTCGGACGCTGCCTGGGCGCCGGGCGAGGCTTCCTCGGCACCGGGCGACGGGACCTCCCCCTCCGGGGAGAGCGAGGGCTCGGGCAGGTCGGCGGAGGAGACGGGCAGGGGCTCGGTGAGGGTCTCGGCCGAGTCCTCGTCGACCGCCCGCTCGTCGTAGGCGTACGGCTCGATGTCCTTGTGGGTCTCGGCCAGGGTGTTCCGGTCGCGGTGCAGCCACATGGGCACGAGCACGCACAGCCACATGACGACGATGGCCAGGTAGAGAACGACACCGCTGCTCACGGCCACCTCCGGGCAGCATGAAGACGCGCATGGTCTCCCGGCGTCCTCAATCTGCTCATGTCACGCACCGTAAGACCGCGTGTCACTATTTGACGAGCATTCGATGCGGTGTGTCGCGAGATCTTCAAACCTCTTCGTGCGGAGTGCCACCGTGGGCGGCCGCCTCACGGGCTCGCCGCCACCGTACGAGCAACCCCCTCGGGGCGTCTTCGACCGTGAGTGCGTAACAGATGTGGTCGCGCCAGGCACCATCGATGTGCAGGTGCCGACGTCTGATCCCTTCTTCCCTGAAACCGAGCTTTTCAACCACTCTGCGGCTCGCATGGTTCTCTGGGCGGATATTGGCCTCGACGCGGTGCAGCCCGGTGGTGAAGAAGCAGTGGTCGACGGCCATGGCGACCGCGGTGGGGGTGATCCCGCGACCGGCCAGGGCACCGTCCACCCAGTAGCCGATCTGGGCCGACCTGGCGGAGCCCCAGACGATGGCGCCCACGGTGAGCTGCCCGGCGAAGGCACCCTCGTAGGTGACGACCCACGGCAGCGCGAGACCCTGCCTGGCCTCCCTGCGCAGGGTTCCGGCCATGGAGATGTAAGGACCGAGACCGGTCTTGAAGAGAGGGGTCTCGGGATTGCTCGGCTCCCAGGGACGGAGCCAGTTCGCGTTGCGTAGCCGCGATTCCCGCCAGACGCGCACGTCCCGCAGCCGCAGCGGCCGAAGTCCTACCGGGCCTTCCGCAAGGGTCACCGGCCAGCCACGAAGTCGATCCACGCCCTCATCATCTCCCGAAGAAGGCCCGCCGTGCCATGGGAGCAGGGGAGGCGGATCAGCGGGGGTGATCTCCGCCCCGGATCTGGTCCACGGCATGCCTGAGCACGGGAGACAGCACGCCCATGCCGTCGCGCACCCCTCCCGAGGAACCCGGCAGATTGACGATCAACGTGCTGCCCGCTTGCCCGGCGAGCCCGCGGGACAGGATGGAGGTGGGTACTTTGTCCCGGTTCACCTGGCGGATGGCCTCGGCGATGCCGGGAACCTCCCTGTCGATCACCCGCCGGGTCATCTCCGGGGTGAGGTCCGCCGGGGTCAGGCCGGTGCCGCCGGTGGTGACGATCACGTCGTACCCCTCGGCGACCCCGGACCGCAGCGCCGCCTCGACCGGCTCGCCGTCGGGGACCACCTCCGGGCCGTCCACGTCGCACCCGGCCGCCGCCAGCAGCTCGGCCAGCAGCCTCCCCGAGGTGTCCTCGTACGTCCCCGCCGCGGCCCGGTTGGACGCGGTGATCACCAGAGCTCTCATGGGCTCATCCTCCCAGTCTCCCGGGGGCCGGTCTTCGAGGACCCGGCCTGCTGAGGACCCGGCCTCCCGGGGATTCGGTCTCTCGAAGATCAGGCGTCCGTCGTGACGGGATGTTCCCGCCGCCTCGTGACATCCCAGGGCGGGATGTCACGAGGCGGGATATCGCGGAGCGGGATGGCTCGGGCGGGATGTCAGGGGCGGGTCCAGATCCCCGTCTTGCCGCCGGTCTTCTCCTCGACGCGGACACCGGTGATCACGGCCGCCGGGTCGACCGCCTTGACCATGTCGATCAGGGCGAGCGCGGCGACCGAGACCGCGGTCAGCGCCTCCATCTCGACGCCGGTACGGTCGGCGGTCTTGACCCGTGCCGTGATCTCCACGCCGTCGTCGACCACGACCAGCTCGAGCTTGACCCCGTGCAGCGCGATGGGGTGGCAGAGCGGGATCAGGTCGGGGGTCCGCTTGGCGCCCATGATCCCGGCGATCCGCGCGGTGCCGATCGCGTCGCCCTTGGGGACCTCCCCCGACCGCAGCAGCGCCACGGCCTCGGCGGACAGCAGCACCCGGCCGGTGGCGGTCGCCGTACGGAGGGATACGTCCTTGGCCGAGACGTCCACCATGCGCGCCGCGCCGGTCTCGTCGAGGTGGGTGAATCCGGCCGCTTCGCTCCGGTCCCGATCGTTCACAGGGTTCACAGGGGGATGACCTCCACGTCCGTACCCTCGGGAAGCTCGGTGACGTCCTCGGGCACCACGATCAGGGCGTTGGCCGCGGCCAGGGCGGCGAGCTGGTGGGAACCCTGCCCGCGCACCGGGCCGACCGTACCGCCGGGGCCGAGCACGCCGCGCAGGTAGGAGCGCTTGCCCTCTGGCGAGCGGATCGGGCCGGTGGTGATCGCCCGCACGGTCGGCGTGGGCTCCTCGGGCAGGCCCTGCATCCTGCGCAGCGCCGGCCGGACGAACAGGACGAACGACACGAACGATGAGACCGGGTTGCCGGGCAACGCGAAGATCGGCACCTGGTCCTCGCCGACCACGCCGAACCCCTGGGGCATGCCCGGCTGCATGGCGACCCGCTCGAAACGGACCGTGCCGAGCGGGCCGAGAGCCTCCTTGACGGGCTCGTACGCGCCCATCGAGACACCGCCACTGGTGATCACGAGGTCGGCCCGCAGCAGCTGCGCGTCGAGCTGGTCGAGGAACCCCGCGGCGTCGTCGCCGACGATCCCCGCCCGGTAGCCCTCGCCACCCGCCTCGCGGACGCCGGCGATCAGGGCGAAGCTGTTGGACTCCCAGATCTGGCCGGGTCCCAACGGCAGGCCGGGCTCGACCAGCTCGGCTCCGGTGGAGATCACGACCACCCGCGGGCGTGGCCGTACGAGAACCCGGCGGCGGCCGACACCCGCCAGCACCCCGAGCTGCGCGGGGCCGATCGGGGTGCCCACGGGCAGGACGACGTCGCCCGCCCGCACGTCCTCCCCGGACCTGCGGATGGCGTGGCCCTTCCCCGCCGGGCGGCCGATCGCGACCTGCGCGGTGCCGCCGTCGGTCCACTCGACCGGGACCACCGCGTCGGCCCCGGCGGGCAGCGGGGCCCCGGTCATGATCCGCATCGCCATGCCGGGACCGATGGCCTGCAACCGGCCGTCTCCGGCCGCGATGTCGTCGATCACCGGGAGCGTCACCGGGGCGTCCGCGACGTCCTCGGCCCGCACGGCGTAGCCGTCCATCGCCGAGTTGTCGAAGGGCGGCAGCGCGACCGGGGCCGTGACCTCCTCGGCCAGCGTGGTGCCCAGCGCCCGTTCCAGCTCCAGCTCCAGCGGGGCGAGCACCCGCACGGTGCGGAGGATGTCGGAGAGGTGGTCGTCGACCGATTTCAGGGAGCTCATCGCGAGGCCAGGAACTCCTTGAGCCAGGGCATGAACTCGGGCGCCAGGTCGGGACGCTCGGCGGCGAACTGCACCACCGTACGCAGGTAGTCGAGCTTGTTGCCGGTGTCGTAGCGGCGGCCCCTGAACAGCACGCCGTGCACCGGGCCGCCCTGGTCGGCGCCGCGCCCGGCGAGGGTACGGAGCGCGTCGGTGAGCTGGATCTCGTTGCCGCGTCCCGGCGGGGTGTTCTCCAGGACCTCGAAGACGGCCGGGTCGATCACGTACCGGCCGATGATGGCCCAGTTGGACGGGGCCTCGTCGGCGGGGGGCTTCTCCACCAGGTCGGTCACCCTGACCACGTCGTCCTCACCGGTGGGCTCGATGGCGGCGCAGCCGTACAGGGAGACCTGCTCCTGGGGGACCTCCATCAGCGCGATGACGCTGCCGCCGTGCGTGGCGCGTACCTCGATCATGCGCTTGAGGAGCTCGTCGCGGTGGTCGATGAGGTCGTCGCCGAGCAGGCAGGCGAAGGGATGGTCGCCCACGTGCTGCTTGGCGCACAGGACGGCGTGGCCGAGGCCGCGCGGCGTGCCCTGCCGTACGTAGTGCAGGGTGGCCAGGTCGGCGGGCTCCCGCACCTGGGAGAGGCGCTCGTCGTCGCCCTTGGCCTCCAGGATCTCCTCAAGCTCGTGGGCCCGGTCGAAGTGATCCTCGATGGAACGCTTGTTCTTCCCGGTGACCATGAGAACGTCGAGCAGCCCGGCGGAGACGGCCTCCTCGACGACATACTGGATCGCGGGCTTGTCGACGATGGGCAACATCTCCTTGGGGGTCGCCTTGGTCGCCGGAAGAAAACGGGTGCCCATACCCGCCGCGGGAACGACTGCTTTCGTCACAGCTTCGAAGTCGGCCATAACCGAAACCTTAATGGAGGGACCTGTGGACAAGCTGACGCTGCGTGCCACGATCGAGGCCGCACGCGCCTCGATCCCCGGCGAGAAGCGGCACGCGGCCTCCGTCCAGATCAGGGAATCCCTGCTGGACCGGCCCTGGGTCCAGATGGCCGGGCTGGTCGCGTGCTACTGGTCGATCGGTACGGAGCCGGCGACCCACGGGCTGGTCTTCGCCCTGTGGAAACACGGCGCGACCGTGATCCTGCCGGTGCTCCGCGACGACGACGATCTCGACTGGGCGGTGTACGACGGCCCCGACACCCTCGCCCCCGGCCGCTTCGGGATCATGGAACCGGTCGACACCCGGCGCGGCGTCGACGCCGTCAGGACCGCGGCCCTGGTGATCGTGCCCGCGCTCGCGGTGGACAGGTCCACCGGGGTACGGCTGGGCCGCGGCGGCGGCTCCTACGACCGGGCGCTGGCCAGGGTCGGCCCGAACGTGCCGACGGTGGCACTGCTCCACGAGGGCGAGCTGCTCGACGACGTGCCCACCGAGCCCCACGACCTCGCGGTCCGCTACGCGGCGACCCCCGAGGGGATCTTCAAGACCACCGCCGCGGAGGTGTGACCGACCACCGCCGCGGAGGTGTGACCGACCAGCGGAACGGAGCGTGACCGACCGGGGGGTGCAGGTATGACCGACCGGCGGGCGCAGGTGTGACCGACCGGCGGAACAGGGCGTGACCGACCGGGGAGTACAGGTGTGACCGACCGGCGGAACGGGGCGTAACCGACCCGGGGGTGCAGGTGTGACCAACCGGCGGGCGCAGGCATGGCCGACCGGCGGAAACGCCGCTGGACGCGGGGCTGAAGGCGTCGGAATCGTGACAGGGAGTACGCGCCGCTCGTGCGTGGCGCCCCTCTCGAATGCGACACAATGGTCCCCGGAGTCAGAGGGGGGACCAGATGGGACTGGACGTCTGGCTGCTTCTCGGTGCCGGAATCGTCATCGCGGCCATCGTCGCAGTACGTGTCGCCCATCGGAGCGGGCTGCCCAGCCTCCTGATCTTCCTGGGTTTCGGGTTGCTCGTCGGCGAGTCCGGGTTCGGGTTGCAGTTCGACAACCCTCAGCTCGCGCAGGAGATAGGTCTGATCGCACTGGCGATCATCCTGGCCGAGGGTGGCCTGACCACCACCTGGAGCCACGTCAAGGGCGCCATTCCCACCGCCCTGGTGCTCGCCACTGCCGGCGTGGGGGTGAGCATCGCGGCCGTCGCGATCCCGGTGCACCTCATCCTCGGCATGGACTGGCGGACCGCGCTCCTGCTCGGCGCGATCCTCGCCTCCACCGACGCCGCCGCCGTCTTCTCCGTACTGCGCCGCCTGCCCCTGCCCTCGCGCCTCGCGGGCATCCTGGAGGCCGAGTCGGGCCTCAACGACGCGCCCACGGTGATCGCCGTCATGCTGCTGAGTGCCGCCACCTCGCCCAGCCTGGGGATGGCGCTGTTCGAGGTGCTCCTGGAACTCGTGGTGGGCGCGGCCGTCGGCCTGGCGGTCGCCCCGCTCGGCGCGTACGCGCTGCGCCGCATCGCGCTGCCCGTCTCCGGCCTGTACCCCATCGCGGTGCTCGCGCTCGCGTTCGTCGCCTACGCGGGAGCCACGCTGCTGCACGGCAGCGGCTTCCTCGCGATCTACCTCGCGGCACTGGTCATGGGCAACTCCCGGATGCCGCACCGCGCGTCCTCGCGGGGTTTCGCCGAGGGCGTGGCCTGGCTGGCGCAGATCGGCCTGTTCGTCATGCTCGGCATGCTGGCCAGCCCGTCGGAGATGCCGGCCGCGATCGTGCCCGGCCTGGTGGCCGGGCTGATCCTGGTCGCGGTGGCCCGCCCTTTGTCGATCATGGTTTCCTCGCTGCTGGTCCGGCTGATGCGCATCGACCGGCTGGGCTGGCGGGAGCAGGCCTTCCTGTCGTGGGCCGGGCTGCGCGGCGCGGTGCCCATCGTGCTCGCGACCATTCCCTGGGCCGCCACCTCCGTTCCGGACGGCACCGCCAAGTTCGTGTTCAACGAGGTCTTCGTGATCGTCATCGTCTACACCCTGCTGCAGGGGCCGACGCTGCCGTTCGTGGCGAAGCTCCTCAAGCTGTCCACCCCTGACGAGGCCCGCGACCTGGAGGTCGAGTCGGCGCCGCTGGAGGAGCTCAACGCCGACCTGCTCCAGGTCAGGGTGCCGCCGACGTCCAAGCTGCACGGCGTGGAGATCTTCGAGCTGCGGCTGCCCACGGACGCCCAGGTGACGTTGATCGTCAGAGACGGCCGGACGTTCGTCCCCACCGACTCCACGAGGATCAGGACCGACGATCAGTTGCTGGTGGTGACCACGGCCGCCTGCCGCGACACGGTCGAACGCCGGATGCGCGCGATCAGCCGCAAGGGCAAGCTCGCGGGCTGGTTCGGCGAACGCGGCACCTGACCGGGATTCAGCTACGGAATGCGAGGACTCCGACTCGCGTTTAAGCTTGTCGGCTGCGTACCATTAGCAGTCGCGCCACTAGAGTGCCAATCGGCGCGGATCATTACGAGGAGGAGCGCGTGCCCACCTACCAGTACGCCTGCACAGCCTGTAACAACCAGTTCGAAATCGTCCAGAAGTTCTCCGACGACGCTCTCACCGAGTGCCCGAGCTGCGCGGGCGACCTGCGCAAGGTGTTCTCCGCGGTCGGCATCGTCTTCAAGGGCTCGGGCTTCTACCGGACCGACAGCCGGTCCTCGTCGTCGAGCACGGTGACGTCCGCGAACGGTTCGTCGAGCTCGTCGAGTTCGTCGGACTCCTCCGGTTCGAAGTCGTCCGACTCGTCGAGCTCGTCCGACTCGTCCTCGTCGAAGTCGTCGAGCTCCTCGTCCTCGTCGGACTCCACGTCGACGAAGACCGCGAGCAGCACGGCCGCCGCGGCCTCCTGAGCCGCGTCTCCCGGGTTCACCGAAAGCGATCGAGCGGCTACCCCGGGACGCGGTTATCCACAGGCCGTCACCCTGGCTCCTCAGGGACCGGCCCGTGGCGCTAACCTCGGCTCCATGGTCAATCGCGCGGACATCGGAGTCATCGGCGGCTCAGGTTTCTACTCCCTGCTCGACGACGCCACAGAGGTCGAGATCACCACGCCGTACGGCCCTCCCAGTGACGTCGTCACCGTCGGCCGGATCGGGTCGCGCTCGGTCGCCTTCGTGCCCCGCCACGGCCGCGACCACCGCTTCCCCCCGCACCGGATCCCCTACCGGGCGAACCTGTGGGCACTGCGTTCCCTCGGCGTCCGCCAGGTCCTCGCCCCCAGCGCGGTCGGCTCCCTGCGCGCCGAGATCGGCCCCGGCGCCCTGGTCGTCCCCGACCAGATCGTCGACCGCACCTCGGGCCGGGTGCAGACCTACTACGACGCGGACGGCGTCGTCCACGTCGCCTTCGCCGACCCCTACTGCCCCTCGGGCCGTGCGGCGGCCGTCTCCACCGCGCGTTCCGCCGACTGGGAGGTGACCGACGGCGGCGCCCTCGTGGTCATCGAGGGCCCGCGCTTCTCGACCCGCGCCGAGTCCCGCTGGTTCAGCGGCAACGGCTGGTCGATCATCGGCATGACCGCCTCCCCCGAGGCCGTCCTCGCCCGCGAGCTCGCCCTCTGCTACACCTCGGTCTCCCTCGTCACCGACCACGACGCCGGGGTCGAGGCGGGCGAGGGGGTCACCCACGACGAGGTCCTCGCCTTCTTCGCCACCAACGTCGGCCGCATGCGCTCCCTCATCGGCGACATCGTCGCCGCCCTCCCCGAAGAGCGCACCTGCCCCTGCCAGAACGCCCTGGACGGCCTCAAGCTCCCCTTCGACCTCCCCGGCTGATCCTGTGGCCGGCGCCCCCGGCGTCACCGCCAGGTGAATCACCCGGCGAACCCCGAAGGGCCGAATCCCGCTCCCCCGGCCACGCCACCCGGATCCGTCGAGAATCCTCGATCCACCCCGCCCCGCCCCGCCCCGCCCCGCCACTCGGCGGGGCGTCCCACCCACCCCAGGCACCGCCCCGCCACTCGGCGGGGCATCCCACCCACCCCAGGCACCGCCCCGCCACTCGGCGGGGCATCCCACCCGCCACGGGCACCACGCCACCACTCGGCGGGGATGTCCCACCCATCACGGGCACCGCCCTGCCACTCGGCGGGAATGTCCCACCCATCACGGGCACCGCGCCGCCCGACTCCCACCCTTGGAGTCAGCCATGCGCGCTCTGCGCCGCTTCCTCGACCGCCGTCACCGTCTCATCGCCACCGCCGTCGCCGCCCTGGCGATGGGATGCGCCGTGCTGACGCTGCGCCCGGACACCGCCTCGGTGACCGTCCTGACCGCCGCCAGGGATCTTCCCGGAGGCGTGCTGGAGCCGGCCGACCTGACACCGGCCCCATTGAGACCCGGTACGGTCCCCGACGGCGCCCTGACGCCCGGCACGCCGTACGCGGGAAAGATCCTGACGGGTCCGGCGCGGCGCGGGGAGCCGCTGACCGACGTCCGCCTGCTCGGCCCCGGCCTGTTGGCCGCCCACGGCGAGGGGACGGTCGCCACCCCGGTACGCGTCGCCGATCCCGAGACCGCGCGCCTGCTCTCCCCGGGTGACGTGGTGGACGTGCTCGCCGCCACCTCGACGTGGGACGGCAATGCTCCGGCGACCATCGCGGCCAAGGACGTCACGGTCCTGGCCACCCCGGGCGGAGAGTCGGAGCGGGGCGCGCTCGTCGTGCTCGCCACCACGTCGGCCCAGGCGACCGAGCTGGCCTCCGCCCAAGCCGGCGGGCGACTCTCCATCACGATCGGCCCTCGCGGGGGATGAATCTCACGACGACCGGTGAGGGCACGGCGACCTGAGCCGGGAAGCTCTGGCCGCCGTACCTCCCGCTCAGGGACGATCGGTCCCGGTGAGCGCCCAACGCCGAGTGATCGCGGTCATCTCGGCCTCGCGCATCTGGGTTTTCAGGCCCTCGACGGTCCGGTCGCAGAGCAGCAGCGGTTCCGGGGTGGGCCAGGTGGCGATGGCGTGGAAGAGGCGGCTGCCAGTGCCGTAGAGCACGGCCCACCCCGGCCAGGTGATCTGCAGCAGGGCAGCCTCAGCGCGGGCCTCGTGATCCCAGGTGTAGTGGGGTACGGCGGCGGTGGCCAGGCCGTCGCGGTGGCGCCCGCGAGCGGAGGCCCGCCTGATCGGAACGCGGCGGATCACGAGATCACCCGCCCCGCGGCCTGCTCCTGGGCCTCCCTGGCGACGGTCTCCTGCCGGTCGGTCTCAGCCCGGAGTGCATCGAAAGTGTCGGCGTCGACGGTCCGTTCGGCTCCGGCCTCGAACGCGACCGGCGAGAAGGGCTCCTCCCGGCTGGCCCACAGCCGCCCGGCGTCACTGAGAATCAGCCGCCAGCCGGGGATGGCCTGTTCGGGTGTGCTGGATTTACCATCGTCCATTGATTGGACCTCCATCCGATCAAGGGCCCGTCCGGTCGTTGGTAGCGGTGGACGGGCCCGCCTTGTGAAGCGGGGAAGGACATGGAGGGGTGGACCGTACGGGCCGGACGGCCGGTACGGAGCTGGAGTGAGCACCGCGCGGCACGGGATGCGGGCGGTTGTTCGCCCAAGGTGGTGCCCGATGCCCCGGGACCGAAGTGGCCGGGTTGGGTGGGGCGCGCGATGACGCCCGGTACCGGGCCGGGGTGGCCGGGTCAGAACGACCCTGGATGGGAGCGGCGGGCGACGACGGCCGCGCACCCGGCACGGTGACGGCGCCGGTACGGTCCGAGCCCGCCGGGGAGGACGCAGAACGGGCACCGGCGAGACCTTAGTGACCTGGGCCTGGACATGGGACTGGGCCTGGACCTGGGCCTGCTCCGCGGACCGCTGGGCGGGCACCGGGGAGATCGCCTCGGCCCGGCGCGCGGGGGCGAGCGGCTCGAAGCAGGACAGGGAGCGATTCCCGGTGCGGCGGGCCTCCAGACGGATGGCCATCAAGGCGCCCGAGGGCTGCGCGTACTCGTGCTCATGATCGGCGGGCTGGTCGGGGCAACCGTGCGCGTAGGGGGCGTGCCCGCAGGCGGCACACCCCATCGGCAACGGCGGTACGTCGGCGAAACAGGCGCAGCCGCTCGCCGTGGCCCGGTCGAGAACCGGAGCACTAGGGTTGTTCACGGGTCAGGACTCACTTCCTGATCAAGGACCCGTCCGGTCGTTGCAGCGCCGGACGGGTCTCGTGTTACTAGGCACGAGCAGAAGGAGCAGCAGGCTCTACCCTGGTGCACCACAGTGGAGCAGGGTAGAGACTGAGCAGGTTGAGTAGGGCAAAGTGCAGCCCTTTACGGTACGGATCATGGAGTGGGACGAAGATCGCACAATCTGGGAGCAGCTTTACAGCACCCTTCGTGAGCGCATAGTAAGTGGTCAATATCGGGAAAGATCCGTTATTCCTAGCCTTACCCAGCTGGAACAGGAGTTCGGCGTCGCCAGGACCACGATCCAGAAGGTCTTGCGCATCCTGAAAGACGAATCCCTGATTCGCACCATCCCCGGCAAGGGAACGTACGTACGCCCACAGCACGAATGGCGACATAACGCACATAGCCCGGAAGGGTGACGAGACAGGGGGCATCAGTGGTCCTCCAGCCGTCGCGCGATTCTTACATCGCAGGCATCATCTCTCCCGATGACAACAGGACGCTAGGATTTCCGGAAGAATTTTAGAAACTTCTATTTTTCACGGAAGACTGGATCATGATGGCTGGCTCGGGTCCGACGGTACGGCAGCGCCGACTGGCATCAGAGTTGCGCAGGCTTCGTGAGCTCCAAGGACTTACCGGGGAGCAAGCGGCGCGACGAGTCGGATGGCAGCCATCCAAGATCAGCCGTATCGAGCACTGCGCATCCCGGGTGAAGGCCGCCGACTTGATCACCCTGCTGGACACTTACGGAGTATCAGGGAAAGTACGTCAGAGTCTGATCACCTTGCAGGCGTCAGCTCGTGAGCACGGATGGTGGGACGTCTACGATGACCTGCCATCCGACTACGCGGGCTACATCGGCCTGGAGTCCGACGCCACCGCGATCAGGTGCTACAGCATGCAGCTCGTACACGGGCTACTCCAGACCGAGGAGTACGCACGAGCTGTCATCAAGGCGACGATGATGTCTCAGAAACCGGCCGAGGAGATCGACCGGCGCGTCGAGGTTCGGATGACCCGCCAGGCCGCGTTGGGCAAACCCGAGCCCCTGCACATCCATTCAATCATCGACGAGGCCGCGCTCCGCCGCGTAATGGGCGATCCCGAAGTGATGAGCAAGCAATGCGCCCACCTGCTTACTCAGGCTCGGCAGCCGCACGTGACGATTCAGGTCCTACCGCATGATGCTGGAGCGCATCCCGCCGTCGTTGGTCCCTTCGCAATCCTGAACCTTCCTGGCACCCAACCAGACGTCGTTTATATCGAGACGCTGGCGAGTAGCATCTACATCGAAGCAGATACCGAAGTGCACCAGTACAACCTGGTTTTCAACCATCTATGCGCGATGGCACTTAATCCCGATGATTCCCTCACCTTTCTCCGTGCCATTGCGACCGCAACCTGAACGTACGGAGGATGCCGAGATGCCGGACCTGGCAGTTACCCCCGCGTGGCGCAAATCCACCCTCAGCGACGGCGGCAACGGCTGCGTCGAAGTGGCCACCAACCTGCCGGCGCTCATCGCCGTACGCGACAGCAAGGACCCGTTCGGCCCTGTGCTGACCTTCTCTCCGACGGCCTGGGACGACTTCCTGACAGGCATCCGCAGCGGAGAGATCTGACCCGGCGACGAGCGTTGAGGAGCAACCATGATCTCCCCTGACCTGTCCGGCGCCGAGTTCCGCACCTCCACCCTCAGCGGCCCCAACAACGATTGCGTCGAGGTGGCCACCAATCTGCCGGGACTCGTCGCCGTACGCGACAGCAAGGACCCATACGGTCCTGCACTGACCTTCACCCCCGCGGCCTGGAACAACTTCCTGACAGGCATCCGCACCGGAGAACTCTGACCCGACACCGATCACTGGCCGCAGGTACAGCGCCCGCGAGACCGCGACCAAGCCCTTACAGCAGGGAGCCGATCTTGGGGTCGTACTCCCAGTGCCAGGGTTCGAAGGGGCTGACGTAGGCCCACTTGGGGTGAATCCAGCCGAACTTCTTGCCGTTGGTCTCCAGCCAGTTGAACTCGGCCGAGCGGAAGCGCTCGACGCCCCCGCACAGGTCGACGGCGAGTCCCAGGCCGTGGTTGCTGCGGCCCGGGATCGCCGCCAGGCCTGGACGGGTGTAGTAGACCGACTGCTGCTCGGCCAGGCTCCGGTAGCTGTCGGTCACGCACATCGGCCTGCCGAACTGCCGCTTGTACGCCTCGTTGAGGCTGATGAACGCGAGCGCGGCGTCCCCCCGCAGCTGGTTGCCCCGCTGCTGGAGGGGGCAGAGGTACGCCTGCGGGATGAGCCCGTTGGGGAACTCGCTCATCGAGGTCGCCCTGGTCGGGTCGCACCCGGCCGCCGGCTGCCCCTTCTTGTTGATCTTGACGCCCAGCTTCACCAGGGCCTTGGTCAGGGACTGCACGATCTTCTGCGAGCGCACCCTGAGCGTCTCGATCTCGGCGCCCATCTGCGCCTCCGCGAGGAGGTTGCTCGCCCGGAGTTCCTGCGCCTCGCCCGCCAGGCGCTCCCGTTCCAGCTGCAGGCGGCTGCTGTCCTCAAGGATCAGGTCGCGCTCGGCGACGATCTGGGTGAGACCGGCCATCGCACGCAGGGTGTCGGTGTCGGACTCACCGGACAGGAAACCGGCCACGTCCCCACCGGTCGGCTGCTGGTAGAGGACCCCGACGAGGTCCGACAGCGGCTGCCGTACCTGAGCGAAGGCCCTCTCGGCCACCTGCAGCTCCCGCAGTTTGGTGGAGAGCTCCTTCTCCGAGGTGCGGATCTGGGTCCGCCTCTGCTCCAGCGCCTTGGTCGCGGCCTCAAGATCCTTGGCGGCCTTCTCCGCCTCGCGACGCAGTTCTGTGAGATTCACCGGCTCCGCGGCGACGACGGCCTGAACCTCCGCCGGCGCCCGCTGCGCGGCAGCGGCTCCCGGCAGGAAGGAAGTCATCGTCGCGACGACGGCGATCAGACCCGCTGATCGACGAGGTGGCACGTTCGACCCCTCCGTTTGCGAACTCGTGACCTGGGTCAGGCACGCACGCTACTACAGCTGACCAAGTGCACGGGCCAGACTCCCCACAGCCGTTATGCGCCGAACACCCCATTTTGGGACCGGACAAGTCAGACTTCTTGCCGCCCGCGCTTCTTGCAGACCTCCCAGAGCCACGTCCCCTTCCACTCCGCCGAACACCCGTCGCGGGGCTCAGGTGGCGCGAGTGGCGGCGTCCGCTCCCCCCGAGGCTCAGGTGCCACAGAGGGCGGCAATGCCACCTTCCGTGGCCCTCTGGAGCCTTGCGGGCGGGTCTTTATGGGAACGACCACATCTGGCTCATCCACACCATCCGTCCCATTCGACTCATGGGCACCATCCAACTGGCCGGACCCACTCGGGCCCTCCTCCGCGCGACGCACTCCCGATTTCGCCGCGACGGGTACCCATCCCCCGTACACCCGCTCCGGCCGCAATGGCGGAGGCACCAGCCTCGCCTCGAACATCCGGCTCCGTACGGGCCCGATTACGACCGGCACCACGGCCACCGCGTCCCCCGGCGGCTCCTCGTCCGGTGACCCGCCAGGCCCCCCGGCCCCCAGCCGGGACGCCACACCGGTCCAAGCTCCCCCACTCTCCGGGGAGCCCCGCCGCTCCCCGCCCTTCGCCCAGAGACCTCCGTCGTCGCGAAGCAGCTCGGCTTCCTCGGACCTTTCGAGCTCTTCCGTCTCTTCCGCCTGTGCGGCTTCCCTGGCCTTTTCGGCTTTTCCGTGCCCTTCGGCCTCTCCAGGCCCCTCAGGCTCCCCATCGGCGTCGGTCATCTGAACGGCAGCCTCGTAGCCGGTGAGCTCGGCCACCAGTAACCCCCCGGCCAGAAGCGCGGGCGCCAGCATCGCACCACACAGCACCACCGGTCGCAGGGCGCGATGCCCGCGAATGCGCTTCCGTCGCCTGTCGATCACGGAACGTGACGCTAACCTCGCCCACCAGCCCACACCCGCCCACTTGCCGCCCTTTTACTCCAGGCCAGCGAAGCGATAACCCACCCTCTGCCCCCAACTCCCCCTCAGGGCGCGCAACCACTCGCCACTTTCGCTACTCTTACTAGGAGCCCCTGCCTCCGTAGCTCAGGGGATAGAGCACCGCTCTCCTAAAGCGGGTGTCGCATGTTCGAATCATGCCGGGGGCACTCTTCCGACCAGCGATCACGCCTTTGACCTGGGCATGTTCTTCTCCTTGTTCCCCGGCTCCATGCAGCCGTGTGCCACAGTGGGCAGCCGTATGTCAGCGGCCGTGGGATATGCGTGGGATGAATCTTGAAGCGTTTCCGCAGGTCGCACCTCGTCGTGGCGAACTAGAGCTGGGCGATCCCACGGGACCGGACAGTAGCCCGGAGGCAGAGCCGACACCACCTAGGATCGGACATCGTGCAGCGATTGGCGCTCTTCGATCTGGACAACACACTCATCGACCTGGACGCCGCCTTCCAGGTCTGGGCGGAGGAGTTCACCGAGGAACATCGTCTCGGCCGGAAAGCCGTCGATTACATGATCAAGCTGGACCGTAACGGCCTGCCTCATCGTGAGCTGTTCTTCGCCAAGGTGCGCGAGCGATTCAAGCTCTCCACTTCAGCAGCAAATCTGTGGGCCGCGTACCGCCGCCGTATGCCCCATCTTGTCGAGTGTCGTCCCGAGGTCATGACCGCGCTGGCAGAGCTACGCGCGCTCGGATGGCGGGTAGGGATCGTCACCAACGGCACGGCGGACAACCAACTCGGCAAGATCCAGCAAACGGGCTTGGGCGACGCCGTCGACGGCTACGCACTTTCGGGCATCGAGGGCATCCGCAAACCCGACACGGGCCTGTTCGAGATCGCTGCCAAGCGGTGCGGCACAGACCTCGCCAAGGGAGGGTGGATGGTCGGAGACCACCCCGTCGCGGATGTCGGCGGGGGGCACTCGGCCGGCCTGTGTACGGTCTGGATCGGTCGCGGAGCCTGGACCGGTCATGAGCGCCCGCCAGACCATGTAGTCACCGATGTGATGCACGCGATGGACATCTTGCGAACCGTCGGCGAGTGACTTTCCGGAGAGGCTGATGGGCCGCAGGAACGTCAGTAGAGTCCTGATCCATGGCCCGCCGGATCGACTTCCACGACGACCCCGCCGCCCCCAAGCCCAACAGCCTGAACCGCGCCGGGATTGATGGAGGCTTCATCGGTTGGAAAGGATGGAGCTCATGTCAGGTCGATCTGGTTCTTCGCATCCCGCTCAGCGTCGGTATCCGCCGGAGTTGAAAGAGCGGGCCGTTCGGATGGTGCAGGAGGCCACGGAGCAGTCCGGAGAGTCGTTCGGCGTCATCACCCGTGTCGCCCGGCAGCTGGGCATCGGGTCGGAGTCGCTGCGTAGTTGGGTCAGGCAGGCCGAGGTCGACGGCGGTCAGCGGCACGGGACAAGCACCGATGAGGCCAAGCGGATCGCGGAGCTGGAGCGAGAGGTTCGCGAGTTGCGCCGCGCCAACGAGATCCTCAAGGCGGCGTCGGCTTTTTTCGCCAGGGAGCTCGACCCTCGACCGCCCAGATGAACGCCTTCATCGACGCTCACCACACCCAGTGGGGCATCGAGCCGATCTGTCGGGTCCTGCACAGCGCGCCCTCGACGTACTACGCAGCCCGCACCCGGCCGCCGTCCGCGCGAGCGATGCGCGATGAGCGGCTCAAGGCGGAGATCACCCGCATCTATCAGGACAACTACTCCTGCTACGGCGCCCGCAAGATCTACCGGCAGTTGCGTCGCGAAGGGCACGAGGTCGCCCGGTGCACGGTCCAGCGGCTGATGGGCGAGCTGGGTATCGTCGGGCTGGTCCGCGGCAAGAGCAGGCGAACCACCATCGCCGGCGCTCAGACCGATCGGCCGGCCGATCTGGTGGGCCGTAACTTCCATGCTCCGGTGCCGAACCGGCTCTGGGTCGCTGATCTGACCTATATCCGTACCTGGTCGGGCTGGGTGTACGCGGCGTTCGTCATCGACGTGTACTCCCGGATGGTCGTGGGCTGGCAGATCGCCACGCATCTACGCACCGACCTGGCCTTGGACGCTTTGGAGATGGCCCTGTGGCGTCGCGGCCAGGAGAAGTCGGCGGACTTGTCGGAGTTGGTGCATCACTCCGATCGCGGGGTGCAATACCTAGCGATTCGCTACACCGAACGCCTGGCCGACACCGGCGCGGTCGCCTCGGTCGGCAGCCGCGGAGACTCCTATGACAATGCCCTGGCTGAATCCTTCAACGGCCTGTTCAAGGCCGAGCTGATCCGCCGCAACGGCCCCTGGAAGAACATGGACGACGTCGAGTTGGCGACGTTGGAGTACCTCGACTGGTTCAACCATCGCCGTCTGCACACCTCCTGCGGCAACATCCCGCCCGCAGAGTACGAAGCGATCCACTACCGTCACCAACAGGCCGCACTCACCGCTGTAGAAACCAAGTAGCCGAGTCTCCACGAAACCCGGCGCGGTTCAGCCTGGTTCCGTCAGTGAACGTCGTAGTCACCAACGAGGCGGGCGAGATCCTGATGATCCTTCGTAGCGACAACGGCAACTGGGCCCTACCCGGCGGCGCGATCGACCTTGGCGAGTCCCTGCCCGAGGCCGCGATCCGCGAGACGTTGGAGGAGACGGGGATCGAGTGTGAGATCACCGGCCTTGTCGGAACGTACACCGACCCCAAACACGTGATTCTCTACACCAGCAACGGCGAGGCCCGGCAGGAGTTCTCCATCGTGCTCACCGGCCGAGTCGTCGACGGGGAGCCGACGCCAAGCGATGAATCCCGGGAAGTGCGTTGGGTGCCGCGGGACGCGGTTTGCTCACTGTCGATGGACCGCTCAATGCGACTGCGGATCCGCCACTTCCTCGAAGGATCGGACAAGCCGCACATAGGTTGAGGCCCCGGCTTGCGCCGAGGCCTGGAGTCGAGCATTTATGGGAATCATTCGCCGAGAGCGTTGCCGATCTTCCCGTTCATCCGTTCCTGTTGACCCTCCATACATTTGGCGTACACCCGGTGGAGGACCTCCACGCTGTGCCCGGCTCGTTTGGCTACCTCGGTAGCCGGTACGCCCGCATTGAGCCAGAGGGACAGGGCAGCGTGTCGCAAGTCGTAGGGCCGGGCGGCGAGCGATGACCTCACCTGCTCATCGGTGAAGACGAGCGCTCGCGCTTCCTGCCAGACGTAGGAGCATGCCGAGCTGGAGTAGGAACCCCCCTTGGTCGTCCGAAAGAGCCGGCCGTCGTCCTCGGTGCCGTAGGCGTCGATGTGCTCACGGAGAATGGTGACCAGGACAGGCGGGATGGGGATCTCCCTGGTTTCCTTCTTCGCTCGGTGCTTGAGGCTGCGGGACTCGTGAGTCTCCCCCGAGTTGGTCCATCGCTTGTTCGCCTGCGGTCTCGCCCTCTCCAGGATGATCTGACCCCATCCCGTTTCGGGCAGGGTGCAGTTCTTCAGACGAAGGTCCGCAGCCTCCTCCGGCCGCAGACCCGCGTAGTAAATGCAAGCGAACAGGGCTCTGAGTCGAACTCCCCGAGTGCGGCCGACCTTGGGCACAGCGGCGAGGAGCTGCTTCGCCTGAGCCGGATTGATCACCGTGCGAGGGTCGACGACGTTGACGGCCTTGGGTGGCTTCCACTTGATCTCATGCAGCGGATTGGTCGTGAACACCTTCTGTTCTACCGCCAGCTCCAGGAGGTGATGAAGGATGGCCCGCTTCCGCCGTACCGTGTTGGCTGCGGCCTCCTTGCCGTCGAAGGTGACCGAGATGACGTCGAGCGCGATACGGACAACGCGCGCCTCCTGGAGATCCGCCAGTGGAAGGGATGCCTTCTCCAGCCAGCGCAGCGCCACGGTCTGCACACGGGTCAGCGTCTCCCGGCGGTCTTCCGGAAGCAGCACGTGGTCACGTAGCACCTGCCGTAGTTCGTCGTCCTCGGGCCGGTCCGGTACGTCGGCCACCAGCGCCGGGATCAGCGACAGCAGCGCGTACGCCTCGGTCTCCCGTGTCCGAGGAGCCGTCCTGCGCCACCGGTTGACCACGTACGACTGCGCGAACTGCATGAAAGTGGGTCCCGAAGGCTCAGAGGCCGCCAGCATCGAGAGCGGCAATCCGGTGGCGACGTCGAACGCCTCCCCCTTCCTCGCCGCCTGACGAAGGTCGGACAGAAAGTTCTCGGCCAACGCCTTGGTCCGGAAGGTCTTGGATCGTGACTTGGTGCCGGCCTTCCAACGTGCTTCGAAGGACGGCGCCTTGCTGGACTGGTTCCGGCGGACTTCCCAGATACGCACTTCGTAGGTGACGGTCACGACGCCTCCCGCAGCGAGTCGAGCCACGCTTCGAGGTCGCTGCGCCGAACACGCAGCTCGTCATTGGGGTACTGGATGCAGGCTGGCGCCTTGCCGAGTTCCCGCCACCGGTAGAAGGTGCGACGGGAGATTCCGTTCAGCACGGTGAGCACTTCGGGCACGGTGAGGAGTCGGTCATCGGGCCGAGGCATCGCACACCTCCCCGAGCACCGGAGGCAGGGGCAAGGGTCTCCCCGTCAGTGCGGCAGCGAGGAGAGCGTCTCCGATCGACAGACCTTGTCCGGCGTACTCCCATTCGGCGATCACGAGGACGGTGTCCTCGTCGAAGAGCGGAAGCCGTCCGGTGCTGATCGCCTCACCGCGCATGTAGTCGGTGCGTTCCTGGCGGATGTCGCCGAGGGTGGTGGAGTAGCGGCGGCTCTTGGTGGAGAAGTGGCCGCGGAAGCCCAGCATGTTCGCCCATTTGATGAGCCGCAGTTCGGTCAGTTCGTCGAGGGCGCCCAGGCGCAGGCACTCGGCGATGAGCCGTCGGGCGTGGTCGCGGATCGGCAGGGCGGTCAGGTCGTCGAGGGGGTTGATGCGCCGGTCCAGGGTGCCGACACATTCGGCGGCTTTGGTGGCGTACTTGGCGATGTAGGCGGCTACGGCCTGGTCGGTGAGGTCGCCGGTCATGGTGATCTCGCGGACGTCGAGTTGAGTGCCCCACTGGAAGGCCCGCGCGGGTTCGCCGGGTACCGCAGGGACGGTGACCGCGACGGCGGAGGCGGCGTGCTGTACGGCGTCGGTCATCAGGTCGGCCGTCGCCCAGGCCGGTGGAGTCGTGGCCGGCCCTTCGGGGCCGTCGACGCGGATGACCGCGTGGAAGTGGACGACGCCGCGCCGCTGGTACTCGGCGACCTTGGCGAAGGAGATGACGGCCTGTTGCCGTAGCTCCCGCTGTGTCAGCCCGGCGTTCTTGGCGACGCGTCGGCGGAGAGCTTCGGTGAAGCGCCGCCACAGCTCCGGGGAGGTGGCGTTGAACAGCACTGAGCCCGCGTAGTCGTAGCAGTCCGGGCAGAGCGGTTCCCCGAGGCGGTTATCGTCGGCCCCGTGCCGGGCGGTGCAGGACATGACGCGCCCGTGCGGGCAGGTGGTCGCGTCGCGGCGGGCGTGACACGGCAGGACGGTGCCGTTCTTCTCTCGCCGGGTGTGGACGACGCCGAAGGAGGGGGCGGTGAGGGTGACGAACAGGCAGGGGTGCGCGGTGACCGAGGTCGGGACGCCTTTGCCGCCGGTCAGGCCGGCGCGGATGAGTTGGTAGGTGTCGGCCCGGTAGGTCTCGGCGCAGGCCGGGCAGCGGGAGGCGCGGCGGGTCTTGCAGGGGACGCGCAGGATGCCGTCCGGTTCGGTCGTGGTGGTGTAGGTGTGCAGCCTGGTGCCGGTGGCGGGGTCGAGGTGGTGGACGTGGCCGCGCAGGTGGATGGGCTGTCGGCAGCCGCCGGTCCGGCGGATCTGGGAGGCCCAGCGGGCGTATTGGGGGTCGTGGAGCCGGGTGATCATCCCGGCTACCGCGTGGGGGTTTGGCATGATGGGGTGTCCCTTCCGGGCTGTGGATGTTCGGTGTGGGATGGCCCCCGACGTGGCGGACGTCTTGGCGGATGTGTGGTCACGCCGGGGGCGCTGAGGACTCTCAGATGAATCCGAGGCCCTCGCAGTGCTCGCAGGTCTGGCCGTGGCTGTCGACTCCGGTTCCGCCGCAGTGGCAGCACCGCCAGCGCTTGGGCGTGATGTCGACGATCGGGAAGGCCGGGGAGTCGGGGGTGTCGGTCATGTGATCCACCTGCTTCCGGTGCGCTTGGGCGCGGTATCGAGGAACACGCGCCAGGTGTGTGGCCGTTCGTGGAGCGGGATGATCGGCGAGATCGAGCCGATCGGGAGGATGGTGCGGATCTTGTTGGCGGCGTGGACGATTTCGGCGTAGGTGCCGTCGAGGCGGATGCGCATGGGGGTCTCCTTCAGGTGGGGTGGGGGCTGTCGCGCAGGGTGCGCAGCAGGTCGGAGGCGAGTTGACTGGACACCCCGAGGCGGGTGCGCAGGGTGTCGCGGGTGATGGGTCTGCCGTGTCGGGCGTGGTGTTCGTCGGCGACGCGGCGCGCGTAGTCGAGGAGTTCGCCTGTCGGTCCGGTGCCGTTCTGGCCGTTCTCGGTACCGTTCTGATCCGGTACGGCGGGAGCGGACGAGGGAACGAGTGCGACGGGTCGGGCCGGGGTCTGGGGTACGGGGTTCGGAACGGGGACGAGTGCCGGGGACGGTTCGGGGCGGGGTTCGGAGGCGCGGCGCTCCAGCATGGAGACGGCGATCAGGAAGGCGCCGGCCGGGGTCGCGGCGGTGATCCATCCCCAGGGCGAGGGTTCGGCCTGGGCGAGGTTGGCGGCCAGGGACAGGACGATGCCGCCGATGAGGACGAGGGTCGGCCAGGAGATCCAGCCGTCTCGTTGGCGTCCGTTCTTCTTGTCGCGTTGCCGTTCCCGGGCGGCCATGACACAGGTGAGGTCGACGCAGACGGCCACGGCCCAGGCCATCGGGCCGGACTGTCCGTGTTCGGTGGCGGTGTCGCGGATGTGGGTGAAGCTGGCCGCGCCGGCGATCGCCGCGAGGATCAGGACCGGTGCGGAGTCGGCCAGCCGTACGGCCAGGCGAGGCGCGGTCGCGGTCACGGTGGTTCTCCTTCCAGGTCTGAGAGGTCAGGCGATGAGTTCGACGGTGTCGGCGCTGGGCAGCTCGTGGCCGAGGCCGGAGGCGGCGACCTGGTTCCACGAGGGAGCCATATGGGCGTAGGCGTCCGCGGCTTGTTCGGCGGCGGTGGTGGAGACGTAGCCGGATCGGGCGCGGTACCAGCGGCCGTCGGAGCCGGTGATCACGGCGACACCGGGGAGTTCGGGGGCGATGGAGCGGGCGGCTACCAGGGCATCGGGGTCGAGGTCGCCGAGGGTCATCACGGCGGTTTCGGGGTCGTTGACGCGGTGGCAGACCCGTCCGCCGATCTGGGCGCGCAGTGCGGTCACGCCGGGGCCGAGGTCGGAGCCGATGCGCTGGCCGGACAGGATGAGGTGGATGCCGAAGGCGCGGCCGAGTTGGGCGATGCGCAGTAGTGCGGTGGCCGTTCGGGTGACCTGATCCTTTTCGGCTTTGTCGGCGGTCAGGTACAGCTCGGCGAGTTCGTCGACCAGGACCACGACGGGGATGGGGCGTGCGGCGTCGGGGAGTTGCCAGATGTCGCGCACTCCGTAGCGGCGGCAGGCCAGCATCCGGGCGCCCATGACGGCGATCAGGTCGCTGAGCAGGTCGAGGCACTCGGTGCGGGTGGTGGCTAGCGCGGTGAGCCGGGCGGCGTAGGCCGACAGTTCGACGCCGCCTTTGAGGTCGAAGCCGACCAGGGCGACCGGTTGCGGGGCCAAGCCGACGATGAGCGCGTTGATCAGGTTGGACTTGCCCGACTGGGTGGCGCCCGCGTTCATCCAGTGCGGGATGAGCCGCAGGTCCAGCCGCCAGGCCGCGCCGGTCTCCAGGACTCCGACGATCGGCCGGAGCAGGTCCTCGGCCCGCCAGCCGTCCCGCGGTTCGGTCGGTGGGCAGGCGGGGGCGACGTGGGTCAGAGGGTCTTGGGTGATGCCCTGGAGGGTGACGCGGCCGGGGCGGGAGCCGACGACGCGAACCGCCTCGATGCGCCAGGCGTGCGCGAGTCGTTCACAGACCTTGGCGTAGTCGTCGGGCACCTGGCCGTCGAGGAGGTGGAAGGTGATGCGGAAGCCGTGCCGTACGGGCCGGGGCAGACCCATCCAGGGCTTGGTGTCGACGGCGACCCGCTGGAAGCGCCGCTTGACGCGTACGACGCCGGTGGAGGCGACCAGGCCGGGGACGGTGGTGAACCACCAGCGGTGCCGCTTCTTGGTCAGCCCGCAGCCGGAGGCGACGTGCCGCCAGGTCCAGCGCAGCCAGATGGCCTTACGGGGAAAGACGAGGGCGTACCAGTAGGAAGCCGGTGCCCAGCGGCGCCAGGCAATGAGCGTGAGCAGGACGGCGAGGAGCTTGAACAGAGGGTGGTCGAGGGTGATCACAGGTTCGCCCCCGCTCCGGAGGTAAGGGGAGCGCCGACGGGGTGGAAGGCGGAGGCGCGGTAGGAGATGCCCCAGCGTCCGCCCTGTTCCCAGACGTAGCCGACCAGATCGACCGGGACGACCTCCTCGCCGGGGGTGATCTGCGGTTCGGGGGTGGTGTTGACCTTGACGAGTTCCATCCGGCCGAGGTCGTCCTCGAACAGGAAAGTGAGTTCGTACATGACGTTGCCGTCCTTGTCGCGCTTGATCTCGCCGGTGTCCTTGTTGACCAGGCGGGGCTTGGCGGCCTTGACGCAGGTGATCTGGAGCTTGGTGACGTCGACGGGGATGGGGATGGCGCGCATGATCGTTCCTTTGCTAGCCGGGATTCTTGGAACACATAGAACACTTAGAATTCTATGTTGTCAATGAGTTCCTTGACGGCTTGGTTGGCTTCTTTACCGGGGTGTGCTGAACTGGAGTCGTGGTGCAGGACGGTGCATCACGACGCAGCGGATGCGGCAGATGCGACGAGACGAGACATAGATGGCGGAGAAGACCGGCCAGCCGGCCTACTTGCAGATCGTCGACGAACTGCGCGGCCAGATCCGCGCCGGCTCACTCGCCCCCGGCATGGCACTGCCCTCCATCGCCCAACTCGGCGAGCGCTTCGACGTCTCCGCCAGCGTGGTCAAGGCCGCGATCAGCGTGCTCCGCACCGAGGGACTGGTGATCGGCCAGCAGGGCAAGGGCGTGTTCGTCCGCCAGGTCCCCGCCGAGACCTCCAAGCCCGAGGCGCCGGACGTGAACGCCGAGATCCTGGAGCAACTCGCCCAGACGCGCCAGAGCATCAGCGAATTGGGGGATCGACTCGCCGCTCTGGAGGCGGCAGTCTTCGCAGAGCCAAAGTGATCTCACCGATTCGGCAGGCCAACTCGTCCAGCTCTGCCCGAATCGCGGTCAATTCCCAGATGATCCGCTGGGGGTCGGCGTCCATCGGTTCCTCCCTTGCTCTGCGGTGTGTTTCGCGTTTCGCGATGCCCTAAGTTCACCGTGAGCTGGGGGTTTCCGGTATCACGCCGATCTAGTTAAGCTTCTTCAGTTCTCCTCAACGACCATTTACACATGCGTTTTCACATGCACGACCGCACGCCGCGCACCGTCCCCGAAGCGTGAAGGCGAAAGTATGCAATCGAAGACGACCCAGCGACCCGGCTGGATACCCTCCCGCCTGCGCGAACACCGCGACGCACACGGCCTCACCCTCGAAGCCGCAGGCGAACGACTGCGCCAGGCGGCCGGCCGACACGGCCTGAGCGTCCCGGCCGCCAACTTCCAAACCCTCTGGGCACACGAGCAGGGAACCGTGTTCCCCGGCCCGCATTACCGGCGCGCTTACTGCCTGCTCTATGAAGCCACCGAGCCCGAACTAGGGTTTCGTCCCGCCCTGCCCGGTGAATCACAGAAAGCGGAAATTGTGATTTCCGATTTGCCTGCTCCTACCGATCCGGCCGCCGACAATGCCGCCGCCCTGGTCATCGAGGAGACGTTCACCAAGGTCTCCGTCGGCGGTATCGAGGCTAGTGACTCCCCACCGGGACTTCTCCGTAGCCGCGTGGTCGACGCCTGGCGCAGGCGACACGGCGGAGGCAGCCCCCGCCCCATCCTCGCCCTGGTCGGCGGGTACGCAGGATCCGGCAAGACGGAGTTCTCCCGCTTCCTGTCCGACATCACCGGCTGGGCGTTCCTGGACAAGGACTCCCTGACCCGATGCATCGTCGAGCGGCTGCTCGTCTCCCTCGGGGGCGACCCCAACGACCGCCACACCGACCTGTACCTGAAGGAGGTCCGTCCCTTCGAGTACCGGTGTCTCATGGAGACCGCGTGGGACAACCTCAACGTCGGCACCTCGGCCATCCTGTCGGCCCCGTTCATCGCCGAACTCAAGGACGAGGCGTGGTTCGCCCGCCTGGAGAACCGGTGCGCGGCCAAGGGGATCGACGTCGCTGCGATCTGGGTCCGCTGCGATCCCGAGTCGATGCGCGAGTACATCGAGTTCCGCGGCGCCGCCCGGGATGCCTGGAAGCTGGAGAACTGGGAGCAGTACGCCGCGAGCCTGAACGTCGAGACCAGCCCGCCCACCGCACACGTCACCATCGACAACCGGCTCGGCGCGGCCATCAGCCTCGCCGACCAGACTCGTGAAGCCCTCAAGCGGATCCTGACGTGAGCCCGCAGGGAATCGTCATCTACGGCCCGCCCGCCAGCGGCAAGGACACCATCACCGCCGCTCTCACCCGCCTGGATCCACGGTTCACGTTGCTGCCCAAGCTCAAGGTCGGCACCGGCCGCGCCGAGGGGTATGAGTTCGTCAGCGCCGAGCACCTGGACACGCTCCGCGAGGCGGGCCGGCTGGTCGCCGAGACCTACCGCTACGGCAACGTCTACGCCATCGACCACCAGACGATCGAAGACCGGCAAGCGGCCGGCTACGTCCCCATCGTCCACATGGGCAACATCCGGGACCTGCGGCGACTCGTCGGCACGATTCCGGACGGGTGGTTCCGTGTGCTGTTGTGGGTGCCGCGTGAGGTCACCGAGCAGCGATCCCAGGCACGCGGGGACGTCGACACCGCCAAGCGCCTTGCCGCGTGGGACGAGACGCTCACCGACCTGGAGACCAACACCGACGCCGGGTTCTTTCATCTGCGCATCCACACCGATCGTCTCGGAGTCGACGCGGCGGCGCACGAAATCATGAGAGCTTACGATCGTCTGCGGGACGCTGGGTGCTCTCAGCCGGAGGGATGCCGTCATTGAGCCGGGCCGCCACCTCGTCGGGGATCAGGTCGAGCCGCCACCAGGTGCCACAGTCACGACAGCGTGCCCCGTCGGGGAGCGGAAACTCATTGGTCCACTCGACACGAACGTGCCCGCACCCGTCGGCCCTGTGACTCTGCGCGCAGCGCTCCGCCGTGACGGACGACTCGTCCGCGGTCACGATCAACGGGGCCTCTCCCTGACCGCACCCGCAGTACGGGCACACCGGCAACGGTGTCCCTGCCTGCAGGTACTCCGCGATGTGTCGTTGCCCCTCGACGAGACGGATCAGCTCGTCCAGGCCGTGCGCGACAAGGTAGCGGGTGAGGCCGGCGAGCACCTCGTGTCGCTCCAACGGTCGTTCAAGCGTGCGGCGCGCGTAGAGGACTCCCGAGGAGCCGGTTTCCACGCACCACCCATCGAACACCGGGCCGTACGTCACCGGAGCCGGCGCAGGAGCCGAGAGCAGCCGATCGGGCATGGGTCCCCTTCCTACCTTTGACGTCATCGGGCCCGCCCGGTGAGGATCGCCGTCCACAGGCGCTCTCCTTCGGCGGTCCGCATCCACTCGCTCTCCCGAAGAGTGACCTTCTTGCCTTCGCCCTGGCGCCGCCGGATGAGCACCATCCCGCCTGCGGTGCAGAACTCGTAGGTGAGCGGTTCGCACTCGCAGGTGTGCTCGCGTACCCGGATCCGGTCGAAGCGCGGCATCCTGCTTCGCCAGCTGAGCACCTCGTGGCCATCGTGCAGCGAAGCCACGTGGATGCCGTGGTAGTACGCCGCCAGGTGGCCCAAGGTGTTCACGACTCGCTCTCTTCTCCGTGTCGTCCGGCGAAGGCCCTTGTTCGGCGGGCATCGGTGAGTGGAGCCCGGGACCGGGTCCCTCGGAGCCCTCCTGCACCGAGGAACGGACCGGTATGAGGAAGCGGCCGTCCCGGGCCGGTAGGCCCACCACTCACCGATGCCCACGGCTGCATCATAGACAAGCAATACCGTGGTACACCATAGAACACAGCAGTATGTTCCGCTGGAGTGCCCTCCACTACGGGTTCCTACCGTGTACTCATGACCGAGTTGCGGGACGATCTGCCCAGGTGGCGCCAGGTGCGAGACATCATCGTCCAGCGCATCGAAGCCGGCCAGTACAAGGCGGGCCAGCGAATCCCCTCGGTCGTCGACCTCACCCAAGAGTTCGGCATCGCCACCCAGACCGCCCAGAAGGTCATGAACGCCCTGCGCAAGGACCGATGGATCCGCACCGAACGCGGCATGGGCAGCTTCGTCACCACCGCCGAGGAACGCACCAGTGACCCCGGCGAGACATCCGAGTAGCCACTCGGCCTCAAGATCATCAGAGCCCGCTCACTCTGGATGAGAACTTTCTCTACGTCTTCAAGGCGCGTGCCGCCTGCGGCGTCCCGCGCGCGTGGGCGGTCGCTGGCCGCGCTGCGGCTCTTCGGCCGGTCGCAGCCAGCGCCACCCACGCGCTAACGGAGTACCGAGACGAACGACCACGGCTGAGTGAAGACTGAATCCGTAGGCGCACAGGCCTTAAATGATGCGGACCCTCCGATGCTTCTGAAGCTGATGGGGAAGCGCGAAGATCCAAAATTGCGTATTATTCGAGGAAAATTTGAGGTCACGATGTAGCTGTGGATAAGGCGACGTGGACATACGGTTGACTGACTTGGCGCGCTCTTCTGTGAACTTCGGGCGCTTGTACGGCTACAATCCACTGCTCGCACTGTATGGAGCCCAGGCCGAAGCGGTCGTGTTCACCGACTCGAACGCCGCATTGGTCCACACTCGGCAGTTTGGGGAGGTGCTGGCCGAGGAGCTGATCACCCGTTCGGGCCTGAGGGTGGCAGGGGACCATCAGGTTCACCGGATCGCGGCGCTGGCCAACGCGGGGATGCTGCCGTCGAAAGTGCGTAATGCGTTCGACACACTGCGGCACACGGGCAATCAGGCGACGCACCGGCACATGTTCGACACCACCCGTGCCCTGGAAGGAATCAGGGTCGCCTGGGAACTGGGCGTGTGGCTGCACCGGGCGCTGTCTGGAGACCGCACGGTAGAGGGCTTTGTTCCTCCTGCCGAGCCGGTGATCACCGATCCGGCTGAGCTAGCTGCACTACGCGAAGCTCTGGATGGGGATCGAGCGGCTCTGGCCGAGTCACAGCTGAAGCTGAACCAGATCGTCGATCTCGCGCAGGAGCACGAGCGGGCCCGGGTAGTGGCCGAGTCTCTGGTCGCGAACGCCCGCTCCCGGCATGAGGAACTGCGGACGCAGAACGAGGCGCTGCTAGCGGAACTGACGCAACTTCGAGCAGCCCAGCAGGCAAACTTCAACACGCTCAAAGCTCAGCCGAGAACGATTTCCTCGGCTGATCGTGCGGCGATTGTGGAGCGAGCGCTCCGCCCTGCGCCGCTGAACGAGGTTCAGGCTCGGCGGGTGGTCGACCAGATGCTGAGCGAGGCCGGTTGGGTGGTCCAGGATTTCAAGGACCTCAATCCGATGGCCGGGCGCGGCGTCGCAGTTCGCGAGTTTCGCCTCGCCTCCGGTCCGGCAGACTATGTGCTGTATGTCGACGGGAAAATCGTCGGGGTGATCGAGGCCAAGCGGGAGGGGCAGACCCTGAGCGCGGCCCAAGCGCAAAACGCCAGGTACGCCGACGGTGCTTCGAAATCACATTCTCTTGCGGTGTGGCGAAAGAAAGAACCGCTCGCCTTCCGATACGCGACCACCGGCACGGAGACGGTCTTCCTCAATCGCTTGGACCCGCAGGCCCGCACCCGCGAGGTCTTCTCCTTCCACCGCCCGGAAACTCTCGCCGCGTGGATGCGGGAGGCCGATGAGCTCCCAGATGCTCCCACCTACCGGGCCCGGCTCAAACACCTGCCGGCACTAGAGACCAGTGGATTGCGCCAAGCGCAGATCGAGGCGATCACTGGTCTGGAGGCATCACTCGCCAACGACCGTCCGCGTGGCCTGATCCAGATGGCGACCGGCGCGGGTAAGACGTTCACCGCTGTGACCGAGACCTACCGGCTGCTCCAGCACGGTAAGGCCCGGCGAGTGTTGTTCCTGGTGGACCGGAACAACCTCGGCCGCCAGGCCCTCGGTGAGTTCCGCAACTACGTCACCCCGGATGACGGCCGCAAGTTCAGCGAGCTGTACAACGTCGAGCGCCTGGCCGGAGACCACGTCCAGGATTCTTCCAGCGTGCTGATCTGCACGATCCAGAAGATGTACGCACTGTTGCGCGGTGAGACCGTGGTCAACGACGACGCGGCGGACGATGCCGCCGACAAGAGTGCCGAGGAGAGCGACGCACCGTATGGGGTGGATGCTCCGGTCAGCGTCGAATACAACCCGCGGATCCCGCCCGAGTCCTTCGATCTGATCGTGGTCGACGAGTGCCACCGCTCGATCTACGGGCTTTGGCGCGGGGTGCTCGACTACTTCGACGCGCACATCGTCGGACTGACCGCGACCCCGACCAAGCAGACCCTGGGGTTCTTCCATCAGAACCTGGTCTCGGAGTACACCTACGAGATGGCGGTCGCCGACGGGGTGAACGTCGACTTCGACGTGGTGCGCTTGTCAACGAAGATTGGTGAACAGGGCTCGCTGATCGACGAGGGCACCACGGTCAAGGTCCGCAACCGCAAGACCCGCGCGCAGCGCCTCGAGCAGCTCGACGACGACTTCGTGTACTCCAATCGACAGCTCGGCCGGGCGGTCATCGCTGAAGACCATATCCGCACCGTGCTGACGACATACCGTGACAACTGGCGGCGATGGTTCCCCGACCGGGAAGTACTGCCCAAGACACTCATCTTCGCCGCCGATGACAACCACGCCGAGGAAGTGCTCGGCCTCGCCAAGCAGGTTTTCGGCCAGGGCGACGAGTTCGCCACGAAAATCACGTACAAGGTGCGGGCCGCAGGCAAGAATCCCGACAGCCTGATCAACGATCTACGGCATGACGCCGCCCTGCGTATCGCCGTCACCGTCGACATGATCGCAACTGGGACCGACGTCCGCGCCCTAGAATGCGTCATCTTTCTGCGTGCGGTCCGCAGCGCCGTGCTGTTCGAGCAGATGAAAGGCCGGGGGGCGCGGACCCTGGACGTCGAAGAGCTGCGTGAGGTCACTCCCGGTGCGAGCGATCAGATCGCCAAGACCCGGTTCATCCTGCTCGACGCGGTCGGGGTCACTGACTTTCCATTGGCGGACTCCAAACCCCTGATGTCCGCCAGCGAGAAGCAGATCAGCCTGGACAAATTGCTCCAAAAGTGCGCCACCAAGGCAATCAACGTCACCGAGGCCGCCGCGCTGGCCGGTCGCCTGGCTCGGCTCAACCAGCAGATCACCCCCGAGGAACGCGAGGAACTCGCCACCGTCGGAGGCGGGGTCTCCATCTCGGCACTCTCCCGCGCGATCGTCGCCGCGATCGACCCGGATGCCCAGGAGAAGGCGCGTGAAGAGGGCGGTGCGGTCGCCGCGCGCAAGTTGGTGGAAGACGCGATCGCACCACTGACCGGGAACCCGCCCTACCGGGATCGGATCCTGGAGATTCGCCGTGACCATGACATCACCTACGACGAGACCAGCAAGGACGAGGTGTTCAGCCTGGTCGAGGTTCCGCGTGAAGAGCGAGCCGGTTCCACGATCCAGTCCTGGCACGGTTTTTTGGAGAAGCACCGCGACGAGATCACCGCGATCCAGGTCCTGACCGAGACCAGGGGAGGCGGGCACGATGCCCTGGCCAAGCTCAAAGACCTCGCCGCGCGGATCCGTCGCCCCCCGCATGTCTGGACTCCTGACATCTTGTGGGACGCCTACGAAACGCTCGACAAGGCTACGGCTTCACCCCGAGGGAACGCGGAACTGCCCGACCTCGTCAGTCTAATCCGCTACGAACTCGGCATGGACGCCGAACTCAAGCCCTACCGCAGCGTGATCGAGGAACGCTTCGCGTCCTGGCTCGCCCGCCAGGAACAGGCCGGAGCAGAGTTCACAGCTGATCAGCGATGGTGGCTAGAGCAGATCCGCGACACCATCGCGATCGGCGTTGGCATCACCGTCGAGGACATCAAGGGCGTACCCTTTACCCAGCGTGGCGGCCAGGCCGGTCTGATCCGGGACTTCGGCGGCCGAGACCGCGCCCGTGCCCTGATCGCCGAAATGGATCGAGAACTGGCTTGAGCGATGAACTGCCGGACGGGTGGGTATGGACGACGCTAGAAGGACTCCTCGCAGCAGAACCACGGGCGATCACTGACGGTCCGTTCGGCTCGAACCTTAAGTCATCGCACTACACCGACACGGGTGCTCGTGTGCTGCGTCTGCAAAACGTAGGTGATGGCGAGTTCCGTGATGAGCGAGCGTACATCAGCCTTGATCACTACGAGGCCCTGAAGACGCACAACGTGCAGGCCGGGGATCTTATTCTGGCTTCTCTCGGTGAAGAACTACCGAGAGTCGCCTTGGTGCCCGATCTCGACGGCCCTGCCATCGTTAAAGCCGATGTGATCCGTGCTCGATTGCACCCCGCTGTAAGTAGCAAGTGGGTGCTCTACGCGGTGCAGGCACCAGCGACACGAGCTGTTGCCATGAGCAAAATTAAGGGAGTTGGACGACCACGCCTAGGGCTTAGCGAAATCCGCAAACTCCCAATTCCCCTCCCGCCACTGGCAGAGCAGCACCGAATCGTCGGAGCCCTCGAAGACCACCTGTCCCGACTCTATGCGGGATCACACGCGATCATTGCTAGCTCGCGACGCCTCACCCGCTTGCGCACCCGTCTGATGTCTGCCATTACCAGTCAACCTCATCCAAGCATGACCAGCACCACCGTTGGGGCAATTGCGCGGCAGGTTCGGAATGGGATCTCCATCTCCAGGCCGGGTAAAGATCCCATCGGTATTCCAATTCTTCGCATTGGGGCTGTCCGAGCTTTGGCTCTCGATCTTACGGATCTTCGGTATACGGGAATTTTCCCTGAATCGAATTTCCCATCTCACTCACTTCTAAATCCAGGAGATCTACTATTCACGCGCTATAACGGCAACCCTGAATATGTAGGCTCCTGCGCTGTTGTGCCTGATGGAATTGAGCCACTGACATATCCGGATAAGCTCATTCGGGTTGAGATTAACCAATCATACGCTGATCCACGATATGTAGCATTGGCATGTTCGGCGGGTAGATCCCGAGATTTCATCCGACAATCAGTGAAAACTACCGCAGGTCAAGCAGGTATCTCTGGTCGCGACCTCAAGGCTGCGCCACTGGAACTGCCTGATCTCGCGGAACAGCAACGACGGGTTGAAAGATTCGATGAGGCTCACCGAGGGCTGCTCCGACTCGGCCATGCTCTTACATTCACATCGCAGCGTTCAGAAAACCTTCGACGCTCGCTACTTGCCGAGGCGTTCGCCGGGAAACTGATTCCGCAGGACCCAGCAGACGAACCGGCGTCAGAGCTGCTCAAACGGATCGAGACCGAACGGAACAGTCAGCCGAAGACGACCCGCACTCGGAAACCCGCTACCGCCAAGAAGATGATCGCACCACCGAAGACCACAATCGTGCCGACCGGCACTCAGGAAGAGCTTGCGCTGTGACCGCTGAAACGCCCTCGAGCACGACCGCTGCCGTAGCCCGGGCCGAGACGAACTCGCTCGTCGCGAAGCTGTGGAACTACTGCACGGTGCTGCGCGATGATGGCCTCTCGACGATCGACTACGTGGAACAGCTCTCGTACCTGCTCTTCTTGAAGATCGCCGACGAGCAGTACCAGAACGACTTGGCCGACGTCCCCAAGCGGCTCGTGGAGCAGCACTTGGACTGGTCTTCCTTGGTCGCGAAGAAGGGCGAGGAGCTTGAGCGGCACTACCGGCATGTTCTGATCGAGCTGGCGAAGAACCCGCACACGAACCTCGGCACGATCTTCTCCAAGGCCCAGAATAAGATCACAGATCCCGCGAAGCTCCAGAAACTCGCCGTCGATCTGATCGGCAAGCAGGAGTGGGCCGCCGCTGGGGTCGACATCAAGGGCGACGCCTACGAGGGCCTGCTGGCGAAGGGGGCCGAAGACGTCAAGACCGGCGCGGGCCAGTACTTCACCCCGCGTCCGCTGATCGACGCGATAGTCGAGGTCACCCGGCCCACCCCGGATGACACGATCCTGGACCCGGCCTGCGGCACTGGCGGATTCCTGATCGCCGCGCATGCACACATTGCGCGCGAGTACCAGGGCCGAATGACCAAGGCGCAGCAGGATCATCTGTCCTCCGGCGCGATCCGGGGTGTCGAACTGGTTCCGGGAACCGCGCGCCTGGCGGCGATGAACATGATCCTGCACGGGGTCGGCACGAGCGACGGCCCCTCCCTGATCGACGTGCGCGACGCGCTGGCCAAGCAGCCCGGGGGCGATGAGCGGGTCTCCCTGGTGCTGGCCAACCCACCGTTCGGCAAGAAGTCCTCAATCACCGTGTACGGCTCGGACGGCCGGTTGGACAAAGAGGACATCTCCTACGACCGCACCGACTTCCGCTCCACCACGACTAACAAGCAGCTCAACTTCCTGCAACACATCATGTCGGTGCTGAAGATTGGCGGTCGGGCCGCGGTCGTCCTGCCGGACAACGTGCTGTTCGAGGGCGGAGCCGGGGAGGCGATCCGGCGGCGGCTGCTTAAGGAGTTCGACGTTCACACGCTGCTACGCTTGCCGACCGGGATCTTCTACGCTGGCGGCGTGAAGGCGAACGTGCTCTTCTTCGACAAGAAGAGCCCGCGAACCGACAACCAGCCGTGGACCTCAAAGTTGTGGGTCTATGACTTCCGGGTCGGCGAGCACTTCACCCTCAAGACCCGGCCGATGCGTCGCGCGCACCTAGATGACTTCGTCGCCGCGTACCTGCCGGGCAAGCCTCGCAGTGAGCGGGTTGAGTCCGAGCGATTCAAGGTGTTCGAAGTTGAGAAGCTACTCAAGCGCGACAAGGTGAACCTGGACATCACCTGGCTCAAAGATCCTGCACTGGAAGACGCAGACAGCTTGCTCCCTCCAGCCGTGATCGCCCGCGAGATCGTCGATGACTTGCAAGCCGCACTCAACGAGTTCGCCGCGATCGCCGAGGCCCTTGGCGAACCAGCGGTAGAAGAGATAGAGGCAGATGCCGAGCTGCCTCTTTAAGCGAGTCGGGTGGCTGCTGGCCGCGCTGCAGCTCTCCGGCCGGTCGCGGCCAGCACTGCCCACGCACGAAGCCAGTGGCCTTACGCCGATGGCATAAGTTCCCTCTGTCCTGCTCATTCTGATAGATGAGCAGACGCTAGAGCCTTACGGTGGGTGACGGGTTATGCTCAGCGCGCGTCAGACTCACATAGGCACAAGCTGTTCCAGGGGCGGGGATGAGCACGAAACGGCAGAGTGGTTCAAAAAATCCAATCCGAATAGAGCACGTGCGCACGGCGCTGATGCAGAACTACTCCGGTCTAATCTACGAGGAGGATCTGCGCGGCTACGATCAGGCAGGCCGGGACCAGCGGTTTCTCTCACGTGCCCTCGCGGCCGACGCCGTAAGGATCGTAACCGGCTGCGACTACGAGACCGCCGGCCGAGCCGTAATCGACGGTGACAAGGACCAGGGCATCGATGCCATCGCGGTGGGAGAGAGCTCCCCCGAGGTTTGGCTTGTCCAGGCGAAATCGAGTAACGCGGGGACGGCCAAGCTGTCTAGGGATGACGCGCTGGCGTTCGCAGACGGTGTGCGACTGGTTGACGGTCGGAATTTCGATCCGTTCAATGACCGCATGCAGCCGTTTCTCCCGCAGCTCGATGCCGCGATGGGGGATTCCCGGCTTCGGATCAACCTAGTGGTCGCTCTGATGGGACCGGCCACTCTCTCAGAGGCAGCGGCCAGCGTCATGGAACGGCTCCTTGAAGACGCTAACAACAATGGGCCGTTGCTGCGATACGACGTGCTGAGCTCCGCCGACTTCTACCAGCGCTTGCGTCAGGACGTCGCGCCGGACCCGGTGAACGTCGCCGCCACTATGCAAAACTGGCTGCGGAGGGATGTCCCGTTCGAAGCCTGGCAGGGCACTGTCGCGGTCAGAGATATCGCTGAATGGTATGACCAACACCGTGATGCCCTGTACGAGCAAAACGTCCGTAAGTCACTCGGCCTCACCCGGATCAACTCCGGCATCAAGGAGACCCTGCTCAAGGAGCCGGAAAACTTCTGGTACTTCAACAATGGCATTACGGTGCTGTGCGACCGCATCGAGCCGCATTACCTCGGTCGCCGCCGAGGGGATGAGCCGGTGAGGCTCACTCTAGAGGGCGTCAGTGTCGTCAATGGCGCGCAAACCGTCACGGCGATTCATGAGGCGATGGAGTTGAACCCGGACACCGTCGACGATGCCGATGTCACCGTGCGTGCCTTCTCCCTCGGGGCGGAGCGGGAGATCTACGCCACGCGGATCACCGAGACCACCAACACGCAGAACGACGTGTCACAGCGGGACTTCATCGCCCTGGACCCAGCGCAGGCCGAAATCCGTGAGGACTTCCTGCTGTCGGGGTTGGGCAAGATCTACACCTACAAGCGCGGAGAGCCGGACCCAGCACCGGAGGCGGGCTGCTCGGTGGAGCATGCCGCGGTCGCGCTGGCCTGTGCCCACCACAGCCCGGAGTTGGCGGTGCGCGCTGGCAAGAACGTCGACTTGCTCTGGGAACGCGGCACCCGTGGCGCGTACCCCCGCTTGTTCAGTGAGGTACCCAGCGCTTATCGCATCTGGCGGTCGGTACAGGTTCGCCGTTCGGTTGGCGCGGCGCTCGAACTGGAACGCAAAGGGCTGCACGGACGCGCTGCCGACATGGCACGGCGGGGGGAACTGCTTATCACACACCTGGTCTTCCAGCTCGTTGACCAAGACGGGATGGAGGACACGAACCTTGACTGGCAGCCCATCCTTGACAAGGTGCCGACGTTGACTTCCCTGGTCCTGTCATGGCTAATCTTCCACTTGGACGCCCAATTTGGCCGGCACTCTTTCCTCAGCAGTACTTTCAATGATGAGACCCGCTGTAAGAAACTGGCCAAGCTGGTGTTGGAGGATGCGCACCGAGGCATGACCGCCCCCACGCTCCCAGAGGACTACCAGAGCCCGGCCAGGCGTCCGCGCAAGTCGCGCCGCCCCAATGCCGTGCCCACACTGGTTAGTGCCGGTCTTCTCGTTGACGGCACCCCGCTGACCTACCAGCCGCAGAGCGATCCTGAGAAGGCCGCCGTCGGGAGCTGGCTAGCGGAGGATCTGCGGCGGGCTAAGGCGACATGGGTGAACGATCGCGTCAAATGCCTACTATGGACGTACGACGGGAAACAGTACTCGGCCAGCGGTCTCGTTCAGCGGATCTGGGACCTTTCCGGGTACGAAGACTCACCCGTCTCGGTGCAGGGGACAGGCCGGTGGACGGTAGAGAACGGCCTGTCTCTGTGGAACTTGGCGGTCCAGCTGTTCGCAGAGGCTGAGGAGGACCGATAGTCACGGGCGGCGTTCATGCCGCAGAGGTCCTGACGATCGCTCACTTCGGTGCTGCCGTACGGGGCTGGGCGATCGGCTGCCGCGGCCTTCGTTCCTCAGGCCTTGCCATCGAGCGAGGGGGTGCTGACGGCAACGTCCACCATCAGAGGCACACGAAGGGCACCGTCAACATCCCTCTGCTTCCAGGTCTCAGCGGGTGAGCTGCGTGATTGCTACGCCTGAAAAGCGGATGGTCGTACCACTACCTCGCTTGACTCGGCGAATGCGGGACATGCGCGGGATGATCATGCGAGGGATGCGATCTGTATAGGGCATCCGCACAGGTCAGACGACGTAAACCAGAAGTACGACTGTCGCTCTCCTAAAGCGGGTGTCGCATGTTCGAATCATGCCGGGGGCACTCTTCTGACCAGCGAAAAGCCTACCTATCTGGGCTTTCGCGCGCTCCCCTCCGCCAGCCGCATGCAGCTGGATGCCACTGTAGGCAGCCGCATGTCAGCGGTCGCGGAGCATGCACGTGATGATCTTGACTGCGTTTTTCCAGATCGCGACTGGCGACCCAGACATCTGTGGAGCGAGTCGTCGCCCTCCGAAGCAGATCATCGCGCGGAGGTTTTGCTTCCAGCGGCGCTGGAGCCATCCGATCGGCGCTCGTCGTGAGTACTCACGACGAGCACGCAGATGCAGGGCATGTGCCAGTCACGGAAGAGAGGTCGTGTCAATCCCCTGAAATCGTGGAGACGGTTTATGCCACAGCGGTCCCCAGCAGGGCCGATGAGGCGTGTCTCTTCTC
>NZ_JBPXMD010000036.1:0-76934 GCF_051918855.1 Streptosporangium sp. H16
TGGTGAGCGCCCGCCAGGGTCTTGATCAGCGTGGACTTCCCGGCACCGTTCTGGCCGAGCAGGCAGTGCACCTCTCCGGGCAGCACTTCCAGGTCGACGCCGTCGAGGGCGCGCACTCCGGGGAACTGCTTGACGATCCCGCGCATGAGGAGCAGGGGGTTGGCTTCTGACATGGGGCCTCGCTGGTTCATCATGGGGCCGAGAGGACGTGGTCGCTGCTGAGCCTGGCCGCGCCGACCACGCCGGCGTCGGGTCCGAGCTCCGAGAGCACGATGGGCAGGTTGCCGGTCGCCAGGGGCAGCGACCGGCGGTAGACGACGCTTCTGATCTCCGCCAGGAGGACGTGGCCCAGCTGGGCCACTCCTCCCGCGATGATCACGAGGCCGGGGTTGAAGAAGCTGACGAGCCCGGCCAGCACCGTGCCGACCCTGCGCCCGCCGTCGCGGATGAGCCGTACCGCCTCGGCGTCGCCCATCTCGGCGGCCTTGGCGACGTCCTCGGCGGTGAGGGTGCCCGTCACGTCGAGGCGCCGGCTCAGGTAGGCCGAGCGCCCGGCGATGGCCGTGGCCTCCCTGGCGAGGGCGGTCCCGCCGAAGTAGGCCTCCAGGCAGCCGACGTTGCCGCAGGCGCAGACGGGCCCCTGGTCGTCGACGCGGATGTGGCCGATGTCGCCGGCGCTGCCGGAGACACCGCGGTAGATCTTGCCGTCCACCACGATGCCGCAGCCGATGCCGGTGCCGATCTTGACGAGCAGGAAGTCGTCCACCTGCCTGGCCAGCCCCGAGTGGAGCTCGCCGAGGGCCATGATGTTGACGTCGTTGTCGACCACGGCGGGGCAGCCGAGGGCCTGGCCGACCGCCTCCCTGACGGGAAAGCGGTCCCAGCCGGGCATGATCGGGGGCGCCACCGGCACCCCCTCGCGGAAGCTGACCGGTCCGGGGAGGCCGATTCCCGCGCCGTACAGCTGGGTGAACAGGCCCTGCTCGCCCAGCTTGGCGATCATCTCCATGGCCTGGTCGAGCACGGCCACCGGACCGTCGCGCACGTCGCACCGCTCGCTCAGGTGGCCGAGAATCTCCATCTCGCCGTTGGTGACGGCCACGTCGATGGAGGTCGCGCCGATGTCGATCCCGGCGAAGCGGAGATCTCCGGAGATCCGCACCAGGCCGGACCTGCGCCCGCCGCGCGAGGCCGCCAGCCCGGCCTGCTCGGCCAGGCGCAGCTCGACGAGGCGGTCGAGTTCCAGGTTGAGCCGGGAGCGCGACAGGGCGGTCACGTCGCCGAGTTCGGCGCGCGACCGCGCCCCCTCGCGCAGCAGCCGGAGCAACGCGGCCTGGTGCGCGTTCTCCGGCCGGACGACGGTCCGCTTCACTACACCCTCCCTGTTCCGAGCAGGTGTGCAGAAGCTAACCCTCTTTAGGCGGGTTTGTGAATCACTTTTACCTAACAGTTCGCCGACTTTTGCCTCAATCGGCAAAAGTCGGCGAACTTGACCATGCTGGGTCAGCTGATCCGGGTGAGCCTCCACTGCTGGTTGGTGGCGGTGCCACAGGTGGCCTGGGTCAGTTGCGTGCCGTTGGCCGTCGAGGCGCCGGGCACCTCAAGGCACAGGTTGCTGGCGACCGAGGCGATCCTGTAGGTGCCGTTGGAGTTGGCGGTGAACCTCCACTGCTGGTTGGCGGCGTTGTGGCAGGTCCACTGGATGATCAGCCCGCCCGGTGAGGTGGAGCCGCCGTTGACGTCCAGGCACTTGCTGCTCTGGACTCCGGTGAGGGTGAAGGCGCCGCCGGCCGCCGCGCCGAACCTCCACCGCTGGTTGTTGCCCGTGCCGGCCGTCCACTGGACCACCCTGGCCCCGTCGGCCGTGGACTGAGCCTCGACGTCGGCCGCCTTGGAGCTGTGCGCGGCGACCAGGGTGTAGACGCCGCCGGCCACCGGCCCGGTCGGTCCTCCTGTCGTGTTCAGGGTGAAGGAGTCGAGGTCGAACTGGTTCGCCGCGGAGGGCTTGAACACCAGGAACAGCGGGTGGCTGCCGGACAGCGCCGTCACGGATGTGGCGGCCGTCTGCTGGTAGGTGTCCCAGCCTCCGGTGCTCGGCACGGTCGTGGTGGACAGCAGCTGCCCGGTGGGCGAGTCCGCGCGCAGCTCGATGGTGCCGCCGCCCGACGGCGAGGACAGCCGGTAGGAGACCGACGTGATCCCCTGGACGCTCATCGGCGAGAAGGAGATCCAGTCGTTGCTGGAGATGTCCCCGACGCGCTTGCCTGCCTGCGCGCCGGCCTGGTCGATGACCCGGACCCCGGAGGAGCCGGTGAAGTACTCGGCCTGCTTCTGCCGGGGCTGCAGGATCAGGTTGGCGGTGTTGGACAGGCCTCCCGCGTCGGTGTAGGTCGCGGTGAGGACGTAGAAGGTGTTGGCGTCGGCGTCGTGTCCGGAGTTCGTGGTCACGACGGTCCCCGAGCAGCCGGTGAACTGGCCCGTGTCATGGCTGTGGGTGTCGTGGCCCAGCGCCGTGACCACCCTGACCTTGGAGCAGTCGATCGTGCCGTCCTCGGGGTCGGTGACGGTCACCGTGTACGGGACCGAGTCACCGAAGTTGATCGTCGTGCCGTCGGGCGGCGAGCCGAACCTCACGACCGGCGCGGTGTTGCCGACCGTGATGGGCACCGTCGCCGAGCCGCTCTTGCCCGACGGGTCGGTGATCGTGAGCTTGGCGGTGTAGGTGCCGTTGGAGGTGTAGGTGAACGAGGGGTTCGCCGCGGTGGAGTCGGTCGAGCCGTTGCTGGTGAAGTCCCACGCGTAGGTGAAGGCGTCGCCGTCGGGGTCGGAGGAACCGGCCGAGGAGAACTGGACGGTGAGCGGGGCCTGGCCGGAGGTGGGCGTTCCACCCGCCTTGGCGACCGGGGAGCGTGAGCCGCCGTTGATGTAGTCGATGCGGTAGACGCCGTCGTCGGGGTTGGTGCCGCCGTAGCCGACGCCCCACTCGATCAGGTACATCGCGCCGTCGGGGCCGAACTTCATGTCCAGCGGCGACCTGAACCCGAGGTTGGACAGGAAGCGGTTGGTCTTCAGGACGTTGCCGCTGCCGTCCAGCCGCATCTCCATCAGGTAGTTGCGGCTCCACTCGTAGAAGAACGGGGTGTCGTCGAAGTACGCGGGGAACTTCGTCTCCGAGGGGTTGGCCGCGTCGTAGTGGTAGAACGGGCCGCCCATCGGGGCCGCGCCACCGCCGTTGCCCATCTCCGGCCACTCGTTAACGAGGTGGTAGTTGTACCAGACGTTGGCGGGCTTGACCGCGGGCAGGTTCGTCAGGCCCGTGTTGTTGGGCGAGTTGTTCACCGGCGCCGAGCAGTTGAACTTCGCCCCAGAGGTGTTCGTGGCGAAGTTGTAGTCGTTGAACGGGATGTTGTTGCCCACGCAGTACGGCCAGCCGTAGAAGCCGGGCGACTTGATCAGGTTCCACTCCACGGTGCCCTCGGGCCCGCGGTTGGCGTTGGCCGATCCCGCGTCGGGGCCGTAGTCGGCCGCCGAGATCCAGCCGGTCTCGGAGTCCACCGAGAAGCGGAACGGGTTACGGAAGCCCATCGCGTAGATCTCCGGGCGGGTCTGCGCGGTGCCCTGCGGGAACATGTTGCCCGAGGGGATCGTGTAGGTGCCGTTGGTCTCGGGGTGGATCCGCAGGATCTTGCCGCGCAGGTCGTTGGTGTTGGCGCTGGTCTTCTGCGCGTCGAAGTTGGCGCGGCCCGGACGCTCGTCGATCGGCGTGTACCCGTCGGAGGCGAAGGGGTTGATGTCGTCGCCGACGCCGATGTATAGGTTCCCGCCGGGACCGAAGGTGAGATACCCGCCGGTGTGCCCCGGCTCGTCGACCCTGGTGGCCGGGATGCTGAGAAGCTTCTTCTCGCTGGACAGGTCGAGGCTGTCACCGGCGCCGTTCAGGGTGAACCGGGAGACCTGGTTGATCGCCGCGGAACCGGTCGGCGAGTAGTTGAGGTAGACCCAGCGGTTGGTCGCGAAGTTCGGGTCCAGGGCGATGCCGACCAGCCCGTCCTCACCGCCGGTGTAGACGCTCAGCGTGCCGGTGGTCACGATCTGGCCGTTGCTCTTGCGGACCAGCATGAGCTTGCCGGAGCGGGCGATGTAGTAGACGTCGCCGTTGGGGGCGATGTCCAGGCCCATCGGCTGGTCGGGCGCGCTGTCGAGCGTCACCTTCTGGTACCGGTTCCACACGGTGCCGCCGCAGTCGCCCGCGGCGTTGCCGGCCGCCCACTTGATGCCGCCGAGCACGTGCTGACGGAAGTTGGCCTCGCTGTAGGAGGCGCTCTCGTGGCCCATCGCGGTCGCCCACACGCGCCCGCCCTCGGTGGTGCGGCACCAGGAGATCGGGTGGTCGGGGCCCATCCTGTTGCTGCCGGCGTTGTAGGTGCTCTCGTCGGCGGCGACCAGGACGTGGACGTCGCCGCGCATGTTCTTGCTGAAGTTGTACCACTCCTCGGTACGGACCCAGCGGTCGGGCAGGCCCGCGGTGGAGGGGTGCTTCTTGTCCAGGACCTTGGCGGTGCCCTGCAAGATGGCCGAGTGCGCGGTCATGTGCGCGCCGCCCTGGATGAGTTGGTCCCACCAGGGGAACTGGGTCTCGATGTCCATGTCGGTGGTGTTGTGGATCGCCACGATCCCACCGCCGTCGTTGACGAACTTCTGGGTGGCCTGACGCTGGGCGTCGTTGTCCCAGACCATGCCGGAGTTCTGCAGCATGATGATCGCGTCGAAGGTGGCCAGGTTCGCGTCGTTGAACACGGTCGAGTTCGCGGACTGGACGACCTCGAAGTCGTTGGCGGCGGCGAGCTGCTGGACCATCGTGATGCCGGCCCCGATCGAGGCGTGCACGTAGCCGGCGGCCTCGGTGAACAGCAGCACCCGGAAGGCGGCCGCCTTCGCGGTTCCCGCGTTCGCCGGGGACATCGACAAACCGGAGACCACGGATAACAGGAGCAGGATCGGGACCATTAAGGCGGTGAGCGGGCGGCGCATGGAATCTCCTGGGGGGAACGAGAAGGACATGCGAAACGAACCGGACGGCCTGGGCGGGCATGCCGGAAGATCGGGAGGAAGAGGGTGGGCGAGCCGGTTGCGACGCCGGCAGAGTGGTGCAAATCTCGAAATCTGCTGATTTCTAGCTTATTTCCTCCTCATTTCAGGATGGTAGGGACGAGTTCTGCCGACCGTCAAGCAAAAGATTGCTCGCGTCAAGCAGAACCTCTCACCCGCGCTGCGAAAGCGGCCCCGGTCCTCCCGACCCCTTTCACCCTCCCTACCGGGCAATTCATCTGATTTCCACAACCTCAGCGCACCGTTCGGACCGTTCCACAATCGCCGGAAGTCATCGTGAACCTTTCATGCGACGAACCTTTCGGGCGCCGGTCGAGACCGGCGCCCGCTCCGGTGGCAGGCCTGACGCGTTCCAGGACACCTTCCTGGGGCTCTTCCGCTCCATGCGGCCGGCAATTGCCGGAAGAGCCGTCCGTCAGGCGGCGTTTCCTCGCTTGAGCGCCCGCCCGAGCCGCACGACACGCTCGGCCTGGTGGCGGGCGGCGTTGCGGGTGTCATCGTCGATCGAGCCCAGGTCGGGGCCGAACACCGCGTGGTGTGAGGTGCCGTACGGGTTGCCGTCGACGTACTTGACGGGGTCGGTGTAGCCGGGCGGCGCGATCAGGCCACCGAAGTGGTAGATGCTGTTGTAAATGGCGAGCAGGGTCGACTCGTGCCCACCGTGACGGGTGCCGGTCGAGGTGAAGGCGCTGTAGACCTTGTCGGCCAGCGCATTCGTCTGCCAGAGGGGAGACAACGTGTCGATGAACTGCTTCAGCTGAGCGGCGACGTTGCCGAACCGGGTCGGTGAGCCGAAGATGACGGCGTCCGCCCAAGCGACGTCGTCGAGGCTCGGGGCCGGCACCTCGGCGGTGGCCGCGTGGTGGGCGGCCCAGAGCGGATTCGAGTCGATCACGGCCTGCGGTGCCAGCTCGGGTACTTTGCGGACGCGGACATTCGCACCGGCGGCCTCAGCCGCTTCGGCCATTTCCTTGGCGATCGCCGTTCCGGTGCCCGTCGAGGAGTAGTAGATCACGGCAAGGTTGACGATATCGGACATGGTTGGTCCTCTCTTGTGAAGGGTTCAGGAATTCGTGATGTGCCGGGCGGTTGATCCGCGGTGGCGGGGGTATTCGCACGCCCTCCGGCGAGAACGGCTCGCATCGTCGATGCGGATCCGGACAGGGAACTCTCGGGCATGGTCACCGAGTTCACCCGGACGTCCCTTGATGGTGGTCGTGGTCCAGGCGGTCGTGCGCCGGCTGCTCAGGCTCCGGCCAGTTTGCGACGATCCGAGAGCGTCGGCAGGTGACCGGTCGTTCCACCGTCGACGTTGATCCGCTGGCCGGTGATGAACTTCGACTCGTCGGACGCGAGGAAAACGACCGCGTTGGCCACATCGGCTTGTTCTCCGACGTACGCGAGCATCTGGGAGTCGAGGACCAGCTTCACCGGCGCGACGTCCTCCAGGGGGTGTGCGCCACCGGACGCCTCTGGTGCGGCGGGCGGCGGGATCAGCCCCGGAGCCACCGCGTTGCAGCGGATGCCCAGATGGCCGAACGAGGTGGCGATGGACTTCGTCAAGTAGTCGATCGCCGCTTTGCTCGTGCCGTACGAGACCAGTGCGAGGTCTCCGCCTGCGGCCTGAACCGACGAAGTGTTGATGATCGATCCACCCCCGGCTTCGGCCATCAGGGGGATGGCGTGCTTGCTGCCGAGGAAGACGCTGACCATGTTCACCTCCAAGGTCCGCATCAGGTAATCACGGCTGACACCCACCACGTCGGTGTCCTGTTTGATCCAGTCGCTGCCCACCAATCCGGCGTTGTTCCACAGCACATCGAGCCCGCCGTAGGTCTCCTTGGCGAATGCCACGACTCCTGCGATGTCGTTCTCGACGCTGACGTCACCGCCGTACGGCGCGACGTCGAAGCCCTCCCCCACGAGCTCCTTCGCCCGCTCGTGGACGGACGAAGACAGGTCCATCATCACCACGCGTGCCCCCTCGGCCGCCATGGCCCGCGCTCCCGCGAACCCAAGGCCGCCCGCGGCACCGGTGACGATCGCCACCTTGCCCTTCAAACGGTCCATCTATCTCCCCCTCGCGAAGTAGTTGAAATTTCAGCACCTTCTTCTACGCTAGCATAAGGTGCTGAAATTTCAACTAACTCGTGCGAGGTCGAGATGGCGGAGACCCGGTGGCTTGACGAGGAGGAGCAGCGGACGTGGCGCAGCTTCCTGATCGCCAGCAGGCTGTTGTTCGATCGACTGGAACGAGACCTGAAGGAGGAGTCGGATCTCTCCTTCACCTACTACGAGATCCTCACCCGGCTTTCGGAAGCGCCCGGGCGCTCGATGCGGATGGCCAACCTCGCGGCCGCGTGTGTCTTCGACCGCAGCAGGCTGAGCCACGCGGTCGACCGGCTGGTGCGCGACGGCTGGGTCCGCCGGGTGCCGTCTCCCTCGGACGCGCGTGGCCAGCTGGCGGAACTCACCGACGAAGGCATGGAGCAGGTCCGGCAGGCCGCCCCCCGCCACGCCGAGCAGGTTCGGGCACTCATGTTCGACCGCCTCACCCGTGAGCAGCAAGAGGCCTTGCGGGAGATCAGCGAGGCGCTGGCCACCGGGATGGTCGACGTGCGGAAGCTCACCACGATGGGCTGGCCGTCACAGTGACGCCCGCGAAGCCTTGGCCGGAAGAGCCGGCCCGCGCCGAGGGGATTCGCCCCCTGCCCCTTCGATGCGAACGAAAAGGGCGCCCTCGAAACGAGAGCGCCCTCGAACGGCCGGCCGGCCGTCACGACCACGGCGGCCGCCCCGGCCGGTACGTGACCGTCAGAGCATGGCCTTCATCGAGGCGGTCGCCTGCTGGCCGAGAGTGGTCGGGGTCAGGTACGGCTGCTCGGCGAGGATCGCCTCCCAGTTGTCCCGGATGTCCTCCACCGTGTGGTCGTCCTGCCGCCAGCCGGGCCCCTCGGCCACGAACACCCGGGCGATCCGGCCGCCGCCGACGCTGAAGACCTCGCCGCTGGTCTCGCAGGCCTCGTGCGCCAGGAAGGTCACCAGGGCGCTGACCCGCTCCGCGGTGAATTTGGCCTCGAACTCGGCGGGCAGGATCTCCTCGGTCATCCGGGTCCAGGCGATCGGCGCGATCGCGTTGGCCTTGATCCCGGCCCTGGCGCCCTCGATGCCGAGCGTCTTGGTGAGGCCGACCAGGCCCATCTTGGCGGTGGAGTAGTTGGCCTGGCCGAAGTTGCCGAACAGCCCGGCGGGCGAGGAGGTGTTGATGATCCGGCCGTACCCCTGCTCCTTGAGGTAAGGGAACGCCGCCCGGCTGACCAGGAACGAGCCGCGGACGTGGACGGCGAGGACCTGGTCGAACTCCTCGACGCTGATCTTGCCGAAGGACTTGTCCCGCAGGATGCCGGCGTTGTTGACGACGATGTCCAGCCGCCCGTAGGTGTCGATCGCGGTCCCCACGATCGCCTGGGCCCCCTCGGGGGTCGCGACGTTGTCGGTGTTGGCGGTCGCCTCCCCGCCGTTCTTCCTGATCAGCTCGACCACCTCGGCGGCCGGGCCCGCGGAGGCGCCGGTGCCGTCCAGTGCCCCGCCCAGGTCGTTGACCACCACCTTGGCGCCGCGCTCGGCGAGCGACAGCGCGTGCGAGCGGCCGAGTCCGTGCCCGGCGCCGGTGATGACCGCGACCCTGCCGTCAAACCGCAGCTCTGACATCCGCAACCCTCCCACGAGAACATAATTCTAGTCGTTTGAACAATAGCTCGCCCGGCCCTCGTGATGCCATGGGGATCCTCGGGACACCACCTGCGAAATCACCGGGACGACATCCGCCGAACCATGACGAATCGCCGGAGAGCCCTTCCCGGCACCGGCCCGGCACCGGAAAGAAAGGCGCGGAGTGGTAACCAAAAACGCGTGGGATCATTGCGGATAGTAAGCACGCGTGTTAATTTCTGCTAAAGTTTTTGCCCCACACGGGCGAGGGTCAACGACGACACCCCTCACTTTTTCCTAGTACGGCCCCGCCCAATATTTTGGGCTGGAGGCCCTATATGTCCTTATCGCCGCCCCTGCGCGTGGTCCAGTGGGCCACGGGCGCCGTCGGCAGATACTCCCTGCGCAGCGTGATCACCCGGCCGGAGTTCGAACTGGCCGGAGTCCTGGTCTACGACCCGGACAAGGTAGGACAGGACGCGGGGACCCTCGTGGGGCTCCCCGAGGCCGGTGTCACCTGCACCGACGACGTCGAGGAGATTCTCGCCACGGAGGCCGACTGCGTGCTGCACATGCCGCTGCCGGCGTCCTACTTCGGCGGGGAGTATCCGAGCGACGTGGAGACCATCTGCGCACTGCTCGCCGCCGGCAAGAACGTCATCACCACCACCGGGTTCGTGTATCCCAAGTGCTACGGCCCGGGGGTGGTGGAGCGCCTGGAGGCCGCCTGCCGCGCGGGGGGCACGTCCCTGCACGGCACCGGCGTCAACCCCGGTTTCATGAGCGACATCCTGCCGCTCACGCTGACCGGCCTGTCCAGCCGCGTCGACCACATCTACATCCGGGAGTCGTCCGACTTCCGGGGGCACCCTTCCCGGCAGATCGTGGTGGACCTGTTCGGCTTCACGCGTTCGGCCAAGGACTACGTCGCCGCCGTGCGCCCCTTCCGCGCCTTCCAGCGCTCGCTGTTCGCCGAGAGCGTCCAGTTCGTGGCCGACAACCTCGGCGTGGCCCTCGACGAGGTCGAGGAGAGCGACGAGTTCGAGCTCGCGTCCGAGGAGTTCGAGATCAGCGCGGGACTGGTCAGGGCGGGCACCGTGTGCGCGTCCCGCTGGATGTTCAGCGGGCTGGTCCGCGGCCGTCCCTTCATGACGGTGGAGTGCGTCTACAAGGCCGACGCCACCCGGGTGGAACGCTGGGCCGATCCCGGCTTCAGCGTCCACATCGAGGGCGTGCCCCAGCTGATGCTCACCGTGGGTGAGATCTCGCACGGCCTGGCCAGCGCCGCCGCCCACGCCGTGAACTCCGTCGCCGCCCTCTGCGCCGCCCCACCGGGCATCCGCACCGCGGTGGAGCTCCCCCTGGCCACCGGCCGGGGCACCGTCCGCCTCGCCTGAGGATCCTCCTCGGCCCCCTCCGAGGCATCCCCCGCGTGGACACTCCACGGCGCCGCCCCGCGGGCGGGCCGGACAAGCCGCATGATGAGCCTGGGTACGACAGATAGAAGTCTCATTCACGACAACTGGTATATGTAATGCCATAAGTGAGAAATTGCGGCAATCAGTATTTCATTCAACAAACGGATCTGCGGGCCTCCGCGCGTGCGCCAATGCGCCGGCCGCCCGCGACACCTCCGGTTCCCGCGCCGCGTCCCCCCTCCCGCGCCGGCCGCGGCACCCGCGAGGAACGCTCCGGCGCGGACGTCCCCCGCGAGATCGGCCGGAGGGTTCCCGCGGGATCAGGAGGGATCGAGAGGGGTCAGGGGTGCGGGATGAAGCGCCCGAAGCGGCCCTGGTGATACAGGAGCGGGCGTCCGCCGGGTTCGAGGCTGGTCTCGATCACGAGTCCGACGACCAGGACGTGGTCGCCGATGTCGACGGTGGAGTGGGGAGCGCAGATCAGGTGGGCCGAGACGCCCTCCAGCAGCGGGACGCCCAGGTGCCCGGGGGTCCAGGAGGTGGGGGCGGCGAAGCGGTCGACGCCCTTCCTGGCGAAGCGCGAGGCCACCTCGGCCTGGTCGCTGGCCAGCACGTTCACCGCGAAGTGGTCCGCCTGCCTGAGCCAGGGCCAGGTGGTCGAGGACTGGTCCACGTAGAAGGAGACCAGCGGGGGCGTGAGGCTGACGGATGAGAACGAGGTCGCCGTGAGGCCGACCGGCATGCCCTCGACCTGAGCGGTGACGACGACGACTCCCGCCGCGTGAACGGCGAGGGCCTGCCGGAAACGCTCCGCGTCGACCGCCCTGCCGGACAGTGTCTCGGTCATGCCGCCTCGCTTAGGACTGTGTGGGTTACTGTGAAGATGATCCACTTCGTCACTTTTTCCCCTTTAAGGAACAAAGGACACTACTCAAAACCCATGGGGGTCTCTATCTCTTCCCGCGTCACGCGGGAGCCCTTTTCCCGAGTGCCGCGGGGCCAGGGCCTCCCCGTCCCCGATCCGCCGGGCGACGGCCTCCGCCGCCCGGACGGCCACCCCGTGGGTGCGCGATCCGAGCCGCGGGTTTCCCACCACGGTCACGATGCTCATGAGGCCACCGGCGCTTTCTGGTCGACGTCGGAACGGAGAAGCTTCCACACCTCGTGGCGGTACTCCCCGAAGCGGGAACCGCCCCTCGGATCTCCCTCGCGGGAGCCGAGATCCACCTCGACGGTCCGCCCGATCCTGCCGGGCCGGGACGTCATGACCGCGACCCTCCGGCCGAGGTAGACGGCCTCGTCGATGCTCCGGGTGGCGAACAGGATCGTCGTACCGGTCTTCTCCCAGATCCGTACCAGTTCCTCCTGGAGCGACTCCCTGGTCCCGGCGTCCAGCGCGGCGAACGGCTCGTCCAGCAGCAGCACGGCCGGATCCGCGGCCAGGCTCCTGGCGACGGCCACGCGCTGGGGCATCCCGAGGGAGAGCTCGTGGGGATAACGGTCGCCGAACTCGCCCAGCCCCACCAGGTCCAGATACTCCCTGGCCAGCTCGGCGCGCTCCCCCTTCGTGGCGGCCCTGCCCTCCAGCGCGAACTCGATGTTGGACAGTGCCGTGCGCCAGGGGAACAACGCGTACTGCTGCAGGACGATCCCCCGGCCGAGACCGGGGCCGTCGAGGGGGACGCCGTCCAGCAGGATCCGGCCGGTGGTCGGCGCGGCCAGCCCGGCGATCAGGTCGAGGAGGGTGGACTTGCCGCAGCCGCTCGGCCCGACCAGGGCGAGGAGCTCCCCCTCCCGTACGTCGAGGTTGACGTCGTCGAGGGCGGCGAAGGAGCGGTGGGTGTCGCGGCCGGTGAACTCCTTGCCGACCCCCTGGATCCGGAGTCTCACCGGGCACCTCCCCTGAGGGCACGAACGGGGATGACGGGAGCGGCGGGGAGGGGGATGGGGACATGTCTGATCATGATCACGAGAGGCGTCCTATGCGTCCTGTGAGGTGTGGGATGGGACGGCGGGTGGATTCATGATCACGGACACTGTGCGCTGAACACGCGGCAGAGGTCGACGTGCGCGCACCGAGTCAGATAGATGCCCATACCGGAGAAGCTACGCATCGCTTCGCGGTAAGTCAATATTTCCTACTTGTTATACATGAAATACCTCGGCGGAGGGGGTGCCCCTCCCGGCCGAAGGTCCCGTACCGTCGAAGCATGAAGCTGGAAAAGGAGATCTCCGGCGGCGGTCGCTTCGAGAGGCAGCCGAACCGGTTCACGACGCGGATCGAGGCGGGCGGCGAGCACCCGCCGGAGCCCGGCCGCTACCAGATCTACGCCTCCTACGCCTGCCCGTGGGCGCACCGCTCCCTCATCGTCCGCGAGCTGCTGGGCCTGCGGGAGGTGGTCGGGGTGACGATCGTCGACCCGATCAGGGACGAGAAGGGCTGGCGGATCCCCGGGGGCGACCCGGTGACCGGGGTGGAGTACCTCTCCGAGCTCTACCTGGCGACCGACCCCGGCTACGAGGGCCGCTACACGGTGCCCTGCGTCTGGGACGTCACCGCCGGGCGCCTGGTGACCAACGACTACCCGCAGATCACCCTCACCCTGGAGACGGCCTTCGCACCCTGGCACGCCGAGGGCGCCCCCGACCTCTACCCGGAGGAGCTTCGCGAGAAGATCGACGCGCTCAACGAGGTGATCTTCCGCGGCCTCAACAACGGCGTCTACCGGGCCGGGTTCGCCCGCTCGCAGGAGGCGTACGACGAGGCGGTCACCGACGTTTTCGCCACGCTCGACCTGCTGGAGGAGCGGCTGTCCACCCGCCGGTACCTGCACGGCGACGCACTCACCGAGAGCGACGTGCGGCTCTACCCGACGCTCGCCAGGTTCGACGCCGTCTACAACTCGCACTTCAAGTGCTCGGTGCGGCGGCTGATCGACTACCCGGTCCTGTGGGCCTACGCACGCCGGCTGTACGCCGTTCCCGCGTTCCGCGACACGACCGACTTCGACCAGATCAAGCGGCACTACTTCGTGACGCAGACGAACGTCAACCCGAGCGGGATCGTGCCCCGTGGGCCGGAGGTCGACTGGACCGCTCCCTGAGACGGACTCCGGGAGGGCCTGAAAGTTTCATCCGACAAATCGGTCATTGACCCGGTGAGCGAGTGGTCGGGGAGAGGGGCCGGTTGACGGTGGGCGAAACGCGCTGGAAACATCGGGCACCCAGGTTGTGGGAGCGCTCCCACTTGGATCCCTTCAACGGGATCCTCGGACCCAAGCTCCCGCAACCTGGCACCTCCCCCGCCCAAAGGACCCCCCGTGATCAGACCACCTGCCTGGCTCGCCCTCGCCACGGCCGCCGCCCTGGTGACCCTGACCCCCCTGCCCGCCGCAGCGGACGGCCCGGAACAGATCGTCAACGGCACCTTCGACACCGGCACGGCTCCCTGGTGGAGCACCGGCAACACCGCGCTGGAGGTCGAGGACGGCCGTCTGTGCGCCGACATACCCGGCGGCACCGCCAACCCCTGGGACGTCATCATCGGCCAGAACGACATCCCCCTGGTCAAGGACGAGACGTACGAGTTCTCCTTCTTCGGGATCGCCACGCCGGGCCGGGTGGCCAAGGCCCTCGTCCAGCTCCCGGTCGACCCCTACACGCAGTACCTGTCGGCCAACCCCGAGCTGAGCGTGTCCGGCAACGACTACCGCTACACCTTCACCTCGCCCGTGGACCTGCCGGGCGCGCAGGTGGCGTTCCAACTCGGGGGCAGCGCCACCCCATGGAGGTTCTGCGTGGACAACGTCTCCCTCAAGGGCGGGGCCGAACCTGACGTCTACGAACCGGACACCGGGCCCCGCGTCCGGGTGAACATGGTCGGCTACCTGCCCTCGGGGCCGAAGAACGCCACCCTCGTCACCGAGGGGACGGAGCCGGTCGCCTGGAAGCTCAGGCGCGGCGGTGAGGGCGGGGAGGTCGTCGCCGAGGGCGACACCGTCCCGCGCGGCGTCGACGGGAGCTCCGGCCAGAACGTGCACTCGATCGACTTCGGCGCGGTCACCGCGCCCGGCACCGGCTACACGCTGGAGGCCGACGGCGAGACCAGCCGCCCCTTCGACATCGGCGCGAACGTCTACGGCGAGCTCAGGACCGACGCGCTGAAGTTCTACTACACCCAGCGCAGCGGCATCCCGATCCTCGACGAGCTCCGCCCCGGCTACGGAAGGCCCGCCGGCCACGTCGGGGTCGCCCCCAACCGGGGCGACGTCGAGGTGCCCTGCCAGCCCGGCGTCTGCGACTACACGCTGAACGTCAAGGGCGGCTGGTACGACGCGGGCGACCACGGCAAGTACGTCGTCAACGGCGGCATCTCCGTCCACCAGCTGATGTCCGCCTTCGAGCGCGCCAAGGCCGACGGCGTCCACAAGGACGGCGACCTCGACATCCCCGAGAGCGGCAACGGGGTGCCCGACATCCTCGACGAGGCCCGCTGGGAACAGGAGTTCCTGCTCAGCATGCAGGTCCCCGAGGGCAAGCCGTACGAGGGGATGGCCCACCACAAGATCCACGACGCCGCGTGGACCGGCCTGCCCCTGCTGCCCCACCTGGACCCCCAGCCACGCGAGCTGCACCCGGTCTCCACCGCCGCCACCCTCAACCTGGCCGCCACCGCGGCCCAGGCGGCCCGCCTCTTCGCCCCGTACGACGCCGCGTTCGCCGCGCGCAACCTCGCGGCGGCCAGGAAGGCGTGGGCGGCGGCGAAGGCGAACCCCGCGCGATACGCGGACCCGGCGGACGGGGTGGGCGGCGGCGCCTACAACGACGACAACGTGACCGACGAGTTCTACTGGGCCGCCGCCGAGCTCTATCTCGCCACCGGCGAGAAGGAGTTCAAGGACTACGTGCTCGCCTCGCCGCACCACACCGGCGACATCTGGCGCGAGCGCGGCTTCGACTGGGGCAACACCGCCCAGCTCGGCCGCCTGCAGCTGGCCTCCGTGCCCAGCGCGCTCCCCGACCGGGCGCGGGTGCGCGAATCCGTCCTGGAAGGTGCGGACAAGTATCTCGCCGTCCAGAAGGCCCACCCGTACGGCGTTCCGTACAACCCGCCGGACTACGACTGGGGCTCCAACAACCTGGTGCTCAACAACATGGTCGTGATGGCCGTCGCCCACGACCTGAGCGGCGAGGCGAAATACCACGACGGGGTGCTGGAGGGGCTCGACTACATCTTCGGGCGCAACGCCCTCAACCAGTCGTACGTGACCGGCTACGGCGAGGTCGCCTCGAAGAACCAGCACAGCCGCTGGTACGCCCGCCAGCTCGACCCGTCCCTGCCCAACCCGCCGCGCGGCACCCTGGCCGGAGGCCCGAACTCCGCCATCCAGGACCCGGTGGCCCAGGCCAAGCTCCAGGGCTGCAAGCCCCAGTTCTGCTACATCGACGACATCGAGTCGTGGGCCACCAACGAGCTGACGATCAACTGGAACTCCCCGCTCTCCTGGATCGCCTCCTACCTCGACACCCCCGCCGCCCCCGGCCCGTGCAAGATCACCTACACCAACCACGGCCAGTGGCCCGAGGGGTTCAACACCCAGGTCACCATCACCAACACCGGGACCAAGGCGATCGACGGCTGGACCCTCAGCTGGTCCTTCCTGGGCGGCCAGGCCGTCCGGAGGCACTGGAGCGCGGACCTCGCCCAGGACGGCGCGACCGTGACGGCCAAGAACCTCGCCTGGAACAAGACCATCAAGCCCGGCCGCTCGATCACCTTCGGCTTCATCGGTGCCGACGCCCCCGGACCCAACCCCAGACCGGAACGCTTCCTCCTCAACGGCACCCTCTGCACGTGACCGACGCGGCTTGACCCCGTACGTCCACAATCGGAGGCGCGAGCCGGTGACCTGCGGTTACCGATCTCAGCGTATCGCGGATTATATAATCGATGACATATAGCCTCACGCTCCGTGAGGCTATATGTCATCGAGATCGAGCCTGAGATCCGATCTTGGCTTGAGTCGCTGTCCGAGCGCGACTACGTGAAGGTCGAAGCCCTGGCCGATCTCCTCTCCGAACAGGCCGAGACGCTCGACGAGCCGTACTCCAAGCACCTTGGCGGCAAAGTGCGTGAGCTGCGCCTCTCGCTCACACGCCGTCAGGTCAGGATCACCTACTGGCTCGCTCCCCGCCGACGCATCGTCCTTCTCACCGTCTTCACCAAGACACGCCGCAGGGAGACCGGTCAGGTTGAACGCGCTCGTCGAGCACAGGTCGAATGTGAGAATCTTCATGTGGTCGCCTCGGAGATCTACGACCGCGTCTGGAAGGACTGAGTGGGGCATGGCTCACAGCACGTGGGAGCGGACGGGCGCCGAGCGCCGGGCCGACGCCTACCAGGAGGCCCGCGAGGCGTTGCTTCTGGGGCAGCAGGTCTACAACCGCCGGACGGAACTCGGTCTCTCGCAAGCCGAGCTGGCCGAGCGGGCCGGGATGACCCAACCGCAGGTGTCCCGCCTGGAAACAGGGGGGGTCACCCCGACGCTGGCACTGCTCCGGCGCCTGGCGAAAGCGCTGGACGCCGACCTGAACGTCACCTTCACCCCCCACGCGGCCGCCTGACGCCGCTCCCGGGGGACGAGGGCGGTGGGCGCCCTAAACTGGGGGCGTGATCGAGGACATCCGGGTGGACCCCGCCGTCAGCATGCTCAGGCCCGACTTCGGGGTGCTGGTGATGGGGGTGTACGGGCTGCGCAACGGGCCCACGGACGACAGGTCGCGGGCCTGGCTGGCGGAGGCGGCGGAGAAGGCCGTGGCCGTCGACGACCCGAAGGTCGAGGCGTGGCGGGAGGCCTACCGGGGGTTCGGGGCGAAGCCGCAGCGGACCAGGCCGTCGGTGGACGCGCTGGTCAGGCGGATGCCGCCGCCGGAGATCAACCAGGTGGTCGACGCCTACAACGCGATCAGCATCAGGCACGGCCTGCCGATCGGCGGGGAGGACCTGGCCCGCTACGAGGGGACGGCGAGGCTGGTGCGCGCGAGCGGCGACGAGCCGTTCGAGATCGTCGAGAAGGGCGAGCCCGCGATCGACCACCCGGAGGCCGGCGAGGTCGTCTGGCGCGACGACAGGGGCGTCACCTGCCGCCGCTGGAACTGGCGGCAGTGCGTCCGCACCCGGATCACCGAGGAGACGACGGACGCGCTGTTCCTGCTGGAGCGGCTCGCCCCCCTGTCCTCGGAGGAGCTGCGCGCGGCCGGGGACGAGCTGGCCGGGTTGCTCGAAGATGTCACCCCGGGGATACGCGTGGAGTCCCGGCTGGTCTGGCCGGGCTGATCATGCCTGCCACATCGGGCTGACCAGCGCCTGAGCGGGTAAACCGTTACCCGGTGGCTGACCGTTTTAACCCATGCTGAGAGGATCGGCAAGGAAGCTGTCGTCAGACTGGCGCAGGTCCGAGCCGAGGCGAGTAGCCTTGGACAGGTTCTCTATCATCAACGCCGATCTGCGGAAGAGGGCGATTTCCGCCGTGTCGTCTGAGTCGTCGCGGACAAACCCGCTGGCAGCCTTTGGTCAGAACGAATGGCTTGTCGACGAGCTGTACCAGAAGTACCTCCAGGACCCCGAGTCGGTCGACCGGGCCTGGTGGAACTTCTTTGCCGACTACAGCCCTGATTCGGGGTCCGGCCGTGCCGCACCCCCGGGGGCGGCCACCGCCGCGCCCGCTCCACCGACCCCCGCTGCGCCCTCGGCCACCCCGGCTGCGGCTCAGGCCACCCCGGCCCCCGCGGCGACGACCCCAGCGCCGGCGGCGGCCAAGCCCGCCCCGGCGGCCCAACCCAAGCAGGAGACGCAGTTGCCCGCCGCCGCCGGTGCCGAGGAAGTCCGACTACGCGGCGCCGCCGCCAGGACAGCGGCCAACATGGAGGCCAGCCTCGTCGTGCCCACGGCGACCAGCGTGCGCGCGGTCCCGGCGAAGCTGCTCATCGACAACCGGATCGTGATCAACAACCACCTGTCGCGCGGTCGCGGCGGCAAGGTGTCGTTCACGCATCTCATCGGCTACGCGGTGATCAAGGCCCTCAAGGTCCTGCCGGAGATGAACCACTCCTACGCCGAGGTCGACGGCAAGCCGGTGCTGGTCAAGCCCGAGCACGTCAACCTGGGCCTGGCCATCGACGTCGCCAAGAGCGACGGCACCCGCCAGCTCCTGGTCCCGTCGATCAAGGCGACCGAGGGGATGGACTTCCGCCAGTTCTGGGTCGCGTACGAAGAGGTCGTGCGCAAGGCCAGGGCGGGCAAGCTGGGCGTCGACGACTTCAGCGGCACGACGATCTCGCTGACCAACCCGGGCACCATCGGCACCGTGCACTCGGTGCCGCGCCTGATGCCGGGGCAGGGCACGATCATCGGCGTCGGCGCGATGGAGTACCCCGCCGAATACCAGGGGGCCTCCCCCGACACGCTCTCCCGCCTCGCGGTGAGCAAGGTGATGACGATCACCAGCACCTACGACCACCGCATCATCCAGGGCGCCCAGTCGGGCGACTTCCTGCGGCAGGTCCACCGGCTGCTGCTCGGCGAGGACGGCTTCTACGACGAGATCTTCGAGGCCCTCCGGATCCCGTACGAGCCGATCCGCTGGGTCCAGGACATCTCGACCACCCACGACGACGACGTGGCGAAGTCGGCCCGGGTCATCGAGCTGATCCACGCCTTCCGGGTCCGCGGCCACCTCATGGCCGACACCGACCCGCTGGAGTACAAGCAGCGCAAGCACCCCGACCTCGACATCAAGTCGCACGGCCTCACCCTGTGGGACCTGGAGCGCGAGTTCGCCACCGGCGGCTTCGGCGGCCGGCCCCTGATGAAGCTGCGCGACATCCTCGGCGTGCTGCGTGACTCCTACTGCCGCACCATCGGCGTCGAGTACATGCACATGCAGAACCCCGAGGAGCGGGCCTGGATCCAGGCCCGCATCGAGCGGCCGCACGCCAAGCCCGACCGCGAGGAGCAGCTGCGCGTCCTGGAGCGGCTGAACACCGCCGAGGCGTTCGAGACGTTCCTGCAGACGAAGTTCGTCGGGCAGAAGCGCTTCTCGCTGGAGGGCGGCGAGTCGCTGATCCCGCTGCTCGACTCGGTGCTGAGCGCCGCGGCCGAGGAGCGGCTCGACGAGGCCGTGGTCGGCATGGCCCACCGCGGCCGCCTCAACGTGCTGGCCAACATCGTCGGCAAGTCGTACGGGCAGATCTTCGGCGAGTTCGAGGGCAACATCGACCCGCGCAGCGCCCACGGCTCCGGCGACGTGAAGTACCACCTGGGCGCCAGCGGCGACTTCGTCTCGCCCGACGGCTCCAAGCTCAAGACCTCGGTTGTCGCCAACCCCTCCCACCTGGAGACGGTCGACCCGGTCCTGGAGGGTGTGGTCCGCGCCAAGCAGGACCTCCTGGAGCGCGGCGAGGAGGGTTTCACCGTCCTGCCGGTGCTCGTGCACGGCGACGCGGCCTTCGCGGGCCAGGGCGTGGTGGCCGAGACGCTCAACCTGTCGCAGCTGCGGGGCTACCGCACCGGCGGCACCGTGCACATCGTGGTCAACAACCAGGTCGGCTTCACCACCAGCCCGGCCAGCTCGCGCTCCAGCGTGTACGCCACCGACGTGGCCCGGATGATCCAGGCCCCGATCTTCCACGTCAACGGCGACGACCCCGAGGCCGTGGTCCGGGTCGGCAAGCTGGCGTTCGAGTACCGCCAGGCGTTCCGCAAGGACGTGGTGATCGACCTCATCTGCTACCGGCGCCGGGGGCACAACGAGTCCGACAACCCGGGCTTCACCCAGCCGCTGATGTACGACCTGATCGACGCCAAGCGCTCCACCCGCAAGCTCTACACCGAGGCGCTGATCGGCCGGGGCGACATCACGGTGGAGGAGGCCGAGGGCGCGCTCCGCGACTACCAGGCCAAGCTGGAGAACGCCTTCGCCGAGACCCGCGCGGCGGCCAAGGACCCGACGGGCGAGTTCTCCCGCCCGGTGGACATGGAGACCGTCCCCTGGTCGCACGAGGACGTCAAGACGGCCGTCTCCGAGGAGACCGTCAAGCGGATCGTGGAGACCCAGCTCAACATGCCCGAGGGCTTCACCGTCCACCCGCGCCTGCTGCCGGTGCTGCAGCGCCGCGGGCAGATGGTCGCCGAGGACCGCATCGACTGGGGCATGGGCGAGACCCTGGCCTTCGGGTCGCTGCTTATCGACGGCCACCCGGTCCGCCTCGTCGGCCAGGACTCGCGGCGCGGCACGTTCACCCAGCGGCACGCCGTGCTGGTCGACCGCGTCACGGGCGAGGAGCACACCCCGCTCAAGACGTTCAACCAGGGCACCACGAAGTTCTACGTCTACGACTCCCTGCTGAGCGAGTACGCCGCGCTCGGCTTCGAGTACGGCTACAGCGTGGAGCGGCCCGAGGCGCTGGTCGCCTGGGAGGCGCAGTTCGGCGACTTCGTCAACGGCGCCCAGTCGATCATCGACGAGTACCTCACGTCGGGCGAGCAGAAGTGGGGCCAGCGCTCCGGCGTCACCCTGCTGCTGCCGCACGGCTACGAGGGGCAGGGGCCCGACCACTCCTCGGCCCGCATCGAGCGCTTCCTGCAGATGTGCGCCCAGGACAACATGACCGTGGCGCAGCCCACGCTGCCGGCCAACTACTTCCACCTGCTGCGCTGGCAGACGCTGTCGAACCGGCACCGCCCGCTGGTGGTGTTCACGCCCAAGTCGCTGCTGCGGCACAAGGCGGCGATCTCGGCGGTCAGCGACTTCACCTCGGGGTCGTTCCAGCCGGTGCTGGGCGACATCACGGCTCCCCCGGCCGGCGTCCGCAAGGTCGTGCTGGTCTCCGGCAAGCTTTACTACGACCTGGCGGCGGCCCGCGACAAGCAGGGCCGCAACGACGTGGCGATCATTCGCCTCGAGCGGCTCTACCCGTTCCCCGCCGACCCGCTGGAGGCCGAGCTGAGCCGTTACGCCGCCGACATCGAGCTGGTGTGGGCGCAGGACGAGCCACTCAACATGGGTCCGTGGCCGTTCCTGGCGCTCAAGATGGCCGAGAACCCGGGGGTCTTCGGCGGGCGTTCGATCAAGCGGGTCTCCCGCAAGGCCAACTCCTCGCCGGCGACCGGCTCGCACTCCACCCACGAGGCGGAGCTGCAGCAGATGCTGGGCGAGATCTTCAACTAGGCGACCGGCCCAGGCCGGTCCGCCGCAGGCGTCACCACGGAAGTCCCCCGCAGGAGCCTCTGCGGGGGACTTCCCCGTTTGTCGCGAGCGTCGTCACGAGGTCGCGAGCACGACCACAGCGTCATCAGTGTCATTGAGGGAGAACGCGATGTACTTCACCGATCGGGGCATCGAGGAACTCGTCGCGCGCCGGGGCGAGGAGGAGGTCACCGTCGTGTGGCTGGCCGAGCGGCTGCGCGAGTTCGTCGACCTGAACCCCGACTTCGAGACGCCGGTGGAACGGCTGGCCACCTGGCTGGCCCGGCTGGACGACGAGGACGACTGAGAAAAACGCGATATATCTTGACCCTCCGGACAACGCGACATATCGTGTTCAGTACAAGGAGGTCACGTACATGCGGCAATGGACGATAGAGAAGCCGGAGCAGCTCACCTTCGACTCCGTCAGGAAACTCAACGTGCGCATCGTGGCGGGGAAGCTGGCGGTGCTGGCCAGCGACGGCCCTCCCAGGCTCGAGGTCACCGAGGTCGACAGCCCCCCGCTGCTCGTCACCCACGACGACGACGGCACGCTCACCGTCACCTACAGGGATCTCACCTGGGACGGACTGCGGGGCTGGCTGCGCCCCGGCCGCCGCCGGGCCACGCTCGCGCTGACCGTGCCGAAGAACTGCCCGGTCAACGTGGGGGTCGTCTCCGCGTCCGCGGTCGTCACCGGGTTCGAGGGCCGCACCTCGGTCAGGAGCGTCTCGGGCGGGATCGTGCTCGACGGGGTGAGCGGCGAGATCAACGCCGACACCGTCTCCGGCGACGTGGAGAGCCGCGGCCTGGTCGGCGACCTGTCGTTCAAGAGCATCTCCGGCGATCTCACCGTCGCCCAGGGCACGCCCCGGCGGTTGAGCGTCACCACCGTCTCCGGCCGGATCACCGCCGACCTGGAGCTCCCGCCGACCGGCCACGTCACGATGAACAGCGTCTCCGGCGACATCGTGCTCCGGCTCCCGCACACGGTCGAGACCGACGTCAAGATCCGTTCCAACTCGGGCAGGCTCGACACCGCCTTCCCCGAACTCGACCACTCCGCCCAGCCCGGCGCGAAGACGCTGGGCGGCCGGATCGGCGGCGGCATGGCGTCGCTGACGGCCAACACCGTCGCCGCCGACGTCACTCTTCTGAAGGGAGTCCAGGCATGAGCCCGGTCTTCGGCCACGGAAGGCTCCGGCTCTATCTCCTGAAGCTGCTGGAGGAGAGCCCGCGCCACGGCTACGAGGTGATCCGGCTGCTCCAGGATCGTTTCCTCGGCGTCTACTCTCCCTCTCCCGGCACGATCTACCCGCGCCTGGCCCGCCTGGAGGAGGAGGGCCTGGTCACCCACGAGGTGGTGGACGGCAAGAAGGTCTTCACCATCAGCGACCGGGGCCGCGACGAGCTCAACGAGCGGCTCGACGAGCTCGCCGACCTGGAGCAGGAGATCTCCGACTCCGTCCGCGACATCGCCCGCGAGGTCAAGGAGGACGTGCGCGACACGGTCAAGTCGCTGCGCGAGGAGCTCACCCAGATGGCGCGCGAGGTGCGTCAGAGCCCCGAGCAGGACCCGCGCAAGGTCTGGCGCGAGCAGAAGACGGAGTGGCAGCGCCAGAAGCGCGAGTGGCAGCGCCAGACCGGCGAGTGGAAGGACGAGTGGAAGCGCGTCTGGGCCGACGGCTTCACCGGCGAGGGGCCACGCGCCGGAGACGCCCGGCTCGGGCAGATGCTGGCCGAGTTCGTCGAGGAGGTCCGCAGGGACGCGGCGGCCGCGCAGGTCAGCGAGGAGACCCTGGCGACCGCCCAGGACGCCCTGTACGACGCGGCCCGCCGCATCCGCGACGCGCTCCGGTGATCCCGGCGACGCCTCGTAAGGCGCCCGCCGGGCTCATCCCGGCAGGGTGAAGACGACCTTTCCGAAGAGCTCGCCCTCGTGCATGGCCGCGAAGCCCTCGCGGGCCTCGGCCAGCGGGAGGGAGCGGTCGATCAGCGGGCGAGTGCCGGTCTGCTCCAGGAAGCGGGCCAGCCTGCCCAGCTGGTCGCGGGTGCCCATGGTGGAGCCGATCACCGACAGCTGCAGGAAGAAGACGCGGTTCAGGTCGGCCGGCGGGACGGCGCCGCTGGTCGCGCCGGAGATCACGATCCGGCCGCCGGGGCGCAGCGCCTTCAGCGAGTGCCCCCAGGTGGCCTGGCCGACGGTCTCCATCACCGCGTCGACCCGCTCGGGCAGCCGGGCACCGTTCTCGAAGACCTGGTCGGCGCCGAGTTCCAGGGCACGCGCCCGCTTCTTCTCCGAGCGGCTGGTCGCCCAGACCCGGTATCCCCCGGCCCGGCCCAGCAGGATCAGCGCGGTGGCCACGCCCCCGCCCGCACCCTGGACCAGCACGGTCGAGCCCGGCTCGAGCCCGGCCTTGTCGAACAGCATGCGGTAGGCGGTCAGCCAGGCCGTCGGCAGGCAGGCGGCCTCCTCGAAGCTGAGCGCGGCGGGCTTGGGCACGAGGTTGCGACGGGGCACGACGACCCGCTCGGCGAAGGTGCCGTCGTGTTTCTCCGAGAGCAGCGAGCGCTTCGGGTCGAGTGTCTCGTCGGCACCGCTGCCGATCACCGAGTGCACGATGACCTCGTTCCCGTCCTCGTCGAGCCCGGCGGCGTCGGTGCCGAGCACCATCGGGAGCTGCTCCTGGCGAAGGCCTATCCCCCGCAGGCTGAACAGGTCGTGGTGGTTGAGCGAGGCGGCCCTCACCGTGACGGTGGTCCACCCGTCGGGAACCTCGGGTTCCGGGCGCTCACCGAGCGTGAGTCCGGCGAGGGGGTTGTCGGGATCGATCCGCGTGGCGGTTACAGCGAACATGGCCGCACCCTACGCCGTCCGCGCGGCCACCACCGCGTACGGGGCCGTGGCTCACGCCCTCCGCGCGGTGAACGGGGCCGCGCCTACACCCACCCGCGCGGCGGTCACGGTGAACGGGCCGCCGTTACGCCGTCCGCCTGACGGTCATGCCCGCCATGGTCCTCTCGACGTGTCCCCGCTCCCCCGAGGCCGCGACGTACACGCCGTCCTGGCAGGTCTCCGCGGAGAAGCGGCGCCGCTGCTCGATGACGGAGAGCTCGATCGACGCGACGTCGCAGCCCGGCACCGGAGCCAGCACCAGCAGCGTCTCCCTGGCCCCGCCGAACCACAGCTGCGGCCCCAGCGGCTCACCGTCGAGGATCTCCCCCTGCGTGGCCAGCCGCACCGGGGGCGTGGCCTCGAGCACGAGGTAGCCGCCCTTGGTCACCTTGCCGCGCAGGTTGCGTGCCCAGAGCATGCGCTGCTCGAAGGGCATGCCGTCCTTGAGGTCGCGCAGCGCCACGAACCACGGGTCGAACGCGAACAGCAGCACCTCGCCCTCGGCGGGGCTCATCGGATGCCAGAGGGTGACCCGCTTGGCCAGTCGCCTGATCATCGGCTGTCCTCGGGAGACCCCCGCCGGACCGCCTGACGGCACGGTCAGCTGCCGGTACGGGCCGGTGTCGCCGTCGAGCCGGCCCGACATCGCGGGCCGGACCCCCAGGCCGGCCAGGCCCAGCTCCGCCGGGTAGCTCACCTCCGCCGCCGAGCCGTCGGGGAAGACCACGTCGAGGATCTCCCTGCCGCCCTTCTGGCGGAACCCCGGGTGGAGCACGTTCGGGACCTGCTCCGCGACGGTCCCGGCCCGGGTGGGCACCGGCGGGGGGAACGACGGCGAGATCGTGTCCGGCCGCTCCCGGGCCGTCGTCAGGTTCCACGCCACGAGCGCCGCCAGCGCGGCGACGCCGATCCAGGGCCACGGCCCCTTCCGGGACCTCGCCTCGATGATGTCGTGCTGACCACCGGCCACGTCCTCGGCCGCCTCCTGCAGAAGGTACGGTTCTCGGCCCCATCTTCGGGGTCCGGCGGTCTCGGCGTCCGCGTCAGTACCGTCACGAATCAGAATCGATGCCCCGAGGAGCCGGGGAGAGGGCACCGTCACACCGCGACGTCCGCGTTCCGGCACCCGGGTCCCGGCTGCCCGGGTCCCGGCGCCCGCGCTCGGGTGGCCGGGTCGTGCGGTCCGGGTCGTGCGGTCCGTGCTCCGGTGCCCCATGACGTTCCGGTGTCCGTGTTCCGAGGGTCGCGTCGCGGGATCCGTGGTGCGGCATCCGTGTCCCGGGACCGGTGTTCCGTATTCGTCTCGTCCACCGCGGCCACCTCGCGGAAAATGACCATGAGACACCGCGGAACAGCATCGAGAACGCCACCGCACCCGACATTCCAAAGGTATCGAAGTTGCTCGAGAAACCCTCGGTAATCGCTGTTACCGGTGATGACGGCGATGCCTCTGAGATCGCCCCACAACCGCGATGAGCTGCGGAAATGCCTATTCGTTAAGTTATAACAAATAGCTATTTAAATAACAAGACAGCATCGGATGGAACCATCTCAGACTTTTTCCCGTCAATTCCTGCCCGCCGCTTGATCCAGTCAGTAACGTTCCGATCGTTTTCCCGGCGAGGAGAAGTCCCGTCTCCGCGCTGAGAACGAAAGGAGCTTCATGAATTCCCGAGCACGGCGCCTCACGATCCCCCTCACCGGCGTTCTCATGATCGCCGGAGCGATCGGCGCCACCACCGGTGCCAACGCCGGTACGGCCCCCAAGGACGTGGTCAGTTCCCAGGCCTCGGAGACGGCCAACCAGGCCACCTCCTTCTGGTCGCCCGAGCGGATGCGCAAGGCCACGGACGCCACCGGCGACCTCGACCTGAGCGTCAAGGGCGGCAAGGCCTCCAGCGCGGCGGGCCCCGACGGCCCCGGCGGGTCGGTCCCGCCGATCGGCGCGGAGGGCACCAAGTCCTCCAAGAGCAAGCAGGTGAACCTGCCCAACACCGTCGGGCGCGTCTTCTTCACCCTGCCCGGCGCCAACCCGTCGGACCCGAAGAGCTGGAAGTACTGCTCCGGCAGTTCGGTCCAGGGCAAGTACCGCAACGTGGTCGCCACCTCCGCGCACTGCGTCTACGACGTGAAGACCAACCAGTTCTACGACAACTGGATCTTCATCCCGTCCTACTGGGACGGCAACCAGGCGTGGGACGGCAAGAACCCCTACGGCATCTACGCGGCCAAGTGGTTCAACGCGCACGACGACTTCGTGGTGAAGGAGGACTACGACTACGACTACGCCTTCGTCAACGTCCACTCCGGGTTCAAGGTGAACTGGGAGAAGGACAAGGACAACAAGTGGAAGCCGGTCATCAAGAACGTCGGCCGTCTCGGCGACAACGTCGGCGGCCAGGGCTTCGCCTGGAACCAGAAGGTCAAGAACACGGTCTTCTCCTTCGGCTACCCGGCCGGCCTGCACCCCGACGGCGACAAGCCCTTCTCCGGCCGCACGATGAAGTGGTGCTACGGCAAGACCGGCGCCATGCCGGCCGCGCCGAAGTACAACGTCCAGGAGCACATCGGCTTCAAGTGCGCCTTCACCTCGGGCGCGAGCGGCGGCCCCTGGCTCTACAAGTACAAGAGCTCCAGCCGGACCGGCTACCTGATCGGCGTCAACAGCATCGCCTGGGACACCGACAAGAACGACCGGTACGACAAGATCTCCTCGCCGTACTTCAACGGCGACACCTACAAGGTCTACAAGGCCGCGGCCAACCGCTGGACCAGCTGACCCGCACCCGCGGCCGGCCGTAAGGCCATTCGGCCGGCCGCGGCGAACGAGCGGTGAGCGAGCAGGAAACGAGCAGTCGGCGAGCAGTCGGCGAGCAGTCGGCGAGCAGGGCCCGGTCCTGGGACCGGGCCCTTTCTCGAAAAAAGCGGGGACGGCTACGAACCCGGCCGCCGGATCGGCCCGGGGAACGTTCCGGGCGGCGGCCCGGGAAGGGCCGTCACCGTGTCCGGAACGTTCCATCCCGGCCGCCGGGGATCGCCTCCCAGGGCGAAGACCGTGCCGGTGGCGGCCCGCAGCGCGCACGGGCTGCCGTAAGTGCGTTCGAACCGGATGAAACGGTTGTTCCAGATCCCTACGGCGGTCACCGTGACCGGGTCGTACTGCAGCGTGCACGCCACACCCGTCCTCGGCCTGAGCCTGGCGGGATCGCCCCGCACCTCGGCCAGCGCCTCGCAGGCGCGGACCGCGTCGGGGTGGGTGCCGCCGGGCCGGTCGCACAGCAGCAGCGCGTGGCCCGCCACGGGCAGGGGCTTGTCGCCCCGCGCGAGGCTCAGCACGAGCGCCCTGGCGTTGCGCGGGGGCCTGGCGCTGGGAAACGGTTCGACCGGCCCGGGCATGACGTGGGCGGGCCCGCCCGGATGGAGCGGGAGCGGCCTCGTCACCTGCGGTCCCGAGTCGCCGGGGTAGAGGTGCGGTCTCGTCTCCTGCCACCCCGGGCCGGGATCGCGAGGCGGCACCGTGGACGCCACGGCCGTACCCGAGAACTGGAAGAGGCCGACCACGGCCAGGCAGAGAAGACGCCGCATGAGATCCCCCGATGACGTGTGACGCGGATGCCGGCTCAGCCTGCCCTCGGACACCCTCGCGGGACACCGACAAGCCTGGGTGTTTCCGCAGTTCATACGGTCACATGACCCGCGGGGGACCTCTCGATCAAGTTCAGGTAGATCAGACGGACTCCGAGGATTCCCGGTTCCACGGATTTAGTAACAAAAATATAACGGTCCGACGGCTTGCCCGATTTATAGCTTTTTAACCCATCTTTGCCGAGTACGGTCACCTCTTGTCTCTTTACGCATGCGTGAGTTGCGTCCCGAGTGACTCATGACAAAGAAGGAGCTCCATTGAACTCCCGAGCCAAGCGCCTCGCCCTTCCCCTCGGCGGCGTCCTCGCCGCCGCCACCATGGTCGGCGCCTCTCTCCCCGCCACCGCCCAGGCGAGCACGGCCGATCCCGACGTCAAGTCGTCGGCGCTCACCCCCTCCGGTCACGCGAAGGCCATCGCGGGCTACTGGACCGCCTCGAAGCTGAAGTCGGCGACGACCTACCTCGCCGACTCCACCGTTTCCGCCAAGCTGAACAAGACCGGCGCCGCCAGGGCCGCCGCCGACGGCAAGCCCGGCATCGTCGCCCCGACCGGCGAGGGCGGCAAGACCGCCGGCAGGTCGCGCAACGTGAACCTCCCGATCACCGTCGGCAAGGTCTTCTTCATCGACGACAAGGGCCGGGAGCGTTGGTGCTCCGGCACCTCCGTGCAGTCGAAGTTCCGCAACCTGGTCGCCACCGCCGGCCACTGCGTCTACGACACCGACACGAACAAGCCCTTCAGCAACTTCGTGTTCATCCCCGGCTACTACCAGGGCAAGGCCCCCTGGGGCATCTACGTCGGCGCCAAGGTCAACACCCACGACGACTTCACGGTCTACGAGGACTACGACTACGACTACGCCTTCGTCAACGTCTACAACGGCATCAAGCAGACCGGCGTCAAGGAAGTGAACACCTCCACGTACGCCGCGACCAAGGGTCACAAGTACACCGAGGACAAGGAGATCTCCAAGTCCGAGTACGAGGCGGGGATCCAGAAGTACGGCGAGAAGGGGCCGTACTGGAAGAAGACCCTCGACCCCAAGGTCGAGACGGTCGCCAAGCCCGCTGACGCGGAGAAGTACATCGAGGAGTACGTCAAGGACGGCCGCAACGGCGTCAAGCTGACCGCGGTCGAGGTCGACGAGGGTGTCTACAAGGCCGCCCCCAACAGCCTGGAGAACAACTCCAAGTTCACCCGCTTCAGCGACGACAAGGGCAAGGTCGCGATCAGCCAGGAGGAGTACAAGCAGCTCCTCGTGGAAAAGGGCGACGGCAAGTTCCTCGGCAAGCTGGAGGCGACCAAGGACGCCAACGGCCACGAGATCGCCTGGTTCAAGACGCGGTACTTCATCAAGAAGTGGGTGAAGACCAGCGTCAAGGAGGTCTACTTCTACACCCGGTTCTTCGTGGTGCTCCTCGCCGACGCCGGCCGCCTGGGCGACAACGTCGGCGGCCAGGGCTTCAGCTGGAACCAGAAGCTGGGCAAGAAGGTCTTCACCTTCGGCTACCCGACCTCGGCCCACCTCGACGGCGACAAGCCGTACTCCGGTCACACCCAGAAGTGGTGCTACGGCACGACCGGCGCCGCGCCCGTCGTGTCGGCTTACAAGGCCGAGGAGCAGCAGGCGATCAAGTGCGCCTTCACCCCGGGCGCCAGTGGCGGTCCCTTCCTGCTGCAGTACAAGAACAGCAAGCGGACCGGCTACCTCAACGGTGTCGTGAGCCTGACGATCGACAGCGACAACAACAAGCGCTACGACCGCGTCACCACCCCGTACTTCAACGGTGACACGTACGGCATCTACAAGCACGCCGCCAACCTCTGGACCGGGAAGCTCCCCGCCTAGACACCGGCTTCGTGAACGTGGAAGGGCCCGGTGCGCACCGGGCCCTTTCTGGCCTTCACGGGGTGCTTATACACCTTCGGCCACACTGATCAGATAACAGAGTATGAGCGGATCGGTCCAACGAACTGCCCAAAACTAAGTTGATCTGGAAAAATCATCCCTTGCGCCTCCAGTAACTCCCCGAACGTCACGATCCCCCGAAAGGAAGCCCATGTCCTCCCGCGCTCGGCGGATCACGGCCACACTCGGCGGGCTGGTCGCCGCCTGTGTGACCATGACGTCCGCGTTCGCCGGGAGCGCCGCCGCCACTCCGCTGTACTGGGCGCCCAACGGGATCACTTCGATCACTTTGACCAAGAGCAGCGCCGACATGAGGCGGATCGCGGAGTACTGGAGTCCGGCGAGGCTCAAGCAGGCCATGGACAACGTGCCCGCCTCGCCCGAGATGAAGAACGAGGGGCCTCCTTCCTCGGCGTCGCCCACCTCGGCGGCCACCCCGGGAGGCGCGACGGCCGGGAGCGCCACCGCCGCCGCGGCGTCCGCCACCGGGGAGTCCGCCACGACGGCCATGGCCGCGGAGACGAGCACGACCACCGGCGAGAAGGGTTCCACCGCGTCGGGAGGCTCCGCGCCGGTCGTCAAGCCCACCCTGCCGAAGAAGCGGGCCCCGGCCTCCGGCAGCTCGCCGGTGACCGTGGGCAAGGTGTTCTTCCGGATCGGCGCCAAGGACTACTGGTGCTCCGCCTCCTCCGTGGCGGCGACCAACCGCAACCTGGTCGCCACGGCCGGGCACTGCGCCTACGACGCCAAGACGGGCAGCCCGGCCGAATACTGGATCTTCATCCCCGGCTACAACAAGGGCAGCACCCCCTACGGCATCTACGTCGGCCACTCCCTCAACCTGCACGAGGACTTCGTCGGCAGGGGCGACTACGACTACGACTACGCGTTCGTCACCGTGCACGACGGCTTCAGGTGGAAGGCCGGCAAGACGTCCGGCAGCTACGAGATGGAGAGCGTCGGAAGCCTTGAGGACAACGTCGGCGGGCAGGGCCTCGCGACCAACCGCGGCGCCGGTCTGTCCGCCCTCGCCTTCGGCTACCCCGCCGCCCCGCACCCCGACGGCAGCAGGCCCTACAACGGCCAGCAGCTGAAGTCGTGCCGCGGGCTCACCGTCAGGGTGAAGGCCCCCACCCGCCTGGTCGAGCAGGGCGTCGCCCTGGCCTGCCCGTTCACCAACGGCGCGAGTGGCGGCCCGTGGCTGATCTTCTACGACAACAAGAACTCCATCGGCTATCTCAACGGCGTCAACAGCTTCGCCTGGGACGTCAACACCGACCGCAAGTACGACAGGATCTCCTCCCCGTACTTCATCGCGTCGACCTACGTCGTCTATCACTGGGCCGCGACCCAGCAGGCGCCCCGATCATAACGTCACCTTAAGAGAGCCTTAAGAGACCCTTATACGGTGTTTGCGCCCTCGATCCCTGCATAGGTTCGTAGCTTGTCGTCCCGCAGTTCCCTGACGTCCCGTCCGGGAACGTTGCAGCGCAAGGAGCTCCTGTAGTGAAGCACTCTCTTCTCCCCCTCGGTGGCGCCGCAGCCGCCACCGCCCTGCTGGCCACCACCCTGGCCGGCACCGCCCAGGCCGCCCCCGACTGGGCGACCGACCCGATGGCCAGGAACAACGCCTCGGCGGTCTCGGTCATCGACTTCTGGGCCGCTTCCAACTTCGCCGCCCTCAAGAAGGCGACGGTCTACAACCCCGACCCCGGTGCGCCGAAGATGAAGGTCGGCGGCGGCTTCTCCCCCGACGGCAGGCCCGGCAGCGTCGGTCCGACCGGCTCGGAGAAGGCCCCGTCCGGCCGCGTCAAGAACGTCAACCTGCCCAGGACCATCGGCAAGGTGTTCTTCGTCGTCAACGGCCAGTACCGCTGGTGCTCGGCCACCTCGATCCAGGGCAAGTACCGCAACGTGGTCGCCACGGCCGGGCACTGCGTCTACGACCCGGGCAGCAACAGCGACACCCTCGACAAGTGGGTCTTCGTCCCCGGCTACTACCAGGGCAAGGCCCCGTGGGGCATCTACGTCGGCAAGTCGGCGTGGACGCACTACGACTTCGCCAACTACGAGGACTACGACAAGGACTACGCCTTCGTCACGGTCTACAACGGCGTCGCCTTCAACGGGGTCAAGCAGGTCACCAAGAGCGAGTACAACGGGTTCACCGGGCCCAAGTGGTCACGTGGCTCGCACTACTACATCCTGCTCTCCAAGGACGTCGGCCGCCTTGGCGACAACGTCGGCGGCCAGGGCTTCACCTGGAACCAGAGCACCGGCAAGACCGTCTACGTCTTCGGCTACCCCCAGGCCCCGCACCCCGACGGCGACAGGCCCTACAGCGGCGTGACGCCCAAGTACGTCTACGGCAAGACCTCCGGCAAGGAGTACGTCTCGGCCGCGGAGAAGGTCGAGGAGCACGTCGGCCTCAAGGGCGCCTTCACCCCGGGCGCCGACGGCGGACCGTGGATCTCGCAGTACAGCAGCTCCCGGCGCCTGGGCCTCGTCAACGGTGTCACCAGCCTGTTCGGCGACCAGGACCAGAACGACCGCTACGACCTCATCACCTCGCCGTACTTCGACGGCGAGACCGCCGACATCTACCGCAAGGCCGCCAACGTGTGGTCCGGCAGGATCGTCGGCCCGAGGGGCGAGCTCTACAGGTAACTCGTCCATCGCAGGACGAGGGACTCTCTCGGCCTCCGAACCATCGGCGGGACCCGGCGCGCGGCGCCGGGTCCCGCACCCGTTTTCCGGGACGTTTCCATGGCGAGGAGGCCGGTTTCCGGGGCCGGGAAGGCGTGTCGCGGGGCGGCGCGGAAGGCCGTTCCGGTCGCGGACGAGCGCGTTAGACGTGCCCGCCGCGAAATCGGTGCCATCAAGTTGATGTGATCTGCGTCACATGAGGTCTATAGCTCATCGTGATCGTCCGAACACGTCACATCAGTCACCTTCGCCCCAGGATTCCACCTATCTGCGGAAACACCTCAGGTCCACCTCAATCGCAACATCAGCATCAAGGGTCTTCAAACATCACGAAACGGTCTCGGCCTCCCAGGCCCGTTTCTTCCCCCTTGAACCGGCTTCCGGTGTTCAAGATCGGCGCTGTATGTTTCTGGCATTCCCTTTACTGACGCATGGGACGCAAGAAGCGTTCCACATCAGACCAAGGAGTTCCCCTTGAAGCGCATCCTCCTCCCCGCCGGTGGCGCCGTTCTGGCCACCGGTCTGCTGGCCGCCGGTCTGGCCGGTACCGCCAATGCCGTTCCGGACTGGGACTACGACACCCTGGCCAAGGACGCTCCGGCCGCGCTGGACGTCGCCGAGTTCTGGCTCGCGACCAACGGCGACGCCAACAACCTGGCCAAGGCCACCGCGTACACGCACGAGACCGTTGCGGCCTCGAAGCTGAGCGCGGGCGGCGGCTACACCCCCGACGGCAAGCCCGGCATCGTGGCCCCGATCGGCGAAGAGAAGAAGTCCTCCGCGAAGGTCAAGAACATCAACCTGCCGAAGACCATCGGCAAGGTGTTCTTCGTTGACTCCGAGGGCAAGTTCAAGTGGTGCTCGGCCACCTCGATCCAGTCGAAGTACCGCAACCTGGTCGCCACGGCCGGTCACTGCGTCTACGACGACAAGAAGAACGCCAGCGTCATGGACAACTGGGTCTTCGTCCCCGGCTACTACCAGGGCAAGGCTCCGTGGGGCGTGTACGCCGGTAAGACGGCTTACACCCACTACGACTACAGCGTGTACAACGACCGCGACCGCGACTACGCGTTCGTGACCGTGTACAACGGTGTCCACGTCGGTGCGGGCAAGACCACCCAGGTGCTCAAGTCCGAGTACACCAAGTTCGAGGGCAAGAAGTACATCGTCGAGAAGACGGTCACCAAGGACGAGTTCGAGGCCGGTGTCGTCAAGTACGGCGTCAACGGCCCGTACCAGTCCAAGCCGCTCGACCCCGAGGTCGCCACCGTCGCCAAGCCGGCTGACGCCACCTACGGCAACTTCAAGGACTACGTCCTTGGCAAGGGCCCGACCGCGGGTGTCAAGGTCATCGGCGTTCCGGTCACCAAGGCTGAGTTCGAGGCTGCCAAGGCCCTCAAGGACGACCTGGGCAACGGTGCTCCGTTCAACGCCGCCAGCGCGCCGGTCTCCATCAGCGAGGCCGAGTACAAGCAGCTCCTGGTTGACAAGGCCGACGGCAAGTTCGACGGCACGCTCGCTGAGGTCAAGGACCCCAACGACAACAAGACCGTCATCGGCTGGACCAAGCAGCAGTACTTCGTGAAGAAGTGGGTCAGCGTCACGATCCCGACCAAGTACTGGGTCGAGACCTACTTCATCGTCGAGGGCTTCGCCAAGGACGCCGGTCGCCTGGGCGACAACGTCGGCGGCCAGGGCTTCACCTGGAACCAGAAGCCCGAGCAGACGGTGTTCGTCTTCGGCTACCCGGCGCTGCCGCACCCCGACGGCAACAAGGCCTACACCGGCGTTACGCCGAAGTGGACCTACGGCAAGACCTCCGGCAAGGTGTACGTCTCGGCTGCGGAGAAGGTTGAGGAGCACATCGGCCTCAAGAGCTCCTTCACCCCCGGCGCCGACGGTGGCCCCTGGCTCGCCAAGTACAGCAACGCCAAGCGTCTCGGCTACGTCAACGGTGTCACCAGCCTGTTCGGCGACCAGGACAAGAACGGCCGCTACGACACCATCACCTCGCCGTACTTCGACGGTGAGACCGCGGCCATCTACACCAAGGCCTCCGCGGTGTGGTCCGGCAAGATCGTCAAGTAGTAGTAGCTCCCTGACGATCACCCGAGCCTGAGCGTCCAAACCCCAGGCTCACAGCACCACCAGCACCACCGTTAGACCCAGCATCACCAGCTCCACCCGAAGGGGCCCGGCAGATCCTGCCGGGCCCCTTCGGCCATTCCCCACCGGTGACCGTGAAAGCGGCGATCGGTTCCCGGAAACGTCGAAGAGCCCGGCTGGCGCCGGGCTCTTCGACGTGGCGGCGATGTCACCGGAGCGCCGATGGCGCCGGCTCCGGGAATCAGCCCTGGAACCCGGACTCGGAGAACGGAGCTGGCGACCGAATCCGGAGACCGGAGATCACGCACGCGTTCCTCGGGGTGTTCTCTCGCGGCCGTGAACGCGGCTATCCCACTTCGGCACCGCCGTAGCGCGTTCTCAGCCGAAATCAGATCTCTCCGGCTGGTTTTCACCACCCCTGCGGCCGGCACCCAGCAGCGAAAGGATCAAGCTCCCGTGCGGGTGCGGGAGGGCGACGAGAGGGGCACCCGCATCGGTTTCAGGGGTCCGTGCCGCACGCTCTCAGGCTCGTCCACACCCCGGATCCCGAATCGACGGGCCTTTAGACGTGCCCGCTCCGGAATCGGTGCCATCAAGTTGATGTGATCTGCATCACATATGACTGGTAACCGAACGTGGTGACCTACTCACGCCACATCAGTCACTTTCACACCAACCCTACGCCTATCTGCGTAAACACGTAGCTCACCCATCAACTTTCACATCAGCTTCAGGCGTGCCCAAACATCACAGAATGGCATCGGCGCGATCAAGGCCGTCTTTGATCCTCAAAGCGGCTTCCGGTGTTCAAGATCGGCGCTGTATGTTTCTGGCATTCCCTTTACTGACGCATGGGACGCAAGAAGCGTTCCACATCAGACCAAGGAGTTCCCCTTGAAGCGCATCCTCCTCCCCGCCGGTGGCGCCGTTCTGGCCACCGGTCTGCTGGCCGCCGGTCTGGCCGGTACCGCCAATGCCGTTCCGGACTGGGACTACGACACCCTGGCCAAGGACGCTCCGGCCGCGCTGGACGTCGCCGAGTTCTGGCTCGCGACCAACGGCGACGCCAACAACCTGGCCAAGGCCACCGCGTACACGCACGAGACCGTTGCGGCCTCGAAGCTGAGCGCGGGCGGCGGCTACACCCCCGACGGCAAGCCCGGCATCGTGGCCCCGATCGGCGAAGAGAAGAAGTCCTCCGCGAAGGTCAAGAACATCAACCTGCCGAAGACCATCGGCAAGGTGTTCTTCGTTGACTCCGAGGGCAAGTTCAAGTGGTGCTCGGCCACCTCGATCCAGTCGAAGTACCGCAACCTGGTCGCCACGGCCGGTCACTGCGTCTACGACGACAAGAAGAACGCCAGCGTCATGGACAACTGGGTCTTCGTCCCCGGCTACTACCAGGGCAAGGCTCCGTGGGGCGTGTACGCCGGTAAGACGGCTTACACCCACTACGACTACAGCGTGTACAACGACCGCGACCGCGACTACGCGTTCGTGACCGTGTACAACGGTGTCCACGTCGGTGCGGGCAAGACCACCCAGGTGCTCAAGTCCGAGTACACCAAGTTCGAGGGCAAGAAGTACATCGTCGAGAAGACGGTCACCAAGGACGAGTTCGAGGCCGGTGTCGTCAAGTACGGCGTCAACGGCCCGTACCAGTCCAAGCCGCTCGACCCCGAGGTCGCCACCGTCGCCAAGCCGGCTGACGCCACCTACGGCAACTTCAAGGACTACGTCCTTGGCAAGGGCCCGACCGCGGGTGTCAAGGTCATCGGCGTTCCGGTCACCAAGGCTGAGTTCGAGGCTGCCAAGGCCCTCAAGGACGACCTGGGCAACGGTGCTCCGTTCAACGCCGCCAGCGCGCCGGTCTCCATCAGCGAGGCCGAGTACAAGCAGCTCCTGGTTGACAAGGCCGACGGCAAGTTCGACGGCACGCTCGCTGAGGTCAAGGACCCCAACGACAACAAGACCGTCATCGGCTGGACCAAGCAGCAGTACTTCGTGAAGAAGTGGGTCAGCGTCACGATCCCGACCAAGTACTGGGTCGAGACCTACTTCATCGTCGAGGGCTTCGCCAAGGACGCCGGTCGCCTGGGCGACAACGTCGGCGGCCAGGGCTTCACCTGGAACCAGAAGCCCGAGCAGACGGTGTTCGTCTTCGGCTACCCGGCGCTGCCGCACCCCGACGGCAACAAGGCCTACACCGGCGTTACGCCGAAGTGGACCTACGGCAAGACCTCCGGCAAGGTGTACGTCTCGGCTGCGGAGAAGGTTGAGGAGCACATCGGCCTCAAGAGCTCCTTCACCCCCGGCGCCGACGGTGGCCCCTGGCTCGCCAAGTACAGCAACGCCAAGCGTCTCGGCTACGTCAACGGTGTCACCAGCCTGTTCGGCGACCAGGACAAGAACGGCCGCTACGACACCATCACCTCGCCGTACTTCGACGGTGAGACCGCGGCCATCTACACCAAGGCCTCCGCGGTGTGGTCCGGCAAGATCGTCAAGTAGTAGTAGCTCCCTGACGATCACCCGAGCCTGAGCGTCCAAACCCCAGGCTCACAGCACCACCAGCACCACCGTTAGACCCAGCATCACCAGCTCCACCCGAAGGGGCCCGGCAGATCCTGCCGGGCCCCTTCGGCCATTCCCCACCGGAAACGGTTGGGCATCCCCATCGGGAAGTTCTCATCCCCGTCGAGGGAAGAGCCCCAGGTTCCTACCGGAAAGCCTTCGGCGAGACCTCCCGATCCGCTCAGACGGAGTTGAGCTCCCCCACCCGCTCGTTCAGCTCCACCACCGGGCGCTCGGCGGCGTGGGGATCCAGCCGCCGCCGCAGATCGGCGACGTACGACCGGGTCCTGGCCGACTCCAGGCCCTTCGCCAGCTCCAGTGCCTCCACCGCGAAGGAGCAGGCCTCCTCCAGCTCCCCCGAGGCGAGCAGCCCGGCCGAGAGCAGCGACAGGTTGAACATCCGCCCGCGCACGTAGCGCCCGTCCATCTCCAGCGAGCGCCTGGCGTGCCGTACCGTCCCCGGCCCGTCGCCCAGGTCGCGGAAGCAGTGCGCGAACTTCGCCGACAGGTAGGCCTCGTCGAAGTAGGAGATCCAGTCGGGCTCGTCGCCGGCCCGGCGCCGGTCGAAGGACAGCTCGGCCTCGTGCAGGGAGCTCGCGCACGCCTCCCGGTCGTCCAGCGCCGCGTGCGCGTGGGCCTCCAGCACGTGCGTCTCGGCCAGCAGGGCGAAGATCCCGGCCCGGCGGGCGGAGAGCTGGGCGGCCCTGGCCAGGTCGAGCGCGTGGGCGGGTTGTCCTATATATATGGCCTGGTGGCTCATCCCGGCGAGGATCTCGCCGCCGAGCCCGTGGTCGCCCGCCCCGCGCGCCAGGCGCAGCGCCTGGATCAGGTAGCGCTGGGCCAGGCCGTGCTGCTCCAGGTCGTAGGCCATCCATCCGGCCAGCCGGGTCAGCTCGGCTGCGGCCGACGCCAGCGCCTTGCCGGTGTTCTCGGCGTACGAGCCGTCACCGAGGAGCGGCGCAACCGCCGTATCCAGATATTTCACGACAGCGGGGCGGACCCTCCCACCACCGAACCTGTTGTCCAGCTCGCCGAAGGACCGGGTGACCTCACGGATCGCCGCGATGTCGTCCATGCCGACGCGCCGGGTGCCCCGCCCCTCGGGGCGGCCCTCCAGCGGAAGGGTCAGCCAGCGCACCGCCCCGGCGGACCCGGCCCCGATCGCGAAGGTGGAGTCGAGTAAGAACCTTCGTCTCTCCACGTCCCCGCGCCACAGTGCTGTCACGGTCGAGATTCCCTCCTGCCACGTGTGGTTGAACTCCTGCCCGAGGTCCAGAGGCGTCAGGACGGCCGGCAGGCCGAGATCCTCGGGACTCACGGCCCTGCCGAGCCGGAGCGCGAAGATCTCGGCGAGCAGCCCGGTGACCGGGTCTCTCGGCCGCTGGCCCGCGATCCAGCGCAGCACGGAACTGTGGTCATACCTCAGACCGGACAGGCCGCGAGCAGCGCCGAGATCGTTGAGCCGCCGGGCCAGCCCCTTGTGGGTGAAGCCCGCCTCGGCGATGAGCCTCTGGAGTAGTCGGTTGGGCTCGCGTCTCATAGCTCCCCTCACCGCGAGAACCAGCTGCGCGCCGGCAGCGCGCATGCTCCGGTCGTGCGCGTACCGCTGCCTGATGCACACCTTACGCACATAGGTAACTGAGAGCTCTTTTTATAGCACGATCCGTGACGAATATCGGGGTTTCCGGAAAGCGCGAACGCCCCTCGCCGGTCGGGCGAGGGGCGTCCGTGGTCACATGCCTGGTGGGCACGGGATGAGCATGAGAGGGCATGGGTGCACGATCGCGCTGGCGGCCGTACGGAGGAGTCCGGCGGCCGGGGACCGGGAGGTGACCGCTAGAGGCGGGCGACCCCGTCGGCGCGGGCCTGCGCGGAGACGGCGGCGATGACCGCGGGGGCGACGCGCTCGTCGAACGGGCTGGGGATCACGCAGTCGGCCGACAGCTCGTCGTCCCCGACCACCGCGGCCAGCGCCTCGGCCGCGGCGACCTTCATGTTCTCGGTGATCGTGGTGGCGCGGACGTCGAGCGCCCCGCGGAAGACGCCGGGGAAGGCCAGCACGTTGTTGATCTGGTTGGGGAAGTCGGAGCGGCCGGTCGCGACCACGCGCGCGTACTTGCGCGCGATGTCCGGACGCACCTCGGGCGTCGGGTTGGACAGCGCGAAGACGATCGAGTCCGGGGCCATCGACGCGATGGCCTCCTCGGAGACCGTCGAGCCCGACAGCCCGACGAACACGTCGGCCCCGGCCAGCGCCTGCTCGGTGGAACCGCGCAGGCCCGCCCTGTTGCTGTCGCGCGCCAGGGCCTCCTTCACCGGGTTGAGCCCGACGCGGCCCTCGTGGATGAGGCCCTTGGAGTCGGCCACCGCGATGTCGCCGATGCCCGCGTTGAGCAGGAACCGGCTGACCGCGATCCCGGAGGCGCCGGCGCCGGCGACCACGACGCGCAGCTCTCCCAGCGAGCGGCCGGTCAGCCGCGCGGCGTTCTTCAGCGCGGCCAGCGTGACGATCGCGGTGCCGTGCTGGTCGTCGTGGAAGACGGGGATGTCGAGGAGCTCGCGAAGGCGCGCCTCGATCTCGAAGCAGCGGGGCGCGCTGATGTCCTCGAGGTTGATCCCCCCGAAGGAGGGGGCGAGCCGGACGACTGTCTCGACCAGCGCGTCCACGTCGGTGCAGTCGAGGCAGAGAGGCACCGCGTCGACGCCTGCGAACTGCTTGAACAGCAGGGCCTTGCCCTCCATGACCGGCATGGCGGCGGCGGGCCCGATGTCCCCGAGGCCGAGCACGGCGGTGCCGTCGGAGACGACGGCGACCACGTTGGAGATCCAGGTGTAGTCCTGGGCCAGCTCGGGCTCCTCGGCGATCGCGCTGCAGACCCTGGCCACCCCCGGCGTGTAGGCGAGCGCCAGGTCGTCGGCGTCGCGGACCGGGACGGTGGAGCGGACCTCCAGCTTGCCCCCGCGGTGCAGGGCGAAGGCCGGGTCAAGATCGAGGGCTTCGAGAGCTTCGAGGGAGATGGAGGATGGCGTGACGGCCACAGCGACCCCTGTAGTTCAGTCAGACAGACGGATGTTTCCTTCGGAGGCGGCCGGAGGAAGCATGTCCCGGGCTTCGGTAGCCGCTCGGGACCTGCCCACTGAGCACGGTCGCCTGGAGGGGGTACGGGGGTCACCCGTTGCTCGATTGTGCCACATGTTGAGACTGCCGCCCGTGGAGGGAAGTCGCCGACTTTCGCCGTCCCGGTGTTAACCTCACCACATCGTGTAATACTCAAAATCCATGCCGCCTCTTACATCGACGGATCCCCAGATGGACCTGACCTCCTACGCGGAGCTGGCCGTACTACTGATCAACAGTCCCGACCGGCTGACCGGCCTCGACGGGCTGCGCCTGCTCCTGGAAGAGGGCGGCCGCTACCGGCCCGGCTGCCGCATCACCAGGAGCGACCTGGAGGCCCTGCGCGACCTGCGCGAGGAGCTGATGATCGTGTTCGAGACCGCAGAGGCGGGCGACGAGGAGGCGGTGGTCGACCGGCTCAACTCGCTGCTGATCCACCACCCGGTCCAGCCGCAGATCTCCGGTCACGACGGCGAGCGCTGGCACCTGCACCTCACCGAGGGCGGCCGGATGGCCGACCAGTACGCGGTGGGCGCGGTGATGGGACTCGCCACCATGATCACCGATCTCGGCGTCGACCGGCTCGGCCTCTGCCAGGCGCCGCCCTGTCGCAGGGCCTACCTCGACACCTCCTCCAACCGGTCGCGCCGCTACTGCTCTGAGCGGTGCGCCAGCCGGGCCAACGTCGCCGCCTACCGGGCCCGCCAGAAGGTCGTCCAGTAGACGGGAGACACCCTAAGCCGCCTCACCGGGCCCGCCAGAAGATCGTCCAGTGAGCGGGAGACCCCCGGAGGCGCCTCACCGGGCCCGCCAGGGATCCGGCCAGTAGCGCAGCACCACCCGGCCGACGATCGACGACGGCGGCAGCGCCCCGAAGTCCCAGCTGTCGCGCCGGCCGGAGGCGCGCTGGTTGTCGCTCTCCAGCCACCAGCCGCCGTCGGCCTCCCACGCGGCGCGCTTGACGATGAGCACGGCGGGATCGGACGGCAACCGGGCGACGACCAGGTCCCCCGGCCGTACGGCCGCGCCGCGCCGTACCCAGAGCCAGTCGCCGGGCCGCAGCGCGGGCAGCATCGACTCACCTGCGACACGGACTCTCATGGAGCGTAACCCCCTCCCGCGCGGGCATTCGGAGACGAGTAAGGTCGTTAACCGGACCATTCTGAACCCGGCATCAAGGAAGGATTTCCGATGCTCGCACGACTTATGCGCCCCAAGCACATCGCCTCGGCTCACTGCGACCTGCCCTGCGGCGTGTACGACCCGGCCCAGGCCCGCATCGAGGCCGAATCCGTCAAGGCCATCATGGAGAAGTACGCCGGAAACGAGGACCCGGTGTTCCGCGCCCGCGCGCTCTCCATCAAGGAGGAGCGGGCCGAGCTGGTCAAGCACCACCTGTGGGTGCTGTGGACCGACTACTTCAAGCCCCCGCACCTGGAGACCTACCCGCAGCTGCACCAGCTGTTCTGGGAGGCCACCAAGCTCGCGGGCGCGGCCGGCGGCAAGGGCACGGTCGACGTCGCCAAGGCCGACGAGCTCCTCGGCAAGATCGACGACATCTCCAAGATCTTCTGGGAGACCAAGGCCGCTTAAAACCCTCACAACGATCTCGTGATGGGGCGCCGGTAGTCCGGATCAAGGAAACGTCCCCCGGGACACTCCCTTGATCCGGATCGGGGTCCGCGAGGACGCGCCGCCGCCGGCACGTCGTCCGGGCCGCGATGCCTCGACCTCGCCTGACAGGCCGGATCCCGGCGCGCCCGCGTCGCCCGGGCCGGGTCGCGACGCGCCGGAGCCGCCACAAGTACAGTGCCCCTTTTGCGTATCTTCAGGGGTTCTTGACGGTGGCAAATCGCCTCGATCGCGAGTCCAAGCGGGCCAACTACCGTCCCAGGGCTGTAGGTTGCAGTCAGCGACTCTGCGAGGAGGAACGTGACCGAACACACCGAGGCGCCCGCGGTCGGCATGGGCGGGATCCGTGACGTGGTGAGCGTCCGGCTGCCGGCGACGAGTGCCTATCTGTCCGTGCTGCGTACGGCGACAGCCGCGCTTGCCGTACGGCTGGACTTCACGCTGGACGAGATCGAGGATCTTCGGATCGCGGTCGACGAGGCGTGTGCGATGTTACTGACCCAGGCCGTTCCCGGCACCGATCTGACTGCCGAGTTCGAGCTCACCGGGCAGCTGATGAAAGTGCGGGTCGAGGTCAGCACGGTGGGAAGCACCCCTCCCAAGCGCGACGACTTCGCGTGGATGGTGCTCACCGCCCTGGCTGACGATGTGGATGCCGTAACCGACTCCCCCGACCGTATGGCGATCGTCCTCCGCAAGCGCCGAGGCGCGGCGAGGCCGGCGTGACGGAAAGGACTCGTGCCATGGCCGCCAGCGACCACGCGGTGCCCGATCGGGTGCGTGCGCGCCTGCTCTTCGCGGAACTGGTGGAGTTGACCGCCGACGACCCGCGACGCCAGCGCATCCGCGACGAGCTCGTCGAGCTCCATCTCCCCCTCGTCGAATACCTCGCCCGCCGGTTCCGTAACCGGGGCGAGTGGCTGGACGACCTCACCCAGGTCGCGACCATCGGACTGATCAAGTCGATCGACCGCTTCGATCTCGGCCGCGGGGTGGAGTTCTCCACCTACGCGACCCCGACGATCGTGGGCGAGATCAAACGCCACTTCCGCGACAAGGGCTGGGCGGTCCGCGTGCCGCGCCGGCTGCAGGAGCTCAAGCTCTCGCTCACCAAGGCGATCAGCGAGCTCTCCCAGCGGGAGGGGCGTGCGCCGACCGTGGCCGAGCTGGCCGCGTTCCTGAAGATGAGCGAGGAGGAGGTGCTCGAGGGGCTGGAGTCGGCCAACGCCTACTCCACGGTCTCCCTCGACGCGCCCGACTCCGGCGACGACGACGCGCCGGCGGTGGCCGACTCCCTCGGGATCGTGGACGACTCCCTGGAGGGCGTCGAGTACCGCGAGTCGCTCAAGCCCCTGCTGGAGCGGCTGCCTCCGCGTGAGAAGCGGATCCTGCTGCTGCGTTTCTTCGGCAACATGACACAGTCCCAGATCGCCACCGAGCTCGGCATCTCGCAGATGCACGTGTCCCGGCTGCTCGCCAGGACCCTCGCCCAGCTCCGCGAGGGTCTGACCGTCGACGACTAGCCGGACGGCCGGTCCTGGTCCCCGTAGAGGGCGTGCGTCGTCGGCGGGGACAGCAGCGCGACCAGTCCGATCACCGCGAGGGTGATCAGCGAGAAGCCGATCACCCGCTGGTCGGACTGGATCAGCGTGACCGAGACCGGGATGGCGAAGATCTGCGTCAGCACGCCCGGGCTCCGCGCCCACCGCTCTGAGTGGATCATTCCCCAGCCGACCCAGAGCAGGGCGGCGCCGATGATGATCCCGAACGCGGCGACGGCGATCGAGCTCATCAGGTCGGACGGACGGCCGATCACCGTCTCCACGCCGGCGTAGCCGCCGAGGATCAGGGCGGTCGCGCCTTCCAGCGCCATGACGGCGGCGGCGACGGTGAGGGTCAGCGGGCGGTTCGGCACGGGGCCAACCCTATCGCCGGGTATCGTCGCCCGCCTCTTCGCCGCCTCAGTCCGGTTTCCGGCGGATACGCTGAGGCCATGCGCGCGATGCTCCTGGTGAATCCGAAGGCGACGACGACCAATCAGCGAACCAGGGACGTTCTCATCAGGGCGCTGAGCGCGACGATGAACCTGACCGTCGAGGAGACGGAGTACCGGGGGCACGCGACGCAGCTCTCCCGCAAGGCGCACGCCTCCGGCTACGACGCGGTGGCCGTGCTGGGTGGTGACGGCACCATCAACGAGGCGGTGAACGGGCTGCTCGACCCGGTGGACGGCAAGGCGGGCGACGAGGGCAGCTCGGCCGACCGGCCCGCGCTGCTGGCGATCCCCGGCGGCAGCGCCAACGTCTTCGCGAGGGCCCTGGGCCTGCCGAACGACCCGGTGGAGGCGATGGGGGCGATCCTGGAGGCGATCCGCGACGGCCGGAGGCGGACCGTCGGGCTCGGCCAGGCGATCTGGGATGACCACAGTAGGTATTTCACGTTCTGTAGCGGCCTGGGGTACGACGCCGAGGTGATCAGGGCGGTCGAGGGGATGCGGGGGACCGGCCGCAAGGCGACGCCCACCCGCTATGTGAACACCGCGTTGCACCACTACCTGTCGACCGACAAGCGCCACCCGCCGATGACCGTGGAGGGCCCGGAGGTGCCGCGGACCGGCGGCATCTTCATGGCCGTCATCTCCAACACCTCCCCGTGGTCGTTCATCGGCCCCCGCCCGGTCTCCCCGACCCCGTGGGCGAGCTTCGAGACCGGGCTCGACCTGCTGGGCCTGCAGCGCCTCGGCCTGCCCTCGATGCTCCAGCTGATGCCCCAGATCATCGGCGCCCGCGACACCCTGCCGACGGGCCGCCACCTGGTGCAGCTGCACGACGAGAAGGAGTTCACCCTGAGTTCCAGGCGCCCCGTGGCGTTCCAGCTGGACGGGGACTACCTGGGGGAGGTCGAGCGGATAACGTTCCGCTCTATCCCTGACGCGTTACAGGTCTTGGTCTGATCTGTTAAATGCGGCCTGTGTGACGCATCCGACATCCATTTCGGGTAAAACGTTCTCCCAAACCTCTTGCGTGTACTAAGCGTGGCTGACAATCTCAGGAATGACGTCGGAACGTAGGACCTTTGAGCGGCCACCTCGCTCCCAGGCCACCGGCGATCAAGCGGATGGACCCCCGACCTGAACCACGGACCGGGGAGCCGTTCGCGCTGGTTAGTGAAACTCTTCACAAAGTGAGCCGCTGGAGCCGACGCAAGGGCTCCTCATACGAAGGAGTGGACGCATGGACTGGCGCCACAACGCTGCCTGCCGTGACGTGGACCCCGAGCTGTTCTTCCCGATCGGCAACACCGGCCCCGCCCTGATGCAGATCGAGGAAGCCAAGCAGGTCTGCAACACGTGCAGCATCAGTGAGGCGTGCCTGAAGTGGGCGCTGGAATCCGGCCAGGACGCCGGTGTCTGGGGCGGCCTGAGCGAGGACGAGCGACGCGCGCTCAAGCGCCGCACGGCCCGTGCCCGCACCCGCACGAGCGTCTGAAGCCGAAGCCCCGCCTGATCATCTCGAAGAGGCCCGCTCCCGTACGAGCCTCCGAACCGGCCGCCACACCGGGACATCCCGGTGAGAACGCTCCTTTTCCCCGGTTTCCCCGGTCCCCTCTTTCCTCGGGCCGGGCGACGGGCACGCCCCGCGGCGAGGGCGTGACCTGACGCCGTTCCCCCCTCCCCCGCCCGGATCCGCTCAGATCGCGGGGAGGGGAATGCTCAGGCTCACCTCGGTCCCGCCGCCCTGGCGCGGCTCGATGGCGAGCCGCCCGGACAGCTCGCCCACCACCAAAGTCCTGACGATCTGCAGGCCGAGGCTGGTGGTCCGGTCGAGATCGAAGTCCTCGGGCAGCCCGCTGCCGTCATCGGACACGATCACGTCCAGCCGCTCGGCCCCCCGTGACACGATCACCTGCAGCCTGCCCTGGCGCTGTGCCAGCCCGTGCTGGACCGCGTTCTGCAGCAACTCGGTGAGAACCATCGCCAGCGGCGTCGCGACCTCCGAGCGCAACACCCCGAACGTCCCGACGCGAAGCGGCACCACCTGCGTCTCCGGGGCCGCGACCTCTCCCGTCATCGCGATCACCCGGTCGGCGATGTCGTCGAAGTCGACCTGTTCCTCGGGCGTGTGGGAGAGCGTCTCGTGCACGATCGCGATCGACCCGACCCTGCGCACCGCCTCCTCCAGCGCCTCCCTGCCCTCCGGCAGCTGCATCCGCCTGGCCTGGAGCCGCAGCAGCGCGGCCACCGTCTGCAGGTTGTTCTTCACCCGGTGGTGGATCTCCTTGATGGTGGCGTCCTTGGTCATCAGCTCCCGCTCGCGGCGCCGCAGCTCGGTCACGTCCCTGATGAGCACCAGCGCGCCGATCCTCCCGCCGCCGACGACCAGCGGGATCGCCCGCAGCTGCACGACCGTGCCGCCCGACTCCACCTCCGTCTCCCTGGGCTCCCGCCCGCTCGCGACGAGCATCAGGTTCTCGTTGATCGGCTCGTCGGAGTAGCAGAGCGTCGCGGTCGTACGGCCCAGCTCCGCGCCGACCAGGTCGGCGTTGAGGCCCAGCCGCCGGTAGGCGGAAAGGGCGTTCGGCGAGGCGTACGTGACGCGGCCCGCCCGGTCGAGCCTGAGCAGGCCGTCGCCGACCCTCGGCGAGCGGACCAGGATCGGCTCGGCGCCGGAGAACGGGAAGCGGCCCTCGGCCACCATCTGGGCCAGGTCGGAGGCGCTCTGCAGGTAGGTCAGCTCCAGCCTGGAGGGAGTGCGGGCGGAGGACAGGTTCGTCGAGCGCTGGATGACGCCGAGGAAGTGGTCGGCCCGCCGTACCGGGATGGTCTCCTCGCGGACCGGCACCCCGCTCGACCAGTCGGGGTCGCCCTCGCGGCAGATGCGCCGCTCGTTCCAGGCGGTCTCCAGGAGCGGCCGCTCCCCCTTGGCCGCCGTCATCCCCACGATGTCGTCGTGGTAGACCGTCGGCCCCGTGGTGGGTCTCATCTGCGCGATCGCGATCCAGCCTGAGCCCTCCTTCAGCGGGATCCACAGGATCAGGTCCGCGAAGGAGAGGTCGGCGAGGAGCTGCCAGTCGGAGACCAGCGAGTGCATCCACTCCAGGTCCGCATCGTCGAGCGCGGTGTGACGGACCGCCAGGTCGCTTAGAGTCGGCACCCGTGCATCATGCGTTCTTTGCAGGCCCGAACGCGAATCGGGTGAGTCCGGCTGGAAAGATGCCGATTATGGAGCAGACCCCCGACCCGCTGGCCCGGTTCCGCACGGCGGCGGCCACGAGGGAGGCGGCAGGGCTGCGGCGGGTCCTGCGCGCCCGCACCCCCGACGACGACGGCCTGATCGACCTGGCCTCCAACGACTACCTCGGCCTGGCCAGGGACGAGCGGCTGGTCGAGGCGGCCGTGGCGGCCACGCGAGACTGGGGCACCGGCTCCACGGGTTCCCGCCTGGTCACGGGCTCCACGGCCCTCCACGCGCGCCTGGAGACGCGCCTGCGCGCCTTCGCCGGAGCGCGGGGAGCCCTGGTGTTCTCCTCCGGCTACCTGGCCAACCTGGCCGCCGTCGCGGCCCTGGGCAGGGACGCCCTGGTGGTCTCGGACGCGGGCAACCACGCGTCGATCGTGGACGCCTGCCGGCTGTCGCGCTCGCGGGTCGTGGTCACCCCGCACAAGGACGTGGCGGCCGTGGAGAAGGCGCTGGCCGGCCGGGACGAGGAGCACGCGATCGTGGTCACCGACGCGGTCTTCTCCGTGGACGGCGACCTGGCCCCGCTCGCGGGGTTGCACGCGGCGGCGGTGCGGCAGGGCGCGCTGCTGGTCGTCGACGAGGCCCACTCGATCGGGGTCGTCGGCGCTCGCGGGCAGGGCGCGGTGCACGCCGCCGGGCTCGCGGCCGAACCGGGCGTTGTGAGAACGATCACACTGTCCAAATCCCTGGGATCGCAGGGCGGGGCCGTGCTGGGCGCCCCCGAGGTGATCCAGACCCTCGTCGACACGGGACGCTCGTTCATCTTCGACACCGGATTGGCGCCGGGCAGCGTGGCGGCGGCACTCGCCGCCGTCGATATCCTTCACCATCAGCCCGAACTGCCCGGACGCGTGCGAACCAGGGCGAGGGAGCTGGCCGCGATGGCCCGCGATCTCGGCCTGGAGACCTGCGATCCGGCGGGTGCGGTCGTCCCCATCGTGCTCGGCCCACCCGAGACCGCGCTTCGGGCCGCCCTCATCTGCGCGGAACACGGGGTGCGCGCCGGATGCTTCCGGCCGCCCTCGGTGCCGGTCGGCCGCTCTTGCCTGCGGTTGACGGCACGGGCCAATCTGAGTTCCGATGATCTAACGGTGATCCGGGGTGCACTCACCGCCGTGGCCGAGATGAAGGTGACCATGTGAGCGACGACTCCCCGAGGATCCCGAAGTACTACGACGTAAAACGTAGCCTGCTCACCCTCACCAAGAGCCTGCCCGCGGGCAGCGCCCTGCCTCCGGAACGGGCCCTCGCGGTCCGCTTCGAGACGTCGCGCACGACCGTGCGCCAGGCCCTGTCCGAGCTCGTGGTCGAGGGCCGCCTGGTGCGCATCCAGGGCAAGGGGACGTTCGTCGCGCAGCCCAAGGTCGCCCAGGTCCTCCAGCTGACCTCCTACACCGGGAACCTCAGGACCGCCGGCCTCGAACCCGATACCAAGATCCTCGACACCAGTTACGTCACCGCCGACGAGCCGCTGGCCCGCCGCCTGGCCATCAACGCCGGTGGCCGCGTACTGCGCATCCACCGCCTGCGCCTGGCCAACGGCGAGCCGATGTCGATCGACACCACCCACCTGTCGGCCCGGCGCTTCCCCCGCCTCCGGCGGGAGCTCGAGGTGCACTCCTCGCTGTACGAGACGCTGTACAACGCGTACAACGTACGGCTGACCGACGCCGAGGAGATCATCGAGACCGTGCTGGCCACCCCGTACGACGCGCAGGTGCTCGGCGTCGACGTCGGCCTGCCGATGCTCCTGCTCACCCGGCACGCCTTCGACGCGGACGGCAACCCGGTCGAGTGGGCCCAGTCCCTGTACCGGGGAGACCGCTACAAGTTCGTCACCCGCCTGCACCGCCCCTGACCCGGCCCCGCCCCCCTGACAGCCCCCTGACGCCCACGACGGCGCCGGGCCGCGCGGACGCACGCGCCCGCGCGGCCCCGCCCGCCTAAGGTGAGACGGGTGAGCATTCTCGTGGTCACCGGGACCGACACCGGGGTGGGAAAGACGGTCGTCACCGCGGCGGTGGCCGCGCTCGCCAGGGAGCGGGGCTCCTCGGTGGCGGTGGTGAAGCCCGCGCAGACCGGGGTGTCCGGTGCCGAGCCGGGCGACGTGGACGACGTCATCCGGCTGTCCGGGGTACGGACGACCTTCGAGCTGGCCAGGTATCCCGCCGCGCTGTCCCCCGCCGCGGCGGCGCGCCTGTCCGGCCTGCCGCCGGTCTCCGTCACGCGGGCGGCGGCCCGGATCAAGGAGCTGGCCGACTCGCACCGGCTGGTGATCGTCGAGGGGGCGGGCGGGCTGCTCGTCCGCTTCGACGAGGAGGGGGCGACCCTCGCCGACCTCGCCCGGGCGCTCTCGGCCCAGGTGCTCCTGGTGACCAGGGCCGGGCTGGGCACGCTCAACCACACCGCGCTGACGCTGGAGGCGATGGCCCACCGGGGACTGGAGCCCGCCGGAGTGGTGATCGGCTCCTGGCCGGCCGAGCCTGGCCTCGCCGAGCGGAGCAACGTGGCGGACCTGGAGATGCTGGCCGCCCGGCCGCTGGCGGGCGCCCTCCCGGAGGGGGCCGGGTCGCTGGAGCGCGACGCCTTCGCCCGCGCGGCCCGCGCGGGACTGGGCCCGGCGCTGGGCGGCGGCTTCGACCCCCCTTCCTTCCGCGCCACCCTTAGGCTTTCCCCGTAGCCGGAGCCGCGGAGTTCTTCGCCACGCTGGAGGTATTTGATGAGCGACATCCTCGAGATCGCCCGGACCCAGGTGCTGGAGGAGGGACGCGGCCTCGACGCGGCGCAGGCGCTGCGCTGCCTGGAGCTGCCCGACGACCGCCTGGCCGAGCTGCTGGCCCTCGCCCACGAGGTGCGGATGAAGTGGTGCGGCCCGGAGGTGGAGGTCGAGGGGATCGTCTCCCTCAAGACCGGCGGCTGCCCGGAGGACTGCCATTTCTGCTCGCAGTCGGGGCAGTTCTCCTCCCCGGTCCGCGCCGTCTGGCTGGACATTCCCTCGCTGGTCGAGGCCGCCAGGGAGACCGCGGCGACGGGAGCCACCGAGTTCTGCATCGTGGCCGCCGTGCGGGGCCCCGACCGGCGGCTGATGGACCAGGTCCGCCAGGGTGTGAAGGCGATCCGCGAGGCGGTCGACATCAACGTCGCGTGCTCGCTGGGCATGCTCACCCAGGAGCAGGTGGACGAGCTGGCCGAGATGGGCGTGCACCGCTACAACCACAACCTGGAGACCGCGAGGTCGCACTTCGGCGAGGTCGTCACCACCCACACCTGGGAGGAGCGCTGGGACACCTGCCTGATGGTGCGCGAGGCCGGGATGGAACTGTGCTGCGGCGGCATCGTGGGCATGGGCGAGACGCGGGAGCAGCGCGCCGAGTTCGCCGGGCAGCTCGGCGAGCTGGCGCCCGACGAGGTCCCGCTGAACTTCCTCAACCCGCGTCCCGGCACCCCCTTCGCGTCCTTCCCGCTGCTGGAGGGGTCGGAGGCGCTGCGGACGATCGCCACCTTCAGGCTCGCGCTGCCCCGCACGATCCTGCGCTACGCGGGGGGCCGCGAGCTGACCCTGGGCGACCTGGGCACCCGGGACGGCATGCTCGGCGGCATCAACGCGATCATCGTGGGCAACTACCTGACCACCCTGGGCCGTACGCCCGAGGCCGACCTCGGCCTGCTGGCGGACCTCAAGATGCCCATCAAGGCGCTCTCCGACACCCTCTGAGCCCCGCGCGAAGGCTCCTCGTGAGAGACGCGAGAAGCCCCGCGAGCCGGCGATCACCCCGGCTGGTCCGCACTCCGGCCCGTACCCGAGCCCCCGCCGGTGCCGTACGGCCCGCGCGGACTCGCCACCAGGGGTTGCGTGGCCTATTTCCGGATAGACGGGATATGCGACGGCCGCATTAGGCGAAGGGATCTGGGCAGGGAGAACAATCCCTGTCCCGCTAAGTGACTGACTGGTAGGTTGCGCGATATGGAGTCTCCCAAGCACGCAGGTGACATAGCGGTCGCCGTCTCCAAGGCATACGGCATCGAGACCATGTTCACCCTGTCCGGCGGGCACGTCTTCCCGCTCTACGACGGTGCGGTCCACGAGGGCATGCCCATCCTGGACGTCCGCCACGAGCAGAGTGCCGTCTTCGCCGCCGAGGCGACCGCGCGGCTGACACGCAAACCCGGGCTGGCCGTGCTCACCGCGGGCCCCGGCATCACCAACGGCGTCAGCGGGGTGGCCACCGCGCACTTCAACGGGTCCCCCGTGGTGGTCATGGGAGGCCGTGCCCCGCAGTCGCGCTGGGGGTCGGGCGCGCTGCAGGAGATCGACCACCCGCCGCTGTTCGCGCCCATCACCAAGCTGGCCTTCACCGGCTCCGGCGCCGACTCCGTCGCGCAGGACGTGGAGATGGCCTTCCGCACGGCCCTCGCCCCGCACCGCGGTCCCGTGTTCCTCGACTTCCACATGGACCATCTCTTCTCGGCCGCGCCCGCCCTCGAGGAGGCCCCCGAGACGCTGACCCCGTCGCCGCTGGAGCCCGACCCCGAGGCGCTGGCCGCGATCGCCCAGCTGATCGCCGAGGCCCAGCACCCGGTGCTGGTGCTCGGCTCGGACGTGTGGATGGACCGCGCCGAGGAGGTCGCCAGGAGCTTCGTCGAGGAGTACCGCCTGCCGGTCATCCCCAACGGCCAGGGCCGCGGCATCCTGCCCGCCGGTCACGAGCTGCTGGTGACCCGGGCCAGGGGGATGGCGTTCTCGCAGGCCGACCTGGTGATCGTGGCGGGCGCCCCGATCGACTTCCGCCTCGGCTACGGCTGGTTCGGCGGCAAGGACGGCGCTCCGCTCGCCAAGGTCGTGCACCTGGCCGACGCGCCGTCGCAGCTGACCACGCACATGGATCCCGCGGCCGTCGCCGCCGGCGACCTCTCGCTGCTCTTCTGGAGCCTCGGCGCGGCCTGTGCCAACGCGGGCGTCTCCCCCAAGACCTACGCGCCCTGGGTGACGCAGCTGTCCGAGGCCGCCTCGGCGGCCATCGCCGCCGACACCGCCCTGCTGGAGTCCGCGTCCAACCCGATCCACCCGATGCGGATCTACGGGGAGCTGAGCAAGATCCTCGCCGACGACGCCGTGGTGATCGGCGACGGCGGTGACTTCGTCTCGTACGCGGGCAAGTACGTCGAGCCGCGGCAGCCGGGCAACTGGCTCGACCCGGGCCCGTACGGCTGTCTGGGCACCGGCCTGGGATACGCCATCGCCGCCAGGATCGCCCGTCCCTCCTCGCAGGTGGTGCTGCTGCTCGGCGACGGCGCGGCCGGCTTCTCGCTGATGGACGTCGACACGCTCGTGCGACACCGCCTGCCCGTCGTGATGATCTGCGGCAACAACGGCATGTGGGGCCTGGAGAAGCACCCCATGCAGATGCTCTACGGCTACGACGTGGCCGCCGAGCTGCAGCCGCAGTGCCGCTACGACCAGGTGGTGACCGCCCTCGGCGGCGGCGGCGAGCTCGTCACCGACCCGTCGGAGATCGGCCCGGCCCTGCGCCGCGCGTTCGACTCCGGCATCCCCTACATGGTCAACATCGCCACCGACCCCTCGGTGGCCTACCCCCGGCACACCACGGGCGTCTAGGAGAGCACCACCGGGCTCGCGCACGAGGACCGGAAGGTCCGCGGCGCGAGCCGGTCGTCACCTCGCAGGACCGGGGCTCGCCGGTCCTCACCTTGTGGAACTCAGGGCTTGCCGGTCGGCGTCGGGGTGGGCGTCGGCGGGCAGTCGGCGATGGCGGCGATGATCTCCACCGGCTTGGACGGGTCCCACATCGTGCCCCCGCCCGGGCGGGACTCGACGATCTGGGTACAGTTCTCCGGCTTGACGTCGGCGCTGTAGGAGAGCGTCACCTTGAAACCCGCCTGCTTGAGCGCCGCGGTCGCCGCTTCGGGCTTCATGCCGATGGTGTCCGGAACGTTCTTCTTCGGCTTCGGCGTCGGGGTCGGTGTGGGGGTGGGAGTCGGTGTCGGCTTCTTCGTCGCCGTCGTCGGGGTGGGGGTCGGTGACCCCTCGTCCGGAGTGGGCTTCGGGGTGGGTCGGTTCTGTGACGGGCGCGACGCTCTCGGAGTGGCCGTCGGCGTCTTGCGGGGCGGCTTCGTCCCGGACACCTTCGACGGCTTGCCGGCGCTGGGCGTGACCACCGGGTACCTCATGGGATCGGTGTTCGACGTCTGCCCGGTGGCCGCCATCCCGTTGATCGCCACCGCGACGAGGCCCGCGCACATCACGGCCGCGACCGCCGACGCCACGACCAGCCCGCTCTTGCGCCGCGGCTTCTGCGCGGCACGGCGGCCACGGCCCTGCGCGCCCGCCTCGACGGCCGCTCCGGCTCCCGCCGTCGGCGCGGTGAAGTGCTGCGAGCCTCCCTGCCAGCTGCCGGTCGGCGCCTGCGATCCCTGCCAGTTTCCGGTCGGCGCCTGGGCATCCTGCCAGCCGCCGGCGGGAGCCTGAGCGCCCTGCCGGCCCGTCTGCGGCGTGGCCGACCCCTGGCCCTGCTGCCGGCCGGTCTGCCCCTGCGGGCCCGGCTGGGGGACCTGCGCCTGCCATCCGGTCCCCGGCGGCTCGGCCTGCTGCGCGGACGCCGACAGCGTGTCGCCGCCCTCCGCGCCGAAGGCCGCCTGCCTGGCGGCGGCGCTCATGGCCGCGGCGCTGGGGAAACGCCGGGCCGGATCCTTGGCCAAGGAGCGCTCCACAAGCGCGCGAACCGCGGGCGGGATGTCCGGCGGCAGCGGCGGCGGCGCCTCGCGGATGTGCTTGAGCGCGATGGTGACGGGCGTGTCGCCGTCGAACGGGCGCTGCCCGGCCAGGCACTCGTACGCCACCACGCCCAGCGCGTAGATGTCCACGGCGGGCGTGACGGGCGCGCCCTCGGCCTGCTCGGGCGCGCAGTAGGCGGCGGTGCCGAGCACCATGCCCGCGTCCGTCAACCGGCTGGCGGTGTCGGACCTGGCGATGCCGAAGTCGGTGAGCACGAGCGTGCCGTCCGAGCGCACCAGCAGGTTGCCCGGCTTGATGTCCCGGTGGACGATGCCCTGGTCGTGGACCGCCTGCAGTGCCGAGGCCGCCTGGGCGATGAGGTCCATCGCGGCCCCGGGGGCGACCCGTCGCAGCCGCCCGAGCAGGCGGTCGAGCGGCTCGCCGTCGACGAACTTCATCACCAGGTATGCCGTCGCCCCCGCGCCGGGCACCTCGTGAACCCCGTAGTCGTACACGTCGACGACCCCGGGGTGGTTGATCGTCGCCATCGCCCGGGCCTCACCCTGGAAGCGAACCAGGAAGCCCGGATCGTCCGTACGGCCCGGGAGCAGCACCTTTACGGCGACAGTGCGGGCCAGGACCATGTCCTCGCCCTTCCACACCTCGCCCATACCGCCGGCGCCGATGCGGGTGCTTAGGCGATACCGCCCCGCCAGCGTCGTGCCTTGGGCCACCATGACTCCCCCGTAACCCTCTCCACTCCTACCTCAGAGCTCTCAACAAAGCGCACCCGTATCGCGGCATCGTCACGGCGCTGTAACGAAACCCTGCGTGCCGGATGGCTCACAAACGAGACGCGTGCCGTAGCATCGCACAAAACCTGGCACTTTTGGGCGTACTTGTGCACCTTGCAGACCCTTGTGTCCAGGGCCACTCGGGAGTCACGCAGGAAACAGCCAACCCGGGTGCCACGGCGTCACCCCGAGATATCCGGGGCGAACTCCCTAAAACCCTACAAGGGTCCGCAAAAAACACCTAAGCCGGGGTGAAACCGGCCGGTGTCAACCGCTCGTCGTGCCGTGCTCGGCGCAGCGCGCGGACCAGCCGCCGGGGGTCACCTGCACCACCATCCGGCGACGGCAGCGGGAACAGTAACGGGGCGGCTCCATCTCACGGGCCACCAGGCACGCGGCGTGGTCGGCCTCGCCCTCCGGGCGCCCGCAGTGGTCGCAGTACGGGGTCACGGGACCAGACCCTATGCTGACGCGCATGACGCTCGCTCCCGGTCTGCAGGCACGGCTTCTCATCATGGTGGAAGGGGAGGACACCGCGACGAAGGTCGGCAGCGGTGACGTGCCGGTGCTGGCCACTCCCCGCCTGCTCGCCTTCGCCGAGCGGGCCACCGTCCAGGCGATCGCGGGCGCCCTGACCCCGGGCCAGACCTCCGTGGGCACCCGGGTCTCCCTGGAGCATCTGGAGGCCAGCCCGATCGGCACGCATGTCGAGATCGCCGTCGAGCTCACCGAGGTCGACGGGCGCCGCCTGGTCTTCGGCTTCACCGCCCGCGACCGGAAGGCCCTCGTCGCCTCGGGAACGATCGAGCGCGTGGTCGTCGACCGCGAGCGCTTCCTCGCCCGGCTCGTCCGCGACGACGGGACTACTCGATGACGGCGATCAGGTCGCCCTCCTGAATGACGTCGCCCTCGGTGACCTGCAGCTTGGCGATCACGCCGCCGTCCTCGGCGAGAACCGGGATCTCCATCTTCATCGACTCGAGGATGACCACGGTGTCACCGGCCTCGACGGGGTCGCCCTCGGCCACGAGGATCTTCCAGACGTTCGCCACCATCTCGGCGCGGATCTCAGCCACCGGAAACTCCCATCGTCAACGTTCCTCAACTGTGCCAGACAGAGCCGATCACGTCCGTATACGGGCCGCCAGTTTCGTATCGCGGTTTTCGCCGACGAGCTCCGGCAGCTCGGGCGACCCGGCGTAGAACGAAGGAACCGCCCAGGGGCGCCCGCGCGTCCCGCGTGAGGCCTAGAGACGGTGAATCGGGGCCAGCCTGTCGATCACCCGGGCCATCGCCTCCACAACCGTCGGGTCGTACTCCCGCCCCACGCCGAGCCGGAGCCGCTCCAGGGCGGCACCCGCCCGGTCGCGGTCACTGGAACCACCGACGAGATCGTCGTAGGCGTTGGCCGCCTTGATGATGCGGCTGGCCACCGGAGGCTGCTCCGCGCAGGTGTCGCACTGGCGGCGGACGATCTCGGCCACCCGGTCCAGCACCCCGGTCTGCTTGATCACCTCCGCGCCCAGCTCGGCGATGCGCCGCGCCTGCTCGGGGTCGGTGAGGACCGTGGCGCCGCCGGGAATGGGATCGCGCAACGACAGCTGGCCGATGTCGTGCATGAGCGCGGCGTACTCCAGCTCCAGCAGCTCGGGCTCCGCCGTGCCGAGCTCCCGCCCGACCGCCACCGACAGGCGGCTCACCCGGCGGGAGTGCCCCGGCTCGACGTACCCGCCGACCTCGGTGACCCGCGCCAGCGCCCGTACGGTCTGCAGGTAGGTCGCCCTGATCCCGGCGTACTTGCGGAAGGCGACCTGGGTGACCAGCAGCGGCGCGGCGAAGACCAGCAGCGCGGTCATGCCCATGCTGTGCGAGGCGAGCGCGAGCAGGATGCCCGAGGCGGCGACGGCGGCCCCCAGCGGCGCGGCCATCCACAGCTCGTCGTGGACGGCCACCCTGAGGGCGGCCCGCACCTGCTCGGCCCGCAGCACGGCGGCCAGCAGCACGTCGACCACCACCATGAGCAGGATGAACAGGGCCATCACGCCGAGCGCGGGCCACCAGCCGCTCTCCCCTTCCCTGGCCAGGTCGAACAACGGCCCGGCCAGGGGCCGGTAGGCCAGCGCGAGCAGGGCGCCGGTGAAGAGCCTGCGCGCCATCCCGTCCAGCTGGGGCGGGCGGCCCACCGCGAGATGCGGCAGCGCCCCCGCGACCATGCCGGCCGCCAGCACCGCGACGACCTGCAGCGCCGAGTGCCGCGCGGGATCGCCGCCCATGTCCAGCAGGAGCGTGTAACCGAGCGCGGCCGCCGCGCCGATCGGCGCCACCTCCCTGTTGCCGGGCATGGTGAGCCTGGCCAGCTCCCCGATCGCGATCAGAGCACCGAAGGCGACGGCGATCTGGGGGTCGAGCAGGCCGGTCGCGGCCGTGTGGGCCACCCCGGCCACCGCCAGGAGGCCGGCCGCGCAGATCAGCAGGAGCTGGCCCGAGTCGAGCGTCTGGAAAACCCGGTTGGCGCCGGAGCCGTTCATCGCTCGGACACCACCTGGATGGGTACGGTCGGGTCGTCGTGGTCCTTCGCCGTGGTCTCCGACACGTCGGCCGGGGGCGTGACGATCGTGCGCGGCGGCTCCCAGCCGTCACGGTCGACGGCCTTGACGAACGCGACCACCATCACCGGGTCGAACTGGGTGCCGGCGCCCTTGCGCAGCTCGGCCAGTGCCACCTCGCGCGAGCGGGCGTTGCGGTAGGAGCGGTCGGAGGTCATCGAGTCGAAGGCGTCGGCCACCGCGATGATCCTGGCGAACTCCGGGATCTCGTCGCCCGCCAGCCCCATCGGGTAACCCTTGCCGTCCTGCCGCTCGTGGTGGTGCATGATCCCGGCGAACGCCTCGTCCAGGAAGTCGATGCCGCGCACGATCTCCAGCCCGCGCATCGGATGGAGCTGGATGGCCGCGAACTCCTCCTCGCTGAGCGGGCCGTCCTTCTGCAGCACCTTGGTCGGCACGCCCAGCTTGCCGACGTCGTGCAGCATCCCGGCGTAGCGGATCGCGCGCAGCCGCTCCGACCCCATGCCGATCTCCTCGGCGATCATGCCGGCGGCCAGGGAGACGCGGGTGCAGTGGCCGCGCGTGTAGTAGTCCTTGGTCTCCACGGCCTGGCAGAGCGCGGCGATCGTCGCGTCGTAGGAGCGCTGCTGCGCGAGATACTGGCCGAAGGCCCAGCGGGCCACGAAGAGCGGAAGCAGCACGAGCACCGCGGAGATCGAGCTGACCGTGGCCCACAGCCCGGCGATCAGCAGCCCGAAGGTGGCGTAGCCGAAGTAGGAGACCATGAACTGCGCCACGCCCCGCAGCGGCACCTGGTCGGCCTGGCCGGTGAGCTTCAGCACGATCGCGATCAGGACGAAGTTGAGGGGCACGAAGACGGCCGCCGCGCCCGCGAACGGCACGATGATGGCGTCGAACCCGTCGATGGTCGGCACCCCGGACCTGCCGCCGAGCCACACGTAGACCCGGCCCGCGACGTAGCCGCAGATGGCGAACTGGGCGCTGTTGAACAGCCGCTTCACCAGCGGCAGGCCGGGCCGCACGCTGAACATGGCCGTCATGCCGACCAGCGCCGCCCCCTCGGGGCCGAGCAGCACCACCGCGGCGAGCACGGCGGAGAAGCTGACCGACACCGCGGCCTGCCGGACGTGCAGCAGGGTGGGCACCGACTCGCACACCAGGAACAGCAGGGCCAGCACCATGAGGTTGGACCAGTCGAGCGGATCCAGCCGGCCGTCCTCGGCCACGTTGTATCCGAGCAGCACGAACGCGGCTCCGATGACAAGGATCAGATAGACCTTGGCAAACCACGGCAGTCCACGCAAAGCGGCCACCCTAGTGTTCCTAAAGGGCGCGTGCTCAGGTCCAGGAAATCCCAGGAAAGACCGGGGTGACCGTTTCCTTTAACATGCGCTGCCTCCACGTCGATTTCGCACCCAGGCTATCGAAGCGAACCTGCTCAGGAGGGCGAGACGGCCAATCGCAAGCAAAGCGTAATCAAGCAATCACCGGCCGCCATCGATGTCCGGGACCGCTCGGGGCCGCCTCAAGGCCCCGCGCCGTCACAGGCTCGCGAGCCTGGTCCTCGCCCAGTCGACGGTGCTCTTCAGCCCGACGGCCAGATCCGTCTGGGGACGCCAGCCGATCCCCTCGAACGCGGGGGCCGGGTCGACGGCCATCGCGGGGAGGTCGCCCAGGCGGGTGGGAGCCTCGCCCGGCTCGTCGGCGACACCGGCCGCCTCCGCGATCAGGGAGTGCAGCCTCCGGTCGGTGGTCTGGACGCCGGTGCCCAGGTTGAAACGGCCGCCGCCGCCCTCGGCGCCGCAGGCGCGGGCGAAGCCGTCCACCACGTCGTCGACGAAGATGTAGTCGCGGGTCTGGGAGCCGTCGCCGTACACCACCGTGGGGGTGCCGTTGAGCAGCGCGTCGGTGAAGATGGCGACCACCCCCGCCTCGCCGTCGGGCGACTGGCGCGGGCCGTAGACGTTGGAGAGCACCAGCGTGGTGTAGTCGATGCCGTGCAGCGCCTTGAACGTGGCCAGGTAGGTCTCCGCGCTCAGCTTGGAGGCGGCGTACGGGGAGCGCGGGTCGGTCGCCGCGCCGCCGGGGACCGGGATGACCGCCGGCCTGCCGTACACCGCGACCGAGGAGGCGAAGACGACCTTGCGGGTGCCTCCGTGGTGGGCCGCCGTCAGGACCGACGCGGTGCCCTCGACGTTGAGCCGGGCGTCGTGGACCGGGTCGGCCACGCTCTTGCGCACGCTGATCTGCGCGGCGAGATGGCAGACGACCTCGGGCCTCCACTCGGCGGCCAGGCCGATCAGGGCCGGGTCGCGGATGTCCATCACGTGCAGGGCGAACAGGGGACTCTCCGCGGCGCGGACCAGGTTGCCCCGGTCGCCGCCCGACAGGTCGTCCACGACCATGACCTCATGCCCGTCGGCCAGCAACCGGTCGACGAGGGTGGATCCGATGAATCCCGCCCCGCCGGTCACGAGTATGCGCATGGTGAACCCCCATCGTCGTATGGCCAAGGCCGTACGAGAGATCCTAGGAGGTCAGCGAGCCAGTTCGGAGCGCACCTGGTCGATACGGCTGAGCACCTTGGCCCGCAGGTCGGCCGAGGCCTGGTCACAGCCGCAGTGCTTGGCGACGAGTTGCTTGACGACCTGCTCCAGGCCGTACTCCTCCAGGCAGGGGTGGCACTCGTCCAGGTGCACGCGGATGTCGGCGCAGTTGCCCTCGTCGAGCTCGCCGTCCAGGTAGGTGTAGACCTTTTCCAGGACCTCGCGACAGTCGGTGTCGTGGTGGTCGCCGCAGCTCATGCGATCACCCGGACCCTGGGCAGGGAGCCCGTGCCGGCGGGCTCGTCTTTCCTGTCTCGCTCGTTCACTTCGCACCCTCCGCGGGAACCAGGCCACGCTCGCGGGCGTAGTCCTCAAGTTGGGTCCGCAGCTGGCGGCGGCCACGGTGCAGCCGCGACATCACGGTCCCGATGGGGGTCCCCATGATGTCGGCGATCTCCTTGTACGGGAAGCCCTCGACGTCGGCGAGGTAGACCGCGATGCGGAACTCCTCGGGGAGCGCGGCCAGCGCCCGCTTCACGTCGGTGTCGGGGAGGTGTTCGAGCGCCTCGATCTCCGCCGACTTCAGCCCGCCCGAGGTGTGCGACTCGGCCCTGGCCAGCTGCCAGTCCTCGATCTCCTCGGCGCCCGACTGCTTGGGCTCCCGCTGCTTCTTGCGGTAACTGTTGATGAAAGTGTTCGTCAGGATCCGGTAAAGCCAGGCCTTGAGGTTCGTGCCTTGCTGGAACTGGTGAAAGGACGCGAAGGCCTTCGCGAAGGTCTCCTGAAGAAGGTCCTCGGCGTCCGCGGGGTTCCGGGTCATCCGAAGCGCGGCGGAGTAGAGCTGGTCGAGATAGGGCATGACATCCCGCTCGAACCGTGTGCTCCGCTGCTCCAGAGTCTCCTCGTCTGTCGCAGGGACCTGACCCACCCCCTTAAGATCGCCGGAGTCCTGCTGACGCGGGACACCGTACTGAGCGGAGAATACCCGCTCGTCAGGGATAGGCCGATCACCGGGGCGGGTGACGGGTTCGATCAAGGCGAGCATCTGCTTGCCAACCTCCGAAAGGATCGTGCGTTGTCCGCTTGCAACACACCCGCACTGCCATCTGTTCCCGCAAGATAGAAGGTGACGAACGACCCGGTACGGGGAAAAAGAAGGTACGTACCGGTAGGTAGTTGAAAGACCACCGGATCCTCCCGACGCCAGGAGCTGCTTGTGCTGCCCATCCCGGCCGAAGAGCTGAACGGCTCAGGTGCGCTCGGGCCGTACTGGACCTTTTACCACGCGGTCGTGGCCGAGCAACTGAGCCGATGGCTGCCGGAAACCCCGTCCACCGTCCTCGACATGTCCTGCGGCGACGGCCGCTGGGCCGTCCAGGCGGCGAAGGCGGGACACCGGGTGATCGAGGTGGTCGACTTCCGCAGGCCCACGACCGGTCAGCTGCTGCACGACATCTCCAAGGTCAGCCAGGTACGCGCCGACGACCTGCGTTTCCTGCCCGACTGCAGCGTGGACGCCGTGCTCGCCGAGGAGCGCGCGATGTCGGTGGAGCTGATGGCCGAATCCGCGATCGGCGACGTCGCCCGGGTCCTGCGTCCCGGCGGCCGGGCGCTGGTCTGCGTCGACTCCCTGGTGCTGGGGATGGCGATACTCGCCGAGCAGAACTACTGGGCCCATCTGCGCCAGACCGGCGAGGTCATGCTCGTGCCCTGGCCCGACGGCAGCATCACCCGGTGCTTCAGCAGCGCCCAGCTGCGCGAGCTGCTCACCGACGCCGGGCTCGAGGTCGAGTGGATACGACCCCGCACGGTGCTGTCCCCCTCCACGGTCGACCACGTGCTCGCCTCCGACTCCCGGGCGCTCGCCTGGCTGGTCAACACGGAGCTGGACACCCACCCGGACGACGACGACACGGTGGGCATCCACCTGGTGGCCAGCGCCCGGCGCCCCTGAGGCCTGATGGCCGGCGCCCGGCGCGGCCACCGGGCGCCGGGCGGGGTCAGCGCCTGCCCCTGCGCGGCTCGCGCCTCACACCCCCGTCCCGGAGGACGACGGGCGGGGTCAGCGCCTGCGCTCGCGCCGGGACTGGCACGGCACGCAGCGGGCCGCCTCCGGCCGCGCCTCCAGCCTGCTCTCGGGGACCGGCGCGCCGCAGTCCGCGCAGAGGCCGTAACCTCCCTCGTCCATCCGTCTGAGCGCCTCCAGCACCGAGCGCCGGTGCCGGGTGGCCACCTCCAGCAGGGCCCGGTTGCGATCGGAGTCGGTCAGGTCGGAGCCGGCGTCGGCCGGGGACCGATCCCGTTCCCGTACGGCGGGGGAGTCCCCGCGAAGCACTCCGATGGACCGGTCGAGTTCGGCGAGCATGCTCTTCAGGCGCTCACGCGCGGTCGCGACATCCACGAATCCGCACCTCCGGAAAGCCGGGGCGGCCTGTGTGGGGATCCCCGGCTCTCCCGTCAGGCGCAAAAAAGGGGGCTCTGTGACGGCGATCTCGTGACCTCGTCATCGCACCGATACGCCACTCCGTCACGAGGAATCGCTTTCCTCACCGGATGCCCACTTGGCGAAAGTTTTACACCGGATCACCCGGCGCTTTCACAAGGGGCGTGGCCGCCACCCTCGCCCTGCGCTTCCGAAGAAGCGCCCGGCCGTCGCCGTCGCCCTACGCCTCCTTCATCGGCTCGACGAGCTCCGGGCTGTTGTTGCGCACCGAGTTGACGGCGGTGGAGACCGGATGGATCTCCAGTCCCGTGGAGCCCGCCGGGATCAGGAACCCCTGCGCGTCGGGCACCCCGGGGTCGAGCCACTCGCCCCAGCGGTCACGCTCGATCAGCATCGGCATCCGGTCGTGGACCCTGCCCGCCTCGTCCACGGCGTCGGTCGTGATGATCGTGCAGGTCACCAGCCAGGAGAGCGGGTCGTCGTCGTCCCGGCCCCGGTCCCGCCAGAACTCGTACAGTCCAGCCATCGCCATCACGCCACCGTCGGCGGGGCGGACGAAGTAGGGCTGCTTCTTCGGCTTCCCCTTGGCATCCTTCTCGTCCAGCACGACCCACTCGTAGTAGCCGTCGGCCGGGATCAGGCACCTGCGCTCGGCGAACGCCTTGCGGTAGGCGGGCTTCTCCGCCACCGTCTCCACCCGCGCGTTGATCATCTTCGAGCCGATGGACGGGTCCTTCGCCCAGGCGGGGACCAGCCCCCAGCGGACCACGCGAAGCTGCCTGACCGGCCGGCCGTCCGGTTCGGCCCTCGGCACCCGGCTCATCACCGCGTACACCGGTTTCGTGGGCGCGACGTTGTAGTCGGGCCTGAGTTCGTCGTCGGCCGCTCCGTCGAGCTCGACCTGGAACTCCTCCAGCAACTCCTGCTTGGCCCGCGCAGACGCGTATCTTCCGCACATATCTCCACTTTCCCACGCCACGACGCGCCGGGGAGTCCCCAACCCCATTTTTCGATCTTGCCGCGCCCTCCCGGCGGTGCCACCGGGTGTCGCGGTGACGACGCCTTTACCCGGCCTGCCCGGCTCCTCACCTCATCGATCACGCGGACCCTTCCGTGCCCGGGCGCGGAAGGGCGGCGTGGGGCGGGCACCGGTAGGCTTTTGACCATGTCCGCTCCGCTGTGGCCCGCGCCGACCGCGACCGAACCCGTCCGCGCGACCGTCCCCCTGCCCGGGTCGAAGTCCGTGACCAACCGCGCGCTGCTGCTCGCCGCGCTGGCCGAGGGACCCGGCACGGTACGCCTGGCGCTGCGCAGCCGCGACGCCGACCTGATGGCGGACGCGCTGCGGGCGCTGGGCGCGACGATGGTCCCCTCCAACGAGAGCGCCTCCGGCGTCGACTGGGCGATCACGCCCGGCCCCGTCACCGGCGGGGCCCGCATCGACGTGGGGCTGGCGGGCACGGTCATGCGCTTCGTGCCGCCGATGGCGGCGCTGGCCAGGGGTGAGGTCTTCTTCGACGGCGACCCGCACGCCCGCAAGCGCCCGATGGGCCCGATCCTGCGCGCGCTGCGCGCCCTCGGCGCCGAGGTGACGGGCGACGCGCTGCCGTTCACGGTGCGGGGACCGCTGGCCGGCGGCGAGGTCAGGCTCGACGCGTCCGGCTCGTCGCAGTTCCTCTCCGGCCTGCTGCTGGCGGCGGCGCGCTTCGAGAAGGGCGTGACGGTACGTCACGAGGGCCCGCCGATCCCCTCGCAACCGCACATCCAGATGACCGTCCAGATGCTCCGCGAGTTCGGCGTCGTGGTGGACGACTCCGAGCCCGACGTCTGGCGGGTCGAGCCCGGCCCCATCGGGGCGAGGGACTTCACGGTGGAGCCCGACCTGTCCAACGCGGCGCCCTTCCTGTCCGCCGCCATGGTGACCGGCGGCACGGTCACCATCCCCGACTGGCCCGCGCGGACGACCCAGCCGGGCGACCAGCTCCGCACGCTGCTGGCCGGCATGGGCGCCTCGGTGGAGCACACGCCCGAGGGCCTGGCGGTCACCGGCACCGGGCGGATCACCGGCATCGAGGCGGACCTGCGCGACGTGGCCGAGCTGACCCCGACGATCGCCGCGCTGGCCGCTCTCGCGAGCTCCCCCAGCAGGATCCGCGGCGTCGCCCACATCCGCGGGCACGAGACCGACCGGCTGGCCGCCCTGGTCGCCGAGATCAACGGCCTCGGCGGCGACGCGAACGAGACCGAGGACGGCCTGGAGATCAGGCCCCGCCCGCTCACCGGCGGGGTGTTCCACTCCTACGCCGACCACCGGATGGCCACCGCCGGAGCGGTGATCGGGCTGGCCGTGCCCGGCGTCGAGGTGGAGGACATCGCCACCACGGGTAAGACCCTCCCCGAGTTCGCCTCCATGTGGGCGGACATGCTGCGCGGCGCGCGGTGAGGGACGACCGGTCGGCGCGGTCGGCGCGGCCGGCACGGCCGACAGGCCTCGCGGCCCTTCTCTGGGGCACACCGGGCCGGACAAGGCGGAGAAACTGAGAAAGCGCGAGTACGACGAGGACGACGTCAGGGTCAGGCCGGGGAAGGGATCCCGGCCCCGGACCCGGATTCGCCCTGCTCACGAGGACGCGATCCCGGCGTTCGTGGTCGCCGTCGACCGCGGCCGCTACACGTGCCTGGTCGAGTCGGCGGGCGAGAAGGGCCGCCGCCGCAGCAAGAAGGACCACTCGGAGGGCGCCGCGATGAGCGGCAGGGTCGTGGTCGCCATGAAGGCGCGCGAGCTGGGCCGCAAGGGCATCGTGGTCGGCGACCGGGTGGCCCTGGTGGGCGACGTCTCCGGCATGGCCGACACGCTGGCCCGCGTCGTGCGGGTGGAGCCCCGCACCTCCATGCTCCGCCGCTCCGCGGACGACACCGACAACACCGACGGCATCGAGCGTCCCGTGGTCGCCAACGCCGACCAGCTCGTCATCGTGACGGCCCTGGCCGATCCGCCGCCCCGGCCCCGCATGATCGACCGGATGCTCGTCGCGGCCTTCGACGCCGACATCGATCCGATGCTCTGCCTCACCAAGTCCGACCTCGCCTCGCCCGACGAGCTGGTCTCGCTGTACGACCCCCTCGGGGTGCCGTACGTGGTGGTCCAGAAGGGGGGCGGCCTGGAAGAGGTGCGAGAGCGCCTGAAGGGCCGGATCAGCGTGCTCGTCGGCCATTCGGGAGTGGGCAAGTCGACGCTGGTCAACGCCCTGGTGCCGGACGCCAACCGGGCCGTCTCCCACGTGAACGCGGTGACCGGCCGGGGTCGTCACACCTCCACGTCGGCCGTCGCCCTGGAACTGCCGGAGAGCGGCTGGATCATCGACACCCCGGGAGTGCGCAGCTTCGGGCTGGCCCACGTCTCGGTGGAGACGGTCCTGGCGGGCTTCCCCGACCTGATCGAGGGCACCATCCAGTGTCCGAAGGGCTGCAACCACCTCTCCGAGGAGTGCGCCCTGGACGCCTGGGTGGCGGCCGGGCACGCCGACCCGGCCCGGCTCGCCTCCCTGCGCCGCCTGCTCGCCAGCCGCGAGGGCGCCTCCGACGACGACCAGTCGTGAGGGCGCGCCGGAGACGGGACCGAGGCCCGGCGAGGCGGACGAACGGCCGGCGAAGCTCGCCACGACGCGCCGGCAGACGCGCCGGCACCGGCACCGGCTGTCGCCGTCACCGGGCTGCCGTCGCCGTCAGCGGAGCATCGGCGGTTCGGCACAGCGTCAGCGGTTCAACCGGAAGGCCCAGGCGACGGTCATCTCGGACACGAGGGTGCCGTCGGCGGTCCTGATCTCGACGGCGACGTCGAACTCGGGGCGCTCTCCCGCGTCCAGCGTGGCCACGACCTCCTCGCGGGAGGCCCGGAGGCGGGCCTCCGCGACGACCTCGCCCTTCGCGAGCTTCAGATAGCGGATCGCCGCGCTCTTGGCCAGCGGGGTGGCCCGTGACAGCTGGTCGCCGAAGGTGGAGATCATGGCGGCTCCGGAGGCCGTCTCCGCGACGCTGAACAGGGCTCCGGCGTGCGGGCCTCCCACGTGGTTGTGCAGATCGGCCCGGTCGGCCATCCGGGCGACGGCGAAGCCCGGTTCCACCTTGTCGAACGAGATACCCAGCGTCCTGGCGAACGGGACGCTCTGCAGCATGAACTCACCCACGTCAAAGGTCATACCGGAATGCTACTCGCCAGTAACACCGATGCCAACGGATGTTTCACGCGGTATCCGAGCCTGGTGGGACCGACACGATTGTTCCGCTTGCTCCCTGATCTCCGCCATTCGGCCGTCGACGCGATAGCGTTGGCGCCCGTGACGGGTTACAACGACGATCTTCGCCTCGCGCACGTCATGGCCGACGCCGCCGACGACCTGACCATGCGCCGGTTCAAGTCCATGGACCTGCGGGTGGAGACCAAACCCGACCTCACACCGGTGAGCGACGCCGACCAGGCCGCCGAGGAGGCGATCCGCGCCGCACTCGGCCGGGCCAGGCCGCGCGACGCCGTGATCGGCGAGGAGTTCGGCGCGAGCGGCCACGGCGACCGCTCGTGGATCATCGACCCGATCGACGGGACCAAGAACTACGTGCGCGGAGTGCCCGTCTGGGCCACCCTCATCGCCCTGATGGACCAGGGCCGCGTCGTCGTGGGCCTGGTCTCCGCTCCCGCCCTCGGCCGCCGCTGGTGGGCCGCCCGCGACAGCGGCGCCTGGACCGGCAAGAGCCTCACCAAGGCCACGCGGTGCCAGGTCTCCTCCGTCACCAACCTCGAGGACGCCTCGTTCTCCTACTCCAGCATCGGCGGCTGGGAGGAGACCGGAAAGCTCGACGCGTTCCTCGACCTGAACCGCTCCGTCTGGCGCAGCCGCGCCTACGGCGACTTCTGGTCGCACATGCTGGTCGCCGAGGGCGCGGCCGACGTGTCGGCGGAACCTGAGCTCTCCCCCTGGGACATCGCGGCGCTGACCGTGATCGTCGAGGAGGCGGGCGGCATCTGGACCGACCTGTCGGGCGTGCCCGACGTCGACGGCGGCAGCCTGCTGTGCAGCAACGGCCCCCTGCACGGCGAGGTCCTCAAACGCCTCGGCAGCGGACCGCTGACCCTCCCCGCCTAGCGGCCCCGCCACCCGCTCCGCCCTTTCCCGCCCGGGAGCGTCCACGCGCGGCTCCGTTCCTGGCCGTTCCTGGCGGCTCCGGGCCGCGCCGGAGATCCGGCCGCGTTACCTGCCGCCAGACGTCGGGAAGATGAACAGATGGGCAAGTCCGCGAGAGAGGCCGCCGGAGCCGGGAACGTTCCAGCAGCACGGCTTCCTCTCCAGGTCACGCCCAGACCAGGGAATCTCCGAGGCCCCGCCCACCGGGCGTACGGGACCGGAAACCGAGATCAAACTTCCGTCGACGCCCCGGTATTCACATCCATGGGCCTACCTCTTCCGGCCCCGGTCATGGCTCGTTTCATTTCCGTTCACTTTGCCCCACTTTCATCGGAGACATCGAGAACAGATCTCACTACGGAGAAGGAACATAACCGTGACCAGTGGACAGCGCCGCCTCAGCGCGGTGGCGACGGCCGCGCTCGTCGTATCGCTCGCGGCCGCTTGTGGTGGCGACGCCAAGCCCAACAGTGACGGCAGCACCACCGCCCCCAGCGCGTCCTCCGCCGAGGCGGGTGCCGGCGCGGCCCTGAGCGGCGAGATCAAGATCGACGGTTCCAGCACCGTGGCGCCCCTCAGCCAGGCCGCCTCCGAGCTCTTCGGCGAGGAGCAGCCGCAGGTGAAGGTGCCGGTCGGCACCTCGGGCACCGGCGGCGGCTTCGAGAAGTTCTGCGCCGGCGAGACCGATATCTCCAACGCCTCCCGCGCGATCAAGGACGAGGAGAAGGCGGCCTGCGACACGAAGGGCGTCAAGTTCACCGAGCTCACGGTGGCCGTCGACGCGCTGACCGTCGTGGTTCCCAAGGAGAACGACTGGGCCACCTGCCTCACCACCGACCAGCTCAAGAAGATGTGGGAGCCGGCGGCCGAGGGCAAGGTCAAGACCTGGAAGGACGTCGACGCCAAGTTCCCGGCCGAGGAGCTCAAGCTCTACGGCCCCGGCACCGACTCCGGCACCTTCGACTACTTCACCGACGAGATCAACGGTGAGGAGGGCGCCAGCCGCAAGGACTACAGCCCGAGCGAGAACGACAACGACATCGTCACCGGTGTCGCGGGCGCCAAGGGCGGCCTGGGCTACTTCGGCTTCACCTACTTCGAGGAGAACGCCGACAAGCTGAAGGCCGTGGAGATCGACTCCGGCAGCGGCTGCGTGGCCCCGAGCGTCGAGTCGGCCCAGGGTGGCCAGTACACCCCGCTCGCCCGCCCGCTGTTCATCTATCCCTCCGCCGCCGCCGCGAAGCGGCCCGAGGTCGCGGCCTTCCTCGACTACTACGCGTCCAACATCAACGTGATCGCCAAGGACGCGAAGTACATCCCGCTGAACCCCGAGCAGGAGGCCAAGCTCAAGGCTGACATCACCGCGCTGAAGAGCGCCGGCTGATGTCGGCTCAGCACCGCACGACCGTTCCAGGGGCCCCGGGGTCCCTGGCGCGGTCGCGCCCGCGTTACGGCGAGTTCGTCATCAAGGCCGTTCTCCTGACCGCGGCGATGGTGTCGGTGGCGACCACGATCGGCATCGTCGTCGCGCTCCTCGAACCGACCATCGAGTTCTTCGGTGCGGTGAGCTTCGGGGAGTTCTTCGGTTCCACCGACTGGGGTCCGCTGTTCAACCCGCCGGCGTTCGGCGTGTGGCCGCTCATCGTCGCCACCGTGGAGATCACCCTGATCGCCGTCGTGGTCGCCGTACCGCTCGGCCTGGCCGCCGCGATCTACCTGTCGGAGTACGCCTCCAGCAGGACCCGCAAGATCTTCAAGCCGGTGCTCGAGGTCCTCGCGGGCGTCCCGACGGTGGTCTTCGGCTTCTTCGCCCTCACCTTCGTCACCCCGCTGCTGAGGGACGTCTTCCCCTTCCTGGACCTGGACGGCAAGAACGCGCTCGCCGCCGGCCTCCTGGTCGGCGTGATGATCATCCCGATCGTCGCGTCGCTGTCCGAGGACTCGATGGCCGCGGTGCCCAACGGCCTGCGCGAGGGCTCGTACGCCCTCGGCGCCTCCAAGATGCTCACCTCGGTACGCGTCGTCGTCCCCGCAGCGTTCTCCGGCATCGTCGCCGCCGTCATCCTGGCGATCTCCCGGGCCGCGGGCGAGACGATGATCGTCGCGATCGCCGGCGGTTTCAAGTCCGTCTTCACGCTCTACCCGGGCAACGAGATGGCCACGATGGCGGCCTTCATCGCCCAGGCCGGCTCCGGTGACGCCTCGGTCGGCTCGATCGCCTACAAGACCATCTTCGCGGTGGGTTCCCTGCTCTTCGTGATCACCTTCGCGATGAACTACCTCAGCGCCCGCATGGTCCAGAAGTATCGCGAGGTCTACGACTGATGGCCATCCTCTCCACCCCCCGCTCGGCCGTGCAGCTGGCGAGCAAGGGACGCCCTCTCAAGGAACACCTCTTCCGCATCGCGCTGCTGGCCAGCCTCGCGATCGCCCTTCTGTTCCTGGCCATGCTGCTGGTCTACGTCGTCGAGGAGGGCTGGCCCCGGCTCAACTCGATGCTGTGGGAGAACCAGCCCTCGATCCGCCGCCCGGAGACGTCCGGTATCCAGTCGGGCATCTTCGGCACCCTGTGGATCATCGGGCTGACCGCGCTCATGGCCCTGCCCACCGGCATCCTCGCGGCGATCTACCTTGAGGAGTACGCCGACAGGACCAAGTGGTACAACAAGCTGATCGAGCTGAACATCTCCAACCTGGCGGCCGTTCCCTCGATCGTCTACGGCATCCTCGGCCTGGGCATCATCGCCCGCTGGATGCAGTTCGGCTTCACCGTGATGACCGGCGCGGTCACCATCTCGCTGCTCGTCCTCCCCATTGTGATCATCTCCGCCCGCGAGGCCATCCGCGCGGTGCCGCCGTCGATCCGCGAGGGCTCGCTGGCACTGGGCGCCACCCAGTGGCAGACCATCTACCGCCAGGTGCTCCCGGCATCCATCCCGGGCATCGCGACGGGCTCGATCCTGGCCCTCTCCCGCGCGATCGGCGAGGCCGCCCCGTTCCTGATGCTCGGTGCCGCGACGCTGGTCCGGTTCAACCCCGAGGGCGTCTGGAGCAGTTTCAGCGTCCTGCCGCTGCAGATCTACAGCTTCATCAGCCGTCCCCAGGAGGAGTTCGCCGTCCTCGCCGCGGCGGCGATCGTGATCCTGCTGGCGATCCTGCTCCTGATGAACTCCGTCGCCATCTGGCTCCGTAACCGCTATCAGAAGCGCTGGTGAGGTAAGAGATGTCCGAGATTGGAATTTCCGTGCCGAACGTGAACGTGCGCGGCCCCGAAGTCCCCCGCACCATCGAAGCCCTCGACCCGGTCTTCACCGTCTCCAACCTCAGCGTCTTCTACGGCGACTACGAGGCGGTACGCGGGGTCAACCTGACCATCGGCAACCGCGAGATCACGGCCATGATCGGCCCGTCCGGCTGCGGCAAGAGCACCGTGCTCCGCTGCTTCAACCGGATGAACGACCTCATCCCCGGCGCCCGCGCGGCCGGCGAGATCCTGTACCACGACGAGAACCTCTACGGCGACCACGTGGACCCGATCGAGGTCCGCCGCCGGATCGGCATGGTCTTCCAGAAGCCGAACCCCTTCCCCAAGTCGATCTACGACAACATCGCCTACGGTCCCCGGGTCAACGGGATCAAGGGCAACATGGACGAGATCGTCGAGGAGGCGCTGACCAAGGCGGCTCTCTGGGACGAGGTCAAGGACAAGATCAAGCAGAACGCGCTCTCCCTGTCCGGCGGACAGCAGCAGCGCCTGTGCATCGCGCGGGCGATCGCGGTGAAGCCCGACGTCATCCTGATGGACGAGCCCTGCTCGGCCCTGGACCCGATCGCGACCACCAAGATCGAAGACCTGATGCAGGAGCTGACACGCGACTACACGATCGTCATCGTCACCCACAACATGCAGCAGGCCGCCCGCGTCTCGGACCGCACGGCCTTCTTCACCGCCGAGGTGGACGAGGCCGGCGTGCGGCACGGCCGCCTGGTGGAGTTCGACGAGACCAGCCGCATCTTCACCAACCCCACTGACAAGCGGACCGAGGACTACATCACCGGCCGCTTCGGCTAACCCATATTGGAGGATCCGGGTGATCCAGCCGCAGACGGCACCAGAGGTGGACGGGGACACACGAACGGCGCCCATGCTGCTGGTGGCCGATCCCGAGGTGGCCATGGTCCACGACCTGGCCGCCGTCCTGGAACGCGAAGGGGTGCAGGTCATGGGCGTCACCGACGGCGCCCAGGCCCTGTTGCAGGCCGGGGCGTTCCGCCCCGACGTCGTTCTCGTCAGCGCCTCGCTGCCGGTCATAGGGGCGGTGGAGTTCGTCCGCGCGGTGCGGCTGACGCGGGCGATCCCCGTCCTGCTGGGCGTGGGCGAGGGGCATGCCCAGCAGGCCGTCCAGGCACTGACGGCCGGAGCCACCGCGTGCGTGGCCCGGCCGTACCGGGTTCCCGAGTTGCTGCCGTTGATCCACGCCGCGTTCACCGGCGAGACCGGAACCCGCAGGGCACTCGTGGTCGGCCCGGTGGAACTGGACGTCAACGCCTACCAGGTGAAGGTCGGCGGCAGGATCGTCCATCTGCCGCTGCGCGAGTTCGAGCTGCTGCACTACCTGATGCGCAACGCGCACCGCACGGTGACGCGGGAGCAGATCATGCGACATGTCTGGAACTCCACCGAGACGACCTCGACCAACACCATCGCGGTGCACGTCAAGCGGCTCCGTGCCCGCCTGGGCGACAACGACGACCAGCTGATCCAGACCGTACGAGGAGTGGGCTACCGGCTGGTCGACAGGACGGTGTGACACGTACGCGGCCCGCGTCCGCGAGCCCGCGGCTCCGCGGCTCCGCGGACCGCTCAGTTCGCGGTCGTCTCGCAGCCGCGCCCGCCCCTGAAGGCGTTCATGAGGCGCTCGGTCACGCCCTCGATCCTGGCGATGCCGGTCTCCATGCTCGGGCTGTCCTCGGTGAGGACGGCCACCGCGTAGTCGTGCCCGTGCCCGCGGATCAGCCCGGCGCTGGCGACCGCCCAGCGCCCGTTCGCCGCGTGCCGCAGCCAGCCGTTCTTCAGCGACACCTCGTCCTTCCCGCACGCCCCGGCGCTGATCCCCCACTTCTGCTCGGGGGCCACCCTCTCCATCAGCCCGAGCACCTTGCGTCGCTCCAGGGAGGCCAGCGGGCTCTCACCGGTGGCCAGCGCCTTGACGAGCCGGATCTGGTCCTCGGTGGTGGTCTGCGCGACACTCCAGCAGTACAGGTCAACGCACCGCCTGCCGGGGGTGTAGGTGCGCTTGAGGCCGAACCTGCGGTTCGCTCTGGCCAGGCCCGGCTCCAGCCCGATCCGCTCGTACAGCCGGTCCGCAGCCTCGTTGTCGCTGAAGCGGATCATGTTCTTCGCGTCGGCCCTGGCTCGTTCACCGAGCTCATGCCACCGCGTCCCGAGCAGCAGTGCCGTCAGGATGCTCACCTTGGAGGTGTTGGCCGACGGCAGCTGCAGGGTGTGGTGATAGCTGTAGTGCCGGCCGGTGCCCAGGTCGTACACCGAGGCGGCGGTCCGGCCGCCGTACTTCGCGAGAAACACGTCCAAGCTGTGCCCGAGCTCCTTGGGGAGGATCTTCGGGGAGTGGGCGGCCCGCACCCGTCCGGGCGCCCGGGGTGCCCCGGCGCCGGGGAAGACGGGCGCCGGGACCGCCGGGACCACGGCCAGGAACGGTGCGGGAGGGGGCGTGCCGGACGTCGGAACGACCGGTGCCGCCTGCCGCGTGGGGGACGGTGTCGGCATGCTCACCGGCGTCAGGCCCTGACACGTGCTGCAGGCGGTGGCCTGCGCGGTGACCAGCAGGACGGCGGCCGCGGCCACCCGTTTCCTTGCTCTCATCATCCACCCCAACCGTCTCCCCCATTACGTGACGATCGGGATATATCCCGCAACACGTAACAATAAGACGATCAAGCGGAATCTAGCCTGAAACAGGGCGTGCGCTATAGAACATCCCGCCAAACCGATGCCCGCTCTTAGCGAACGTCCGCGATTAGCCGGGCGATACTCTCGTCATCGCAGGTCGCCCAGAAGTCCCCGACGATGTCCTCGAGGTGCTCCAGCGACTCCGCCCGGAAGAGTACGTCCTGGTATTTCGTGATGTCGTAGTGCGTGGTGCCCATCGCGGCGATGTCCAGCGGGCGGATGTCCATCCCCCGGAACTCCTCGATCTCCCCGTACGACGACAGGATCCCCGCGCCGTACGCCCTCAACTCGCCCTGGTCCGTCATCACGCCGAACTCCATCGTGAACCAGAAGGTCTTCGAGATGAACTCCAGCGCGTCCTTGCCCTCGACCCGCCGGGCCGCCTGCCCCGCCAGGCGGTACAGGCGCGAGTAGCGGTCGGAGGCCAGCGCGTTGGCGTGGCCGATCACCTCGTGGATCACGTCGGGCTCCGGCGTGTACAGCGGCGTGGAGTGGTGCCGGATGTACTGCGTGGAGTGGAAGAGCCCGTCCGCCAGGACACCGTAGAAGTCCCTGAGCGGCACCAGCCCGGCGGCCGGGACGTAGCGGAACCCGGTCAGCGGCTCCAGCAGCTCGCTGACCTCCTGGAGCTGCGGGATGCGCTTGGCGGGCAACCCGAGCCGCTCGGTCGCGCGCAGGTACTCGGCGGTCGCGTACTTGTGGTGTTTCAGGCCGAGCTCCCGGCTGACCAGGGCCCACACCTCGTGTTCCTGGTCGGTGTACTCGGCCGTCGGGATCGGCGTACCGGGCACGTACCCCACCGCGAGCGCGGCGATCGCGTTGCGGCGTGCGCGGTAGACCGGGTCGGCGAAACCGGGGTGACCGGCGCCGAGCTCGACCTCGATCGAGCCGTCGTCACGGGTCGCCACCGGTGCGAAGTACTGTGCTTCCTCGAACATAGATGAAATGACAGCAATATCCGGAAACGTTGGCAAGAGCAGCCAGTTCTACTGGGCGATCCGCACAGAAACGTACGGTGACACCTCGTCTATGCTGGTCGAATCGCCCAATCTGACGGGATCCTGAGGAGATGTCGATCGACGAGCTGGACGGCCGCCTCCTGATCACCATGCGCGCCAACCCGCGTATCGGCCTGACCGAGCTGGCCCGCCTGCTCGGCGTGGCCCGGGGCACCGTGCAGGCCCGCGTCGAGAAGCTGATCGCCCGCGGCGTCGTCGCCGACTTCGGCCCCACCGTGGCCCCCGAGGGCGCCGGATACCCCATCCTCGCGTTCGTCTCGCTGCAGATCGCCCAGGGCCGCCTGGACGAGGCCGTACGGGCCCTGGAGCCACTTCCCGAGATCCTGGAGGTGTACGGCACCAGCGGACAGGCGGACCTCCTCTGCCGCGTGGTGGCCCGCAGCACCCCCGACCTCCAGGAGATCATCGCCCGCATCCTGGCCTCCCCCGCGGTCCAGCGGACGGACACCACGATCGCCCTCTCCATCCAGGTCCCCTACCGGATCGAGCCCCTGCTCCGCGCCGCCTCCGGCGCCTGACCGCGGCCACGACCTTCGGTCTCCGTAGCGGTTCCCTCCCAGGGGGTTACGCGGATCCCTTGGGCGAGCATCTGAGCGAGCCTCCCCCGGTCGGCCTCTCGCAGTCGAGGGCCGTCATGAGTCATCGGCGGCCCTCAGGCGTCCGGAGACCGGCGAAGACGATCGCCAGCGTGCGACGCTGCAGGTCACCATCCCAGCCCGCGTGGAGTGCCCCCTGACAGACGCCGGTGAGCAGGGCGATCACCTCGTCGAGACGGACGTCCTCGCGGACGGCACCGGCCTCCTGGGAGCGGGCGAGGAGCGTCTCGATCCCTTCGCGCAACATCCGCACCGAGCTCGCGACCTGGAGATCGACACCTGTCTCGGCCAGGAGACCGACGACGGTCCTCTTCCGCGCCGCCTGCTCGACCATGCGGGTGACGAAGGTGAACAGCGCCTCCCCGGGAGCGTCATCGGCGGCGAGCTCGGCCATCTCCTCGTCCAGCCTGCCCAGGAGGCCCTTCATGATGGCCTGCAGCAGGGCCTGCTTGGTCGGGAAGTGCTTGAAGACCGTACCGATGGCCACCCCCGCACGGACGGCGACCTCTTCGGTCGACGCGGAGGGGCCCTTCTCGGCGAAGACGGCCTCCGCCGCGGCGAGGATGCGTTCCCGGTTGCGCTGGGCGTCCGCGCGCAACGGCTTGGCGTCCCCAGGACCGCCCGTCCCGCCCGGTGAAGAATTCGTGGGTGTCATCCAGCCTGCCTTCCCTGTTCCCGTCGTTCCCGTCGTTCCTGTCGTGTTTCCTGTCGCATCGTCCGTGCCCGCATACCTGTCGGCGCCCGCGAAGGGCGGCATCTCGCGCATGAGATGAAGTGCGATGTCTCCGCGCGTGAGATACGGCGTTGACAAAGTGAGTCTCGACTCACGATCATAAAGATGAGCTTTCACTCATCTTAGTGTCCGTCACGAAGGGGATCCATCATGACCGAATCCATCGTCGCTCCCGGCCCTCGCGAGATGTTCGAACGCGTACGGCGCCACTGGCTCGAGAACCTCGGCGGCTTCGGAAGCGAGCTGGCCGAGGACGCCGTCATCGAGGTCCCCTTCGCTCCACCGGGCAGGCCCAGAAGACATGAGGGAAAGGAGGCGTTCCTGCTCTTCTCCGGTCCTGAACAGGCCGCCTTCGCCCGGCGGTTCGCCTTGGACCAGGTCCGTGAGGTGGTCGTCCACGAGACCGCCGACCCCGAGGTCATCGTTGTCGAATACGAGCTGGCCGGCAGGTTCCTCGCCACTGGCCACCAGGCTTCCTCCCCCTTCATCGGGGTCCTCAGGGTGCGGGACGGGAAAATCGTCAACTGGCGGGAATACCAGAACACCCTGGCCATGATCGAGATCATGGGACGACCGGGAACCTGACGAACGCCCCGAAACGCCGCTAGGAAGGCCCCAAAAAGGGCCCTGAGCAAGCCCCTAAACAATCCCGGAAAGGGTCGCAGACAAGCCCCGGAAAAGGTTCGGGAAGGGTCGCGGGCAGGGTCCCGGAACAGCCCCGGAAAAAAGGGCCGGGACATGACTAAGGGCCCCCACCAACGGTGGAGGCCCTCAAAAGATTGTCCGGCGGTGACCTACTCTCCCACACCGTCCCCGGTGCAGTACCATCGGCGCTGAAGAGCTTAACTTCCGGGTTCGGAATGTAACCGGGTGTTTCCCCTTCGCCATAACCGCCGTAACCCTATGAAACACACAAACACTGTTTGCTGTCTCAGAATTGCCTAGTGGACGCGAGCATAATGCTTTGTGGTCAAGTCCTCGGCCTATTAGTACTGGTCAGCTCCACACATTACTGCGCTTCCACTTCCAGCCTATCA